>NZ_JABTBO010000025.1 GCF_014884965.1 Spirabiliibacterium mucosae | reverse complement strand
TGTGTGCCTTGGTGGCGGCATTATCGAGCAGCGGTTGGGCTGATGGGCATTATACTGCGCGCCATGCGCTTGACGGATTATGACGCGGTGACCGCACTTTGGGCGGCCACCCCTGGCATGGGCATGAGCGAGCAAGACGACAGCCGCGAGGGCATTGCGCGCTTTTTGGCGCATAACCCCGATTTGAATTTTGTCGCCCTTGATGGCAGCACCATCATCGGCGTGCTGCTGTGCGGCTTTGATGGCCGGCGCGCCACGCTTTATCACATGGCGGTGGCGCAAAGTCACCAGCGCCAAGGCGTGGGGCAGGCGCTGCTGGCACGCTTGGAGCGCGAGCTGCGCGCGAAAAACGTCACCATGGCGCGCTTGTTAGTGTTTGCTAACAATGCCGTCGGCAATCAATTTTGGCAAAAGTGCGGTTGGTACCACTGGCGCGAGCTGAACTATTACGTCAAAGACTTGCGCTAGCGCTGGCTTTATCAAACGGCGATTTGGTGGTATATTGCTCAAAACACACAAGTAGGATTACTTCGCAATGGCGAACGCATATCATGATTTGACAATAGCACTGGCTGGCGTGTGCCAAAGCGCCAAATTGGTGCATCAACTTTCTCACCAAGGCGTGGCCGACGAGCAGGCCATGAAAACCTGCTTAAAAAGCCTGCTCAACACCGCCCCTCGCGACACGCTCGATGTTTACGGCGGTGATCTGGCCAATCTCAAACTGGGGCTGACCACCTTGCTCGAGCAATTTGGCGGCGCGCAAGGGCAGTTTGACGCCGACATCGGCCGCTATTGGATGAGCCTGCTGGTGCTCGAGGCCAAGCTCAACAAAAATGCCGACGCCAATCGCGAGCTGGGCGTGCGCATTGGCAACCTCGCGCGCCAACATCAGCACCTTGAGCTGCTCGACGACCAATTCTTGGCCAGCGTGGCGAGTGTGTATGTCGATGTCATCAGCCCCTTGGGCGCGAAAATTCAAGTGAAAGGCGCGCCGCTATATCTGCAACAAATCGCCATTCATCACCGCATTCGCAGCGTGCTGCTGTGTGGCATGCGCTCAAGCGTGCTGTGGCGCCAGCTGGGCGGCTCGCGACTCAAGCTCTTTTTTGCCCGCAAGGCCTATTACCAAACCGCACAACAACTTCTTGCTTCCATTGAATAAGGACAGACTATGCAACTCACCCCTTTGACCGCACTTTCACCCATCGACGGGCGCTATGGCGACAAAACCCAACAACTGCGCGGCATTTTCAGCGAATTTGGCTTGCTGAAAAACCGCGTCACCGTGGAAGTGCGCTGGCTGCAAGCGCTCTCGCAATGCGCGCAAATCCCTGAAGTGCCCGCCTTGAGCAACAAGGCCAATGCCTTTTTAGATGATCTGGTGGCCAACTTCTCGCTGACAGACGCCGAGCGCATCAAAGCGATTGAAAAAACCACCAACCACGATGTTAAAGCGGTGGAATATTTTTTGAAAGAGCAAAGTGCGGTTGTGCCTGAGCTGGCGGCGGTGAGTGAGTTCATCCACTTTGCCTGCACCTCTGAAGACATCAACAACCTCTCCCACGCGTTGATGCTCAAAGCGGCCAAAGAGGAGATTTTGACCCCCGCATGGCAGGCAATCTTGGCGGATGTGCAACACTTGGCTGAGCAATACAAAGCCATCCCGCTGCTCTCGCGCACCCACGGCCAACCGGCCAGCCCAAGCACCGTGGGCAAAGAGATGGCAAACGTGGCCTACCGCCTCCAACGCCAGCTTAAGCAGCTGCAAAATTGTGAGATTTTAGGCAAAATCAACGGCGCGGTGGGCAACTACAACGCGCACTTGAGCGCCTACCCTGAGCTCGACTGGCACGCCTTTAGCCAACGCTTTGTGGAAAGCTTAGGCATCACGTGGAACCCGTACACCACGCAAATTGAGCCCCATGACTACATCGCCGAGCTGTTTGACTGCGTGGCGCGCTTTAACACCATTGTGATCGACTTTGACCGCGATATGTGGGGCTATATTGCACTCAACCACTTCAAGCAACGCACCATCGCCGGCGAAATTGGCTCGAGCACCATGCCGCACAAAGTCAACCCCATCGACTTTGAAAACTCCGAAGGCAACCTTGGCCTGGCCAACGCCGTGATGGCGCACTTGGGCGCCAAACTGCCTGTCTCTCGCTGGCAGCGGGATTTGACCGACTCCACCGTGCTGCGCAACCTCGGTGTAGGTTTGGGCTATTGCTTGATTGCCTACGCCGCCACACGCAAAGGCATCAGCAAGCTTGAGGTCAACGAAGCGCACCTGCGTGACGAGCTTGACCACAACTGGGAGGTGCTCGCCGAGCCGATCCAAACCGTGATGCGCCGCTACGGCATTGAAAAACCGTATGAAAAACTCAAAGAGCTAACCCGTGGCAAACGCGTGGACAAAGCCGCGATGCAGCAGTTTATCGAAACGCTTGCCATCCCTGAGGCGGAAAAAGCGCGGCTTAAAACGCTCACGCCAGAGCGCTACATCGGCGCGGCGGTGGAGCTGGTGGGCAAATTGCCGAAAGCGTAAAGTGCGGTCACTCGACAAAATTCACCAATTGGGGCATAATCGCCCCATTGAGCAAACAAAAAAGGAAATATTATGGGCTTAAAAAACGTTCCAGCTGGCAAAGAACTGCCAGATGACATCTATGTTGTGATTGAAATCCCTGCCAATGCAGACCCAATCAAATACGAAGTGGACAAAGAAACCGGCGCGATTTTCGTTGACCGTTTCATGGGCACCGCGATGTTTTACCCAGCCAACTACGGCTACATCAACAACACCCTCTCGCTTGACGGCGACCCAGTGGACGTGTTGGTGCCAACCCCGTATCCACTGCTGCCAGGCTCGGTGATCCGCTGTCGCCCAGTGGGTGTGTTGAAAATGACCGATGAAAGCGGCGAAGACGCCAAACTCATCGCTGTGCCACACACCAAATTGAGCAAAGAATACGACCACATCAAAGACATCAACGATGTGCCAGAACTGCTCAAAGGCCAAATCCAGCACTTTTTTGAAAACTACAAAGCGCTTGAAAAAGGCAAATGGGTTAAAGTCGACGGCTGGGAAGGCGTGGACGCTGCGCGCGAAGAAATCCGTACCTCCTTTGAACGCGCGGCAAAAAAATAGCAATCTCGTTTAAAGTTAAGTAAAATGAACCGCACTTTATGCACAAAGTGCGGTTTTTTTATGCAAATCGGGGGTGTTATGACAAAATCATTTTGGCTGGCCGCAGCGCTGGCGTTGGGCATCATCACAGGCTGTGCCGACACGCGCAGCGTGAACCAAGAAGCCGCGAGCAGCTACACCCAAGCGGTGTCAAAAATGCGCGCGCAAGGCATGGTAGACACCAGCTCCGCCACCGCCAAGCGCATTCACCGTGTGTTTGCCCGCCTCAAACCTGTTGCCGAGAAGGAAAACGAAACCGGCGTGCCGTTTGCGTGGGAAATCACGGTGATGAAAAACAATGAGCTCAACGCGTGGGCGATGCCGGGCGGCAAGATGATGTTTTACACAGGCCTGGTTGACCGCCTGCAGCTCAACGACAATGAGATTGCCACCGTGATGGGCCATGAGATGGCGCATGCGTTGAAGGAGCACGGCAAGCAGAGTGTGAATTTTAACATGGCAACGGGCATTTTGGCGGAGATTAGCTCGGTGGCGGTGGCGGCGGTCACGGGGGTGGATTTTCGCCCGGTGATTGGGTTGACGCAGGAATATGGGTTGAATAAGCCGTTTTCGCGCAGTAATGAGACGGAGGCCGATGAGGTGGGGCTGATGTTGATGGCCAAGGCGGGCTTTAATCCGCAAGCGGCGCCGCATTTGTGGGAGAAGATGAGTCAAGCCACGGGTGGCTCGGGCAATACGATTGAGAGTATTTTGTCAACGCATCCAACCAATGCGGCGCGGCAGGCGAATTTGGAGCGTTTGTTGCCGCAGGCGATGGCGCTTTATGAGCAGTCGCGTTAGGGTTTGATTGTAACCGCACTTTTGTTTTGATAACTCCGTCATCTCTTTTTTTTGGTGATCTATTTTCTTTCATGACTCCGTCATGACTATCGCAGTTCCGCCTGCGGCGGCGACCGCACTTTTCTCTTTCATGACTCCGTCATGGCGCTACGGTTTCGCCGTTGGCGACCCGATTTCTTTGCTCGCCCAAAGAAATCGGGAAAAGAAACGGCGTTGCCATTTTTAAGGAAATCTCGCTTGTTGGGAATTTCTACGTCGCATTTGATGCAGGCGCTCAAATGCTTCCTTGAAATTTACCCAACCGCTCCATTTCCGCGCGAAAAATGGCGGATCGAACTACAACGCTCCGTGTCTTAAACATCAAAGTGCGGTCGCTTAGATCGCAAAACCGCACTTTGCCTTTTCAGAAAACAAAATTCAGAGATCCACCCCCGCCCCCGGAATAAGATGTTGAGCGGGTGCCTAAAGTGCTAGGCGAGGGAGGGTGTGATCCTTCAGCGAGTAGCAATTTGGCGCTAAGCGAATATCTTATGGACAGGGGCAAAATGTCGTTTCTTTGCTTCCTTTCTTTGGACAAGCAAAGAAAGGAAGTCGCCAACGGCGAAACCGTAGCGCGATGACGGAGTGATGGCAGAAAAAAGGGCACCCGCCGCAGGCGGAAAAGATAGCGATGACGGAGTTATCAAAGAGAGCAAGAAAAAACGTGATAACGGAGTAATAAAAAAAAGTGCGGTGGGGTGAATTTTAGACAAAAAAATACACACCCGAAAGTGTGTTTTTTTTGGAGCGGGAAACGAGACTCGAACTCGCGACCCCAACCATGGCAAGGTTGTGCTCTACCAACTGAGCTATTCCCGCATCGTGTTAACTTGTTAACGAGGTGCATTATACAAAATTCTCCACACCTTGCAAGCGAAAATTCACACCAAAAATTTAATTGCTGAAATTTAAACCAAAGTGCGGTTGAGAATTGCACACTCGCGCCTATTTCGCCTCAAGATCAAACAACTTCTCACGATAATAGGCCAGTTCCGCAATAGACTCACGGATATCATCCAGCGCCAAATGCGTATTTTGCTTACTAAAACCGCTTAAAATCTCCGGCTTCCAGCGCGCGGCCAGCTCCTTGAGCGTGCTGACATCCAAATAACGATAATGAAAATAATCGGCCAGCTCAGGCATATACTTAAACAAAAAACGCTTGTCTTGCGCCACACTGTTGCCACAAATCGGCGAACAGTTTTTGCCCACCCACTGCTTCAAAAAATCCAACGTTTGCAGCTCGGCGGCGCGCTCGGTGAGCTTGCTTTGGCGCACACGCTCAATCAAACCATTGGCGCTGTGGGTTTTGACACACCACGCATTCATGCCCGCGAGCACCTCATCACTTTGATGCACCGCCAGCACAGGGCCCTCGGCTAAAATGTTGAGATCTTTGTCGGTCACAATGGTGGCAATTTCAATAATGCGGTCAGTTTCTGGCTCAAGGCCTGTCATTTCAAGGTCAATCCAAATAAGATTGTGTTTATCTGTTGGCATAGTCACTCTATCCTGATTAAAATATAGCGTATTGTACCTGAAAATCACGCAAGAGAGGCTCCGTTGGGCAAAAAAAAGTTAACCCAAAATCAAAAACGACGCATTAAATCGAACCATCAGCGCGCACTCAGCGCCCACCGTGGGCGCCAGCACAAAGACGTGGAGTGGCAAGAGGCGATGCTCGGCGAGATGCGCCAAGGGCGTGTGATTTCCCGCTATTCGGTGCATGCCGACGTGGAAGACGCGCACGGGGCGGTGTTTCGCTGCAATGTGCGGCGCACCATCCCAAGCTTGGTGGTGGGCGACAACGTGCTCTGGCGTGAAGGCCACGAGCAGCTGCAAGGCATCAGCGGCGTGATTGAAGCGGTGCAGCCGCGGCAGAACGTGCTCTCGCGCCCGGATTATTACGACGGCATCAAGCCGATTGCCGCCAATATTGACCGCATTTTTGTCGTCTCTGCGCTGCTGCCGGATTTTTCCACCAATATCATTGACCGCTACATCGTGATTTGTGAAAACATCGGCTTTGAGCCAATTTTGGTGCTCAATAAAATTGACCTCGCCGATGCCGCGCGCCGGCGTGCGCTTGAGGCGCAGTTTGCCATCTATCGCGACATTGGCTATCAGGTGCTGTTTGTCTCCAGCGAGAGCGGGGAAGGGATTGATGCGTTTGCCGCCTTGCTGCACGCGGGCTGCTCGATTTTGGTGGGGCAGTCGGGGGTGGGCAAATCCAGCCTGCTCAACGCGGTTGACGCCAGTTTAGATCTTGGCACCGGCGAGGTGAGTGAAACCTCCCGCCTCGGCCAGCACACCACCACGGTGTCGCGCTTGCTGCGCCTTGAACACGGCGGCGAGGTGATTGACTCGCCTGGCATTCGCGAATTTGGTGTGTGGCACTTGGATGTGGCGGCGATCACCAAGGGCTACCGCGAATTTCAGCCGTTTTTAGGCGGCTGCAAGTTCCGTGACTGCACCCACCTTGACGACCCGCAATGCGCCATTCGTGCGGCGGTGGAGCGTGGGGAAATCAGCCGTGAGCGCTATGACAATTATCACCGCTTAATCACGGCGCTGTCGGAAAATAAAGCCCAGCGCCATTTTGTCACGGCGGATTAGGCGTTTGATTTTTAACATCACGTTCACACAGATTGTGGGGCAAAAGTGCGGTTACGCTGGTGGATAATCCAGCAAAGTGCGGTTTAAGTGGTTAATTTTTGAACTTTTTGATTTAAAAACTGTGCAGTAAATCATATTTCGAAAGTTTGCCGCTTGATTCTTGCCAGAGAATGGTGATACTTATTAAAAATAATTATTTTATAAGTAAAATAATTATGAACAAATTGTAAACGGCGCTTTGGCAGGCTTGAAAAGTTGCTTGAGCGAATTTCAACCATCGAAAAAGGAAATGCTATGTATTCTAAAGACGTTACAATCACAGCTCCAAACGGTTTACACACTCGCCCAGCGGCTCAATTTGTGAAAGAGGCCAAAGCCTTTGAATCTAAAATTGAAGTGACCTCAAACGGCAAAAGCGCCAGCGCGAAAAGCTTGTTCAAATTGCAAACATTAGGCTTGGTGCAAGGCACCACCATCACCATCAGTGCAGAAGGCGCAGACGAAGAAAAAGCCGTTGAGCATTTGGTGGCTTTGATCCCAACATTGGAATAACCGCACTTTTCAATAGCGGTTTGGTTTGTGATTAACTCCTACAATAAGGGCGGATTATGATTTCAGGTATCCCAGCATCTCCAGGTATTGTGTTTGGTAAGGCATTGGTATTAAAAGAAGAAGACATTGTGCTTAACACCAAGCCTATCACCGCGTCGCAAGTTGAAAGCGAAGTGAAACGCTTTTATGATGGCCGCGCCAAAGCGGTTGAGCAACTTGAGGCGATTAAAGAAAAAGCCACGCGCACCTTGGGCGAAGAAAAGGGAGCGATTTTCGACGGTCATTTGATGATCCTCGAAGACGAAGAGCTGGAAGAAGAAATCGTCGCCTTTATTAAAGATGAGCTGGTGACCGCCGATATGGCCGCCAGCACCGTGATTGACCAACAAGTGGCGATGCTCTCTGAGATTGATGATGAATACCTCAAAGAGCGCGCGGGTGACATTCGCGACATCGGCAACCGTTTGCTGAAAAATATTTTGGGCATGACGATTGTGGATTTAGGCGAAATCAAAGACGAGGTGATTTTGGTCGCCAATGACCTCACCCCGTCTGAAACCGCTCAGCTCAATTTGGATAAAGTGCTCGGCTTTGTCACCGACATCGGCGGGCGCACCTCGCACACCTCGATTATGGCCCGCTCCCTTGAGCTGCCAGCCATTGTGGGCACCAACGTGGCCACACGGCGGATCAAAAATGGCGATATGCTCGTATTGGACGCCCAAAACAACCGCGTGTTGATCAATCCAAACACCAAAGAGTTGGAAAAAAATCAAAACCTTGCAACAAACCCTCGCGGCGGAAAAAGCCGAGCTGGATAAACTCAAAGATTTGCCAGCGGTGACCTTAGACGGCCGCCGCGTGGAGGCGTGCGCCAACATCGGCACCATTCGTGATGTGGATGGCGCGCAACGCAACGGCGCAGAAGGTGTGGGGCTGTATCGCACAGAATTTTTGTTTATGGACCGCGACCAGCTGCCAACGGAAGAAGAGCAGTTCAAAGCCTACAAAGATGTGGTGGAGGCGATGGACGGCCGCTTGGTGGTGCTGCGCACCATGGACATCGGCGGTGATAAAGATCTGCCGTATTTGAACCTGCCAAAAGAGATGAACCCGTTCTTGGGCTGGCGTGCGATTCGTATCGCACTGGACAAACGCGAAATCCTCAACGCGCAATTGCGCGCGGTGCTGCGTGCCTCAGCTTTTGGTAAGCTGGCGGTGATGTTCCCGATGGTGATTTCAGTCGAAGAAATCCGCACCCTCAAAGCGGTGTTGGCTGAGCTGAAACAAGAGCTGCGCAACGAGGGCAAAGCCTTTGATGAAAACATTCAAGTGGGCGTGATGGTCGAAACGCCATCGGCGGCGGTCAATGCACGCTTTTTGGCCAAAGAGGTGGATTTCTTCAGCATCGGCACCAACGATTTGACCCAATACACCTTGGCGGTGGACCGCGGCAATGAGCTGATTTCGCACTTGTATAATCCAATGACACCGTCGGTGTTGAATTTGATTAAACAAGTGATTGATGCCTCCCACGCCGAAGGCAAATGGACAGGCATGTGCGGTGAGCTCGCCGGCGACGAGCGCGCGACACTGTTGCTGCTTGGCATGGGCTTGGATGAATTTAGTATGAGTGCGATTTCTGTCCCACGGATTAAAAAATTGATTCGCAACGTCAACTATGAAGACGCGCAACGTCTCGCCGCAGAGGTGCTCGAGCAGCCAACCGCGGCGGATATTGAGGCGAAAATTGCGGACTTTTTAACAGAAAATGGCCTAAACTAGATACAAACGCCGAAAATTCGGGTAATATACTACCGATTTGAATTAAAACAGGAGAGCAAAGATGGGTTTATTCGACAAACTTTTTGGTTCAAAAGACAATAAAGGCGCAGAGGTGGAGATCTATGCCCCGCTGTCAGGTGAAATTGTCAACATTGAAGACGTACCAGATGTTGTGTTTTCAGAAAAAATCGTCGGTGACGGCATCGCGATTCGCCCAACTGGCAACAAAATCGTTGCCCCAATTGATGGTGTTATTGGTAAAATCTTTGAAACCAATCACGCGTTCTCAATGGAATCCAAAGAAGGCGTAGAGCTTTTTGTTCACTTTGGTATCGACACCGTTGAGCTCAAAGGTGAAGGCTTCACTCGCATTGCCGAAGAAGGCCAAGAAGTGAAAAAAGGCGACACCGTGATTGAATTCGACCTCGCTTTACTGGAAGAAAAAGCAAAATCGGTGCTAACACCGGTTGTGATCTCCAACATGGATGAAATCACCAGCATGGAAAAATCCGCCGGCCAAGCCGTTGTGGGTGAAACTGTGGTGTTGAAACTGAAAAATAACCGCACTTGATTAAAAACCACCCGCGGGTGGTTTTTTGTGCCTGAAAAAAGCAAAGTGCGGTTATTCAAACTCACCGCAAAAGCGATAGCCCTCGCCGTGAATGGTGGCGATGATTTCAGGGGTGTCAGGGCAGCTTTCAAAATGTTTGCGAATGCGGCGGATGGTGACATCCACGGTGCGATCGTGCGGTTTGAGCTCACGGCCGGTCATTTTTTTCAGCAAATCTTCGCGAGTTTGAATTTTGCCCGGATTTTCGCAAAAGTGCAGCAGCGCGCGGAACTCACTGCGCGGCAGCTTGCTGGCCTCACCATTAGGTGAAATCAGCGTGCGGCTGTTGAGATCCAACGTCCAGCCATTAAAGCGGTAAGACTCCACATGCTCGGCATTGAAGCCCTCTTTGTCGCCCATGGTGCGTTGCAGCAAATTGCGCGCACGAATGGCCAGCTCGCGTGGGTTGAATGGCTTGGTGATGTAATCATCGGCGCCAATTTCAAGGCCGAGGATTTTGTCCACCTCGTTGTCGCGCCCGGTTAAAAACATCAACGCGGTGTCGGCGTTTTCACGCAGCTCACGGGCGAGCATCAAGCCATTTTTGCCTGGCAAATTGATGTCCATAATCACTAAATCGATGGTGTGATCGTTTAAAATGGCATGCATTTTGTTGCCGTCCGCTGCTTCGAAAACAAGGTAACCTTCAGCTTCAAAAATGCTTTTCAAGGTGTTACGGGTTACTGCTTCATCTTCAACAATTAATATTTTTGGCGTTTGCATAATCCATCCACTTGTCAGTCGTGTTCGTTCACAATAAGCTACATCGTAAAAAATTTATTGCATCTTTGCAACGAGACTATAACATAACGTTGTACAAAAAATGTATCATATTTTACAGTTTTTGATTTAAGTCATCTCCAACCGCACTTTTACTGGCGGCGCGTTTTGGGATTAATGCTCTTTTGTTTTGAAAAAGGCCACATCAGGGTAGCGCTCTTGGGTGAGGTTCAAATTCACCATCGTCGGCGCGATATACGTCAAATGATCGCTGCCGTCGAGCGCGAGATGTTGCTCATTTTTGCGCTTAAATTCGTCAAACTTTTTCTCATCGGGGCATTCAACCCAGCGCGCGGTGGTGACATTCACCGGCTCATAAATGGCCTCCACGTTGTATTCACTTTTCAGCCGGGCAACCACCACATCAAACTGCAACACACCCACCGCGCCAACAATCAAATCGTTATTAATCAGCGGGCGGAAGACTTGCACCGCGCCCTCTTCTGAGAGCTGCACCAAGCCTTTGAGCAGTTGTTTTTGTTTGAGTGGATCTTTCAAGCGAATGCGGCGGAACAATTCTGGCGCAAAGTTTGGGATGCCGCTGAATTTCAGCGCCTCGCCTTGGGTGAAGGTGTCGCCAATTTGAATGGTGCCGTGGTTGTGCAGCCCGATGATGTCGCCGGCAAAGGCGGTGTCAGCGTGGGCGCGATCGCCTGCCATAAAGGTCAGCGCGTCAGAAATCACAATGTCTTTGCCAATGCGCACGTGGTGGAACTTCATGCCCTTTTCATATTTGCCTGACACCACACGCATAAAGGCCACGCGGTCGCGGTGTTTGGGGTCCATATTCGCTTGAATTTTGAACACAAAGCCGGTGAGCTTGTCTTCAAATGGGCTGACCTCGCGCACATCGCTTTGCCGCGGCTGCGGGGTGGGTGCCCATTCGGTGAGACCTGAGAGCATATGATCGACGCCAAAGTTGCCCAGCGCGGTGCCGAAGAACACCGGCGTCAACTCGCCGCTTAAAAAGAGTTCTAAATCAAATGGGTTAGACGCGCCTTGCACCAGCTCGAGCTCGTCGCGCAATTGCTGGGCCAGATCCTCGCCGACCGCACTTTCCAGTTCTGGGTTATCCAGCCCCTTGATCACGCGCACCTCTTGAATGGTGTGGCCTTGGCCGCTTTGGTAGAGGTAGGTTTCATCGTTGTAGAGGTGATAAACGCCCTTGAACAATTTGCCGCAGCCAATTGGCCAGGTGATTGGCGCACAGTGAATTTTCAACACGCTTTCCACCTCATCAAGCAGCTCCATCGGGTCACGAATGTCGCGGTCGAGCTTGTTCATAAAGGTCAAAATCGGCGTGTCGCGCAAGCGGGTGACTTCCATCAATTTAATGGTGCGCTCCTCAACCCCTTTGGCCGAGTCAATCACCATCAAGCAGCTGTCCACTGCGGTCAACGTGCGGTAGGTATCTTCTGAAAAGTCCTCATGCCCTGGGGTGTCGAGCAAGTTCACCAAGCAGCCGTTATACGGGAATTGCATCACCGAGGTGGTGATTGAAATCCCACGTTGTTTTTCCATCTCCATCCAGTCTGATTTGGCGTGCTGGGCGTTGCCGCGGCCTTTCACAGTGCCCGCGGTTTGAATCGCTTGCCCATAAAGCAACACTTTTTCGGTGATGGTGGTTTTCCCTGCATCGGGGTGGGAGATGATCGCAAAGGTGCGGCGTTTGTTGACCTGCTCTGGATAGGCTTTTTCAGACATAATCTTCACTTTTAGTGTTTCAAATGGGGCTATTTTCCCTGATTGCGGGCATAAAAACAAATAGAAATCACATTTTTAATCAAAAGCAGGATCTGCTAGTTCACCCGCGCTGCCTGGGTGAGATGTGCTACTGTTTTGGTTTTAAATAATATAATATCTCTTGATTATTTTTATTATCAGCATAAATAGCTAATATTTTAACGTGATAAATAAATATTTCAGACAAAAATCCTGTTTTTAGCCTTGACTTTAGTGATTGTGCGCGTATTATTAACCCCGACATTGAGTTTTTACTTTTTACCTTTTTACGTGGTTTGATTATGTTTATATTCCAAGTTTCTTCTCTACTTCTCGCTCTCTTGCGCATCTGTGATGTGCGGTTTGAGCGTGGATAAAGCATAATTTTTGCCCACACAACCCGCACTTGTTGCGGGTTTTTTTATAACTGTTGATAGCCAAAGGAGTGAACATGGGCGATAAAGTGATTATTTTTGACACAACGTTGCGTGACGGCGAGCAGGCGCTCAGTGCCAGCCTCACGGTGAAAGAAAAATTGCAAATTGCCTTCGCACTCGAGCGTTTAGGCGTGGACGTGATGGAAGTGGGCTTCCCGGTGTCATCCGCGGGGGATTTCAACTCGGTGCAAACCATTGCGCAAAACATCAAAAACGCCCGCGTGGCCGCCTTGGCCCGCGCGGTGGACAAAGACATCGACGCCGCCTTTGAGGCGCTGCGCGTGGCAGAGCAGTTTCGTATTCACACCTTTATTGCCACCTCCGCGTTGCATGTGGAGGCCAAACTCAAACGCAGCTTTGACGACGTGGTCGCGATGGCGCAAAGTGCGGTCAAACGCGCACGCAACTACACTGATGATGTTGAGTTCTCCTGCGAGGACGCCGGCCGCACGGGCATCGACAACATCTGCCGCATCGTTGAAGCGGCGATTGATGCAGGCGCCACCACCATCAACATCCCCGACACCGTGGGCTACACCGTGCCAAACCAGTTTGGCGAGATTATCCACCAGGTGATGAACCGCGTGCCGAATATCGACAAAGCGATCATCTCCGTGCACTGCCATAACGATCTCGGCATGGCCACCGCCAATTCATTAAGTGCGGTGCAACAAGGCGCGCGCCAAATTGAGTGCACCATCAACGGCATTGGCGAGCGCGCGGGCAATTGCTCGTTAGAAGAGGTGGTGATGGCGCTGAAAACCCGCCACGATCTGTTTAAAGTCGATACCAATATCAACACCAAAGAAATTTATCGCGTCAGCCAAATGGTTAGCCAAATGTGCAATATGCCAATCCAGCCCAACAAAGCGATCGTGGGCAGCAACGCGTTCGCCCACTCCTCAGGCATTCACCAAGATGGCATGCTGAAGAATGCCAACACTTATGAAATCCTCTCGCCGGAAAGCATTGGGCTGAAAAAAGAAAAATTGAACTTAACTGCGCGTTCAGGCCGCGCGGCGGTGAAAAGCCATATGCAAGAGATGGGCTACGGCGAGCAAGATTACGATTTGGGCAAACTCTACACCGCCTTTTTGGCGCTGGCGGACAAAAAAGGGCAAGTGTTTGACTACGACTTAGAAGCGCTGGCGTTTATCGACATGCAACAAGGCGAGGGCGACCGCCTGCAGCTCGATTCCATCTCGGTGCAATCGGTCAGCCACCTGCCGGCCACCGCCTCGGTGCGGGTGCGTTTGGACGACAAGGTGCACCTTGATGCGGCAACCGGCAATGGCGCGGTGGATGCGGTTTACAACTGCTTGCAGCGCATCACGGGGCTGGATTTGAATGTGGTCAACTACAAGCTCAGCGCCAAAGGCGAGGGCAAAGACGCGCTTGGGCAGGTGGACATTGTGGTGGAGCACAGCGCGCGGCGCTTTCACGGCGTGGGGCTGGCCACAGACATTGTCGAGGCCTCCGCGCGCGCATTGATTCACGCCATCAACGCCATCTACATGGCGCAAAAAGTGGCAGATTTTAAAGGTAAAAAAGCCCATTTGGAGACAGTATAATGAACGAATTTAACATTGCAGTATTACCCGGCGACGGCATCGGCCCTGAAATTATGCACGAGGCAGAAAAGGTGTTAAGTGCGGTGGCGCAAAAACACCAAGTGCGGTTCAACCTCCGCCATTATGATGTGGGCGGTGTGGCGATCGACAGCCACGGCTGTGCCTTGCCACAGGCGACCATTGACGGCTGCGAGCAGGCGCAAGCGGTGTTGTTTGGCTCTGTTGGCGGGCCAAAATGGGAGCACTTGCCGCCAGCCGAGCAGCCTGAGCGCGGCGCCTTGCTGCCACTGCGCAAGCATTTTGGGCTTTTTTGCAACCTGCGCCCCGCCACGTTGTACCGTGGGTTAGAACAATTCTGCCCACTGCGTGCCGACATCGCCGCCACGGGGTTTGACATTGTGTGCGTGCGTGAGCTGACAGGCGGCATTTACTTTGGTCAGCCCAAAGGCCGCGACGGCGAGGGCGCGAACGAATATGCGTTCGACACCGAGATTTATCACCGTTTTGAAATTGAGCGCATCGCCCGCATCGCCTTTGATAGCGCGCGCAAGCGCCGTAAGCACGTGACTTCCATCGACAAAGCCAACGTGCTCACCAGCTCCGTGCTGTGGCGTGAGGTGGTGTGCGAGGTGGCGAAAGACTACCCCGATGTCACGCTCGATCACCTCTACATCGACAACGCCACCATGCAGCTGATTAAGCAACCGCACTTTTTTGATGTGTTGCTCTGCTCAAATATGTTTGGCGATATCATCTCCGATGAATGCGCGATGATCACAGGCTCCATGGGCATGCTGCCGTCTGCCAGCCTTAACGAAAAAGGCTTTGGGCTTTATGAACCCGCGGGCGGCTCCGCGCCAGATATTGCAGGGCGCGGCATTGCCAACCCGATTGCGCAAATCCTCTCCGCTGCGATGATGCTGCGCTACAGCTTCGCACTCGACAAAGCCGCCGATGAGATTGAAAGTGCGGTCAAAACCGTGCTCGCCCAAGGCCACCGCACCGCCGACCTCAGCGACCAAAGCCAAGCCATTTCCACCCGTGAAATGGGGGATTTGATTGCATCAGCGATAAAAGGTGATTAAGTAGGCATAACGCAGAATGGAAAACTTCATCTACGGTTTATTGCTATCGGGTAGCATGATCATGGCCATTGGCGCGCAGAACGTATTTGTGATCAAAAACGGCATTGTTCGCAATAATGCGATGGTGATCGCCTTTGTGTGTTTTTTATGTGATGTGTTGCTGATGTTTGTGGGCGTTTTCTTTGTGGGAGCCGTGGCGACAATTAATCCTTGGGTGACATTGGTGATTTCTTGTTTGGCGGTTGCATTTTTATGTTGGTGTGGTTGGCAGGCATGGAAAACCGCGCGCAAGGGTGATTATCAGCACGATTTCAGCCTTAAACAACAGCGCTCGTCAGTTGGATCATCGATTGCGGCGGCATTGGCGATCACGATGCTAAACCCGCACGTTTATTTAGATACCGTTGTGGTTGTCGGTGGGGTTGCCGCTCAGCTCGATCAACTAGGCAAGTGGCAGTTTATCACGGGCGCATGGATGGCCTCAGCGGTATGGTTTTTCAGCATAGCTTATTTTTCACGCTTTGCGTTAAAACTGTTCCAAAACCGCAAAGCGTGGGTGATTTTTGATACTGGTGTTGCACTTTTTATGTGGTTTCTAGCGGCCAATGTTGCATGGTATGCAGTTAATTCAATTTTTATCAAAATTTAGTGGGTGATAATTATGGCAAAAACATTATACGAAAAATTATTTGATGCCCATGTGGTGCGTGAGGTGGCAGGGGAGACGCCGATTTTGTACATCAACCGCCATTTGATGCATGAGGTGACCAGTCCGCAAGCGTTTGATGGCCTGCGCGTGGCCGGGCGCAAGGTGCGCTCGCCTGAAAAAACGTTCGCCACGATGGATCACAGCATCTCCACCCAAAGCCGTGACCCTGCCGCTTGTGGCGAGCAGGCGCGCATTCAGGTGCAAGAGCTGGACAAAAATTGCCAAGCGAACGCCATTTCCCTTTATGATTTGCAAAATGAAAAGCAAGGCATTGTGCATGTGGTGGGGCCTGAGCAGGGTTTGACGCTGCCGGGCATGACGATTGTGTGTGGCGACTCGCACACCGCCACCCACGGCGCCTTTGGTGCGCTGGCCTTTGGCATCGGCACCTCGGAGGTTGAGCACGTGCTCGCCACGCAAACCTTAAAACAAGCGCGCGCTAAGACGATGAAAATTGAAGTGCGCGGCAAAGTGCGCTCAGGCATCACGGCGAAAGACATTATTTTGGCGATCATCGGCAAAACCACCATGGCAGGCGGCACTGGCCATGTGGTGGAATTTTGCGGCGAAGCGATCCGCGATCTCTCGATGGAAGGGCGCATGACAGTGTGCAATATGGCGATTGAAATGGGCGCCAAAGCAGGCTTGATCGCCCCCGATGAAACCACCTTTGCCTACCTCAAAGGCCGCCCTTTTGCGCCGAAAGGCGAGATGTGGGAGCGTGCAGTAGCGTACTGGAAAACGCTGAAAAGCGATGACGACGCCCAGTTCGACACCGAAGTGGTGCTGGAAGCTGCCGAGATTGCGCCACAAGTGACTTGGGGCACCAACCCAGGCCAGGTGATTGCCATCGACCAATGTGTGCCTGACCCGGCCGCCATGGCCGACCCGATCGCGCGGCAATCGGCGCAAAAGGCGCTGGAATACATGGGGCTGGTGCCTGACACCGCACTTTGTGATGTGGCGGTGGATAAAGTCTTTATCGGCTCGTGCACCAACTCGCGGATTGAAGATTTGCGCGCTGCCGCTGCCGTGGCCAAAGGGCGCAGAGTCGCCCGTGGCGTGCAAGCGCTGGTGGTGCCCGGCTCAGGCTTGGTGCGCGCGCAGGCGGAGCGTGAAGGCTTGGATAAAATCTTTATCGACGCGGGCTTTGAATGGCGCTTGCCGGGCTGCTCGATGTGCTTGGCGATGAACGACGACCGCCTTGGCGAGTGGGAGCGCTGCGCGTCGACCAGCAACCGCAATTTTGAAAGCCGCCAAGGGCGCAATGGGCGCACCCACCTTGTCAGCCCCGCGATGGCCGCCGCCGCCGCGGTGTTTGGCAAATTCACCGACATTCGCACACTTGAGGAGGCTTAACATGGCAGGGTTTAAACAACACACAGGGCTTGTGGTGCCACTCGATGCCGCCAATGTCGACACCGATGCCATCATCCCAAAGCAATTTTTGCAAGCGGTCACCCGCGTGGGCTTTGGCAAGCATTTGTTCCACGAATGGCGCTACCTCGATGAGCAAGGCCGCCAGCCGAACCCGCAATTTGTGCTCAACTTTCCGCAATATCAAGGGGCGAGCATTTTGCTCGCACGGGAGAATTTTGGCTGTGGCTCGTCGCGTGAGCACGCGCCGTGGGCGCTGGCGGATTATGGCATCAAGGTGATGATTGCGCCGAGTTTTGCCGATATTTTCTACTCCAACAGCCTCAACAACCACCTGCTGCCGATTCGCTTAAGTGAAAGTGCGGTCGATGCCCTCTTCAACTGGGTGCACGCCAACCCAGGCCAGCCCATCACCGTTGACCTTGAGCACCAGCAAGTGCGCGCAGGGGAGGCGGTTTATGATTTTGAGCTTGACCCATTTCGTAAACACTGCTTAATCAACGGACTGGACAACATCGGCCTAACGCTCCAGCACGAGCAGGCCATCGCTGATTACGAAAAAACCATCCCTGACTTCTTGCGTTAAACAAAAAACCGCACTTTGAGCAAAAGTGCGGTTTTGGTTTTATGCGTTGGGTGCTTAGCTCACCGCCAACTCGGTGCGCTCGGTCAGCGCTTGCAGCTTGCGCAGGATAAAGTTCAACACCACGCCATAAGTCGGCACAAAAAAGAGCAAGCCGATGAAGAGCTTGAACAGATAATCCACCAAACCGATGGCAAACCAGTTTTCCGCCATGAACGGGTCGCTGCTTTGATAAAACGCGATGCTGAAAAACAGCAAAGTATCAAACGCGCTGCCAAACACCATTGAGCAGCTTGGCGCAATCCACCAGGTTTTCAGCTTGCGCAGGCGGTTGAACACCAACACATCCAACAACTGGCCAAACACATAGGCGGCAAAGCTGGCAAAGGCGATACGGAAAACAAACAGGTTAAATTCCGCCAGCGCAGCCAGGCCTTGGTATTGCTGATCGACAAACAAGGTTGACACAATATAGCTGATGAACAGTGCGGGGATCATCACCATAAAAATGATCCAGCGCGCCTCACGCGCGCCAAACACGCGCACAGTCAAATCGGTGGCGAGGAAGATAAACGGGAACGTCAGCGTGCCCCATGTGCTGTCAAAGGTGAAGTTGGAAAACGGCACCTTCACCTCAAAGGTGATTTGCACAAGGTAGTTGCTCGCGGCAATGATAAGAATGTGGAACAGGCTTAATAAAACGAGCGCACGGCGCTTTTGTTGCGTGTTGAATAACGCATTGGCAGAAATCATATTGTACCTTTTAGTTTCAATTGGGGTTAGGGAACCCAAGGGTTAATCGAGCACGAGATGATACCGCGTGGGGCAAAAATTGCAAGGGGAATTTGCGAAAAACCAAAGTGCGGTTTTTGCGGGCGTGATCACAAAATCGGCAACAAGTTAAATTGATAATAACAATAATTATCAATAGCGTTGATTTTTTGTTAAATATAGTGATAATTATTCTCATCATTTTGATGATGCTGCTTTTTACTTATCTTTTAAACAATAACCTAAGGAATCAACGATGAAAACAACCCAAAAATTTGTGCTCGGCGTGGTGCCGATGCTGGTGTTGACGGCCTTGGCACAGGCGGAAACGCTAGACGAAATCCGCGTGATTGGCGACAAAGAGGGCGTGAAAAACAAAACCAACGTGGTGACATTGCAAGACATCAACCGCAGCACCGCAACCGATTTGCGCGGCGCGTTGCAAGAGGAGCCAGCGATTAACTTTGGCGGCGGCAACGGCACCTCACAGTGGCTGACGATCCGCGGCCTTGGGCAAGATCAAATTGATTTGAAAGTCGATAACGGCTATTCCGACACCATGTTGTTCCACCACCAAGGGCGCTTTATGCTAGACCCGTCTTTGGTGAAAGTGGTCAGCGTACACAAAGGCAGTGGCGCGGCCAGCGCGGGCATTGGGGCCACAGGCGGCTCGATTGTGGCGCGCACAGTGGACGCTAAAGATTTGCTGCAAGGCGACAAACCTTATGGCTTCAAGCTCAATTATGGCGTACACAGCAACCAAGGCTACAACAAAGGCGGCGCGGCCTTTGCGCAGTATGACAAATTTGATGCGGTGTTTGCCGGCAACTGGATCAAAGAGCGTGACTACAAAGACGGCTCAGGCCGCTATGTGCAAAACAGCGCACTGAACTCCCGCGCGCTGTTGGCTAAATTTGGCGTGCAAGTCAATGACGACAACCATCTTTCACTGAGCCACCGTCAAGAGCGGTTTTACGGCGTGCGCAGCCTGCGTGAAGAGTTCGACTTTTTGCTCGACCTTGACCCAAGCAACGACAACAAAACCATGCCGCGCTACCGCGTGACCACTCAAGACACCACTAATTTAGCCTGGCAGGGCAAAAACTTAGGCTTTATCAGCGCGGTGGATGCCAATGTGTACCGCACTGATATCAAACAGCAAGATAGCGATGATGTGGCACTGTTGCCAGGCACTCGTAAAATGCGCGTGCAAGGTGGCAACCTCAACCTAGAAAGTGTGCTCAGCGACAACTATTTGCTCAAATACGGCGTGAACTACCGCAAACAAGACACTCGCCCTGCCACCTTGAGCAAAGCGAAAGCCAACCAAGCGAAAACCGATGTAGGCGTGTATGCCGAAGGCATCTGGGCGCTTGACCCGGTGATTATCACCACCGGCTTGCGCTACGACAAATTTGATTTGACCACCTCATCAGGCAAAAAAGTCAGCGGGCACAACTGGAACCCGTCACTGGGGCTGATTTGGGAGGCAAATGAGCAATTAAGCTTCAACACCACTTTGAACTACGCCACCCGCAGCCCACGCATGTATGAAATGGCGCTGGCGGGCCGCACCTTGGTGCTGGTGGACGACAAAGTCAAAGCCGAGCGCTCACGCAATGCGGAAGTGGGCTTTAACTACGCCTTAAGTGACGCCCTATCCTTAAGCGGTAGTTACTTCTGGCAAACTATCCATGATGTGCAAGGCTATCAAGACGTGAAAAAAGAGGATCGTGTTATTGGTAAAAAATTACTTAACAGTGGCACGTTGAAAAATCACGGTTATGAAATTAACGCCGCCTACAAATGGAATAACTTGCGCCTGCGTGCGGGTGTGGCCTATAGCAAACCAAAAATGGAAGGAAAAGTGGCAGACCAAGTCAGCACCGCAGTGCCAACAGGCCGCACCTGGACAACCGGCGTAGCGTATCAATTTAACCACCCGTCGATTGAGCTTGGCTGGCGTGGCCGCTTTGTTGAAAAAGCGCCAAACTCGATCACCAATAATCGCGGTGGCGGTCTTCAGACCAATGAGCGCGCAGGCTACGGTGTAAATGATTTTTACATCAACTGGCAGCCAACAGGCAAAGACAACCTGAACGTGAATGTGGCATTGAACAATGCGTTTAACAAAAACTACCGCAGCCACAGCCAACGGGCAGGCCAGGCCACCTTGCCGGGCGCGGGGCGTGATGTGCGTTTCAACATCAACTATACATTCTAAGCGCACTTAGGTGTGCAATAAGGCGCAATTTGCATTGCGCCTTTTATTTGTCTTGCTATAATAATGCAATTAATTATCAATAAGATTTAAAATTTGAGGGCACTATGCAGTCACTGTTTGAGTTTTTGGAGCAATATACAGATTACATCATCCTCGGCACCTTGGCCTTGATGAGTTTTATCATGGTGTGGAAGGTGATTGAGCGCGTGCTCTTTTTTGCCAGTGTCAATGTGGCGGATTATGCCACCATTCACGATTTAGAAATTGACCTCACCCGGAATTTAACCCCAATTGCGATCATCGGCGCCAACGCCCCTTATGTTGGGCTGCTCGGCACCGTGGTTGGGATCTTGCTGACCTTTTACACCATGGGGCAAGCCGGTGGCGACATTGATGCTGCCTCGATTATGGTGAATTTGTCATTGGCCTTGAAAGCCACCGCGGTTGGGATCTTGGTGGCGATCCCATCAATGGTGTTTTACAACGGGCTAAATCGCAAGGTGGATGTCAACAAAATGAAATGGCACGCGTTACAAGCTCAAGCCAAACAACGCCAGCAATAGCGGGGGCAGGATGAAGAAATTTGATGAGATCAATATTGTCCCGTTTTTGGATATTATGCTGGTGTTGCTGGCGATTGTGCTGGTGACGGCCTCGTTTATCACGCAGGGCAAAATTCAAGTCAACGTGCCCAAAGCGAGAGACAACGTGACCATGAAGGCTGATGATTTGGCGAAATTACTGACCATCACCGATGACGGCAAATGGTATTTTAACGACAAGCCGATTAGTGAAGCGGAGCTTGAGCAAGAGATTGCCAAATGGGACAAAAGCCAAAAAGTGACCTTGAAAGTGGACGCCGCCACGCCGTTTCAGCAGTTTGTGAATGTGACGGCTTTGTTCTCCAAATATGAGATCAAAAACGTGGCGATCGTGACCTTGAAAGAAAAAGGGCAATGATATGAAAAGCCGCTCGTTAATTGGCTTTTCTGGCTCATTGCTGCTGCACTCGGCGTTGGCCTCGGCGGTGATTATGGCGCTGGCGAAAAGCGACGACCAAAGCATCAACGGCGTGGCTGTGCCGCAGCCGAGCGACAGCATCTCAATGGAAATGGTGATGGCGATGATTGAGGCGCAAAAGCAGCCTGAGCCTGTGGTTGAACCTCAGCCTGAGCCAGAGCAAACGGTGGAAGAAGAGCCTGAGGCGCAAGTTGAAGAGCCAAAAGAAGACGTGCCTGACCCAACAGTGGCACCAAAGCCTGTTGAAAAGCCGAAGGTGGAAAAAAAGGTTGAAAAACCAAAGCCTAAGCCTAAGCCGAAACCAAAACCTGAGCCGAAACCGAAAAAAATCACCAAGGCTGTGAACAAAAAACCGCAAAGTGCGGTCAGTGGCGAGCGCACGGTCAACAGCCCCAATCAAGCAAATTCGCGTTTGGCGGCAGGGGCGAAGAGCAGCAACCAAGCGGTGATTGGCCAAGGGGGCGCGCAGCTTGATGACTACCGTCGCCAATTGCGCCGTGAAATTGAGCGCAACAAGCGCTATTCTCAGCGTGCCAAAATGATGCGCCAGCAAGGCAAGGTGATTATCCGCTTTACCCTAGCGCCTAATGGCGCGATAACCGGTGCCAGCGTGGCGAAATCCTCTGGCTTTTCAGAGCTTGATAAATTGGCGCTGCAAGCGGTCAATGCCGCCCGGCCCGTGGGGCCACGCCCGGCGGGGCTCAATGGCACCATCACTGTGCCGATTGATTTCACGTTGCGCTAACCGCACTTTGGGTTTTAATTGTAAAAAAAGCGTGCTTAAGCACGCTTTTTTATGTTGCGATTTATGGGTTACATCCACGCATTATTGCGGATGATGCCAACGGCAATACCTTCAATGTCGAGCGATTGCTCGCGCAGGTCAACCACAATCGGGGAGAGCTCCTCGTTTTCAGGGTGGAGATAAACCGTTGAGCCCTTTTTCTCCAAGCGCTTGACGGTGACTTCATCGTCAATGCGCGCCACCACAATTTGCCCGTTGCGCACGTCTTTGGTGCGGTGCACCGCGAGCATATCACCGTCCATAATGCCGACATCTTTCATCGACATGCCGTAGACTTTCAGCAAAAAGTGCGCTTGCGGCGTGAACATGCTTGGGTCAACGTGGTAGGTGCTTTCAATGTGCTCTTGCGCCAAAATCGGCTCGCCGGCTGCCACGCGGCCCACCAGTGGCAGGCCTTCATCTTCATTAGCGGCAGGGGCGCTGTCGTCTTCCAACAACAAGCGGATGCCACGCGAGGTGCCCGATAAAATTTCAATCACCCCCTTGCGCGAGAGTGCTTTGAGGTGCTCTTCAGCCGAGTTGGCGGAGCGAAAGCCAAGCTCTTTGGCAATCTCCATCCGCGTTGGCGGCATACCGGTGGATTCAAGGTGCTCACGCAGGAAATCATAGACTTGCTGCTGGCGTGGAGTAAGGGATTTTGTAGCCATAACGCATCCTGTTTATTTATACAGTTTGACTGATATTATATACAGCTGCGCGCATTATGCAACGCCTTTTTGCACGGCGGTGCAATTGTGTGCACTGCCTCACGAAAACGGCCACAAACTCACGCCACGGGGATTAATTATCCCCAATTGGGGATTTTTATAGTAAAATAACAAAATTATCACTTAGTTATCATCTCATTGATTGGATGGATTTTATGTCTGTGTTATTGACACTCTATCGCGAAATGATCCGTTTTGCGTTGTCGTTTTTAGTCAAAAGTAGCCCTATCCCAGCCGATCCCGCCGAGGAGCTGGGGCTGGATGTGGCGCACCCGTTTGTGTATCTGCTGCCGTACACCTCGCAAACGGATTTGGTGATTTTACAACAAAATTGCCAACAACTTGGGCTGCCTGATCCGCTTGAGATGAACGTGATCAACGGCGTGGAAATGCCGCGCTATGTGTTTTTAGATAAAGGCCGGCGCTTTTTCAAATCCAAGCAGTTAGACAGCCGCGTGCGCGAGTTTTTCTCACGCTATTTTGAGCTGCAACGTGAAAGTGCGGATCTCAACGTGCAAATCGTGCCTGTCTCTGTGCTGTGGGGGCGTGCGCCAGGGTATGAAGAAAAGGTCGCGCACCTGCGCTTTTTCGGCCCGCTGCAAAAAGTGTGGGCGATGTTGTGGTATGGGCGCGATAATTTTGTGCGCTTTTCACCGGCGGTGGCGATGCGTGATATGGTGCAAGTGCAAGGCAGTGACGATGAGATTGCGCGCAAACTCACCCGTGTGGCGAAAATTCACTTTGCCAAGCAGCGCACTTCAACAACCGGCCCGCGGCTGCCAAACCGCCAGGCGATGTTTAGCAAAATTTTGCAGTCTGAAGCGGTGCAGCGCGCCATTGCCGATGAGGCAAAAACCAAAAAATCGATGAGCAAAAAGCCTATCAAAACGCTGAGGCGATTTTGCATGAAATTGCCGCCAATATGAATTATGAAAGCCTGCGCATGGCAGACCGCTTTTTAGGTTGGCTTTGGAACAAGCTTTATCGTGGGATTGAGGTGCAACACGCCGATCGCGTGCGCAAGCTCGCCATTGAAGGCCACGAGGTGGTGTATATTCCATGCCACCGCAGCCATATTGACTATTTGCTGCTCTCCTATGTGCTCTATCACCAAGGGCTCTTTCCACCGCATATTGCCGCGGGCATCAACCTCAATTTTTGGCCAGTGGGCGGGCGGTTTCGCCGCTGGGGCGCGTTTTTTATCCGCCGTACATTCAGTGGCAATCGCCTTTATTCCAGCGTGTTTCGCCAATATTTATCTGAACTGTTCCAGCGCGGTTACTCGGTGGAGTTTTTCATTGAAGGCGGGCGCTCACGTACAGGCTGCTTGCTGGCGCCGAAAACCGGCATGCTGTCGATGACATTGCAAGCCCTGCTTGAAGGCCACACCCGCCCGATAAGCCTAGTGCCGGTGTATATCGGCTATGAACACGTGCTAGAGGTGGACACCTACGCCAAAGAGCTGCGCGGTGTGGCGAAAGAAAAAGAAAGCGCAGGGTTGGTGCTGCGGGTGATTAAAAAGCTGCGCAACATGGGCAAAGGCTACGTTAATTTTGGTGAGCCGATCACCTTAAACAGCTATTTGAACGAGCATCACCCCAATTGGAAAGATGCCCAAGCGCAAGAAGAGAACAAAACCTGGCTGCCGCAAGTGGTCGACACCATTGCTACCAACGTGATGCGTAACATCAATAACGCCGCGGCCATCAACGCCATGAATTTGGTCGGCACCATTTTGCTCTCCTCGCGCCAGCGCGCGCTCACCCGCGAGCAAATTCTCTCGCAACTGAGCTGCTACCAACAATTGCTGACCAATGTGCGCTACAGCCAAGATGTGATTGTGCCGCAAGAATCGCCGCAAGAGATGCTCGAGCATGTTCTCAGCCTGGATAAAGTCGGCATTGTGGTGGAGAAAGATAATTTTGGTGAAATCATCAGCCTTGAGCGCGCCTCAGCCGTGTTGATGACCTATTATCGCAACAATATCAAACATTTGTTCGTAATGCCGTCGTTGGTGGCGTCTATCATCATTCACCACGAAGCCATCCAGCAAGGCTTGCTGCTCAAAGGCATTGAAAAGCTCTATCCGTTTTTGAAAGCCGAGCTGTTTTTGGACTTTGAACCCGATGAAGTGGAAGATCTGGTTAAGCGCTTGATTGACGAGCTCGAGCGCCAAGAGTTGATCGTCCGCCGTGACACCATGCTGGCCATCAACAAACGGCGCATCCGCAGCCTGCAATTGCTGGCGGCCAACGTGCGCGAGATCATGCAGCGCTATTACATCACGCTCAACTTTTTGCAAACCGACCCGCACATCTCACGCAACCGCCTTGAGCGCGAAAGCCAATCGGTGGCACAGCGCTTGTCGGTGCTGCACGGCATCAACGCGCCCGAGTTTTTTGACAAAGCGGTGTTCTCAACCTTTATCGCCAGCTTGAAAGAAAACGGCTACTTCCTCGATGACGACAGCGCCAACAGCGACAAAGTCGGCGAGCTGAACATCATCTTGCGCTCGTTGATGTCAAGCGAGGTCCACATGACCATTGTCAGCGCTGTTGAGCGCGCGCTAGACAACGCGCAAGAAGACGCGATCGAAAACTAAATCTCAAAGTGCGGTTAACCGCACTTTCCCTCGATAAACCAAAGTGCGGTTATATCTGACCGCACTTTTAGTCTTCCACCGTGATCATCGAAAAGCGGCAGATGTTATCGCGTTCGAGGTTGCAGGGGGTGAGGTAAAAAGTGCGGTTATCATGCGCCAGTGACTGCGCCAAGATGAGCTTGTCGTCACTTTTGGTCAGCACGTAATAGAGCGTTTGATTCAGCGCAATCACAGGGTATTCTTGGCGAAAAGCAGGGCGGAAGTAGCCGAGCATAAAGGCGGAAATAATAAAATAAAGGTAAATCCCCAATGCCAAAATGGCGAGATTATGCTTGTGACTGGTCACCACCGCTAAAATGCTA
>NZ_JABTBO010000024.1 GCF_014884965.1 Spirabiliibacterium mucosae | reverse complement strand
TTATGCGATCGCCCCCGGAATAAGATGCTGAGCGGGTGCCTAAAGTGCTAGGCGAGGGAGGGTTTGATCCCGAGCGAGCCGTAGCAATTTGGCGCTAAGCGAATATCTTATGGACAGGGGCAAAATGTCGTTTCTTTGCTTCCTTTCTTTGGACAAGCAAAGAAAGGAAGTCGCCAACGGCGAAACACGATGTTGGTGACGGAGTGTTGAGAGAGAAAAAGGAAAGGAAAAATAAGATGACGGAGTTATGAGCGCGCGCGCCGAGCGCCAGCTCAGAATAACGCGTAACACCAAACCGCACTTTAACAAACCACCCCACTTCGGTACAATACCCCAAAACCAAGGGGGAGATATGACAACCATCGTCTGGCTGCGCCGAGACCTACGCCTATTTGACAATCGCGCGCTGCAAAGTGCACTGACACACAACACACCGCTAATAGCCGTGTTCGTCTTCGACACCACCATCCTCGCACCACTGCCCAAAAACGACCGCCGCGTAACCTTCATCCACCAATCGCTACAGGCGCTGAAAGCGGCCTTAGCCGCGCATCACATCCCACTGTGGGTGGTGCATGACGACCCCAAAACTGCGCTACCAGCCTTGGCGAAAGCTGCAAACGCAAACGCGGTGGTGTGCGCGGAGGATTATGAGCCTGCGGCAATTGCGCGCGATGAGGCGGTGCGTGAGGCGCTGGCGCGCGATGGTGTGGCGTTTGAGCAGGTGTGCGATCAAGTCATCTTCCCCAAATCGGCGATTTTAACCCAGCAAAACAAGCCCTATAGCGTGTTTACCCCGTATAAAAAAGCGTGGCTGGCCAAGCTGCCGGCGGTGTTTGACCAGCTTGCCTTGGCGGATGACTGGGCGAGTTGCGTTAATGATGCCGCGTTTTTTGACGCTCAAAAAGATCGTTTCCCGCTGCCATCACTCGAAGCGCTCGGCTTTGAGGCACAAGACAACGTGCTGCAAGGCGGTGAGGAGGCGGCGCGCGAGCGCTTGCAGGATTTTTTGCCGCGCTTGGCGCGCTACCACCAGCTGCGCGACTTCCCGGCCAAAAAAGGCGTGTCGTATCTCTCCACCTATTTGCGCTTTGGGCTGCTGTCCATCCGCCATTTGGTGCGCTTGTGCTTGGAGCGCCCCAGCGAGGGCGCGGATACCTGGCTGTCAGAGCTGATTTGGCGTGAGTTTTATCAACAATTGCTCTATCACTACCCCAACGTGGTGGATGAGAGTTTCAAAGCGCAATACCGCGCGCTCAAATGGGGCAATAATCCTGAGTGGTTTGCGGCCTGGACGCGCGGGCAAACGGGCTACCCGATTGTGGATGCGGCGATGCGCCAGCTCAACCAAACGGGTTTTATGCACAACCGCTTGCGCATGATTGTGGCCAGTTTCCTCACCAAAGATTTGCTGATTGATTGGCGCTGGGGTGAGGCTTATTTTGCAGAAAAATTGCTCGATTTTGATCTCGCAGCCAATAACGGTGGCTGGCAGTGGGCGGCCTCCACAGGGTGTGACGCGCAGCCCTATTTCCGCATTTTCAACCCCGTGACGCAATCGCAAAAATTTGACCCTACGGGCGAGTTTATCCGCCGTTATGTGCCCGAACTGGCCGCGCTTAACAACAAAGACATTCACGCGCCGTGGGCGGCGAAAACGCCCGTGGCGGTGGATTACCCCGCGCCGATTGTCGATCACAGCGAGCAGCGCAAGCTCGCGCTGGCGATGTTTAAAGCGGATTGAGCGCGTTGATCACGCGGATTTGCTCAAAATCGCCCCATTCATCGGCGCTGATGTCAATCGGCACAATGCGTTTTTCAGCGAGCAATTTCGCCCGCTGCGTGCCGGCGAGCAGCGGCGTTTTCGGCGTGTACCACACGCCATCGCGCAAAAAGCACAGATTGCCAATGGAGCAGTCGGTCACCAATCCATGCTTGATAATGAGGATTTCATCACACGCGCCGCGCTGGGCATAAAGCGCGTTGAGCAAAGTGCGGTCGGCAAATTTAAAGGCATAATCAATCTCGTCACACACCACGGGCTTAAAATGCGTGAAAGTGCGGCGCTGATAGGGGAAAAACTGCACGGCAAAATCGCGCGCGTTGTAATCCACCCGCGCGCGCACTAACCCCGATTGAAACTCAGGCGGGATGACAAGCGCGGCGAAATCACAGGGCGCGCGCTGGCTGTTGAACAGCGCGCTCAGCGCCTGCTGGCAGCGAGCTTGGTGGTATTGCGGGTTTTGCACCACGCCGTCTATCACGGCGAGGGTTTCAAACAGTTCAAACATCGGCGGGCCTTATCGGGATATACACTTTTTGCGCTACTTCGTGGTATTCATCGTCGAGCTGGCTTTGCGCGGTGATGCCGCCGCCACTGCGGAACACAAGGCCAAGGTCTGTTTGCTCGATAAAACGAATGGCGACCGCACTTTGGATATTTTCGCCATCAAACAGCCCAAAAATGCCGGTGTAAAACCCTCTAGGCACGCCTTCGGCCTGCTGGATAATCTCGAGTGTTTTCTCCTTCGGCGCGCCACTAATGGAGCCGGCTGGCAGCAGCGTCCAGAGCATGTCGCCAAGGTTCGCTTGCCAATTATCCGCCAGTTGGCCGCGGATTTCCGAACTGCTTTGCAAAATCGCGCCGCGCTCGGTTTCTAGCCGCTCGATGTAGCGAAAGCGCGTGACCTCAATACACTCTGCCACCATCGCTAGATCGTTGCGGATCAAATCGACTATCGTGTTGTGCTCCCACAACTCTTTTTGATTGCTCAGCAGCTGCTGCTCGGCGTTGGGCAGCGTGGCGTCGATGGTGCCCTTCATCGGGTAGGAGAAAATCTGATTGCCGCGGGTTTGCACAAACGGCTCGGGTGAAAAGCACACAAAAGTGCGGTCAGGGTGTTGGCTGAGTAGTTTATACGGCGCGCGGCTTAAGGCAAAAATGGCCTCCAGTGACAGATTGCACGCAATCGGGGTGGCCATGGTGAGGTTGAGCAAATAGGTGTTGCCCGCCTGCAACGCTTGCGCCACTTGCGCAAAAGCGCGGGCGTAATCCGCTTTCGGCGGCGGGCTGGCGCGCAGTTGCAGTGGCGCGGGGCTGAACGCGCCCTTGAAATTCGTGTGCTGGCCAAAGGCATAATAAAAACCGCACTTTTCGGCCTCATCAAGCGGGCAGATGAACGGACGGTGTTGCTCAAAATCGATGGCAAAAAAACACGGCTGGCGTGTGCGCCCAAAGGTGTTGGCGCGGGTGATGAAATCGGTTTTGCTCATCATGCCAGCGCCGGTGGAGTGATGCCAAACTCAGCGAGCAGCATGCGCGTTTCAAACAGTGGCAAGCCCATGATGCCCGTGTAGCTGCCGTTGATGTGGCTGACAAAACTGCCGCCGAGGCCTTGAATGCAGCAGGCGCCGGCTTTGTCCATCGGCTCGCCGCTGGCGATATAAGCGCGGATTTGCGCTTCACTAAGTGGTCCAAAGCGCACCGCACTTTGCTGCACAAGGCTGCGCTCTTCACCGTTGAAATAAACACTCACGGCGGTCAGCACATGGTGGTGGCGGTTGGACAGTTGGCTGAGCATCTCAAAGGCGTGTTGGGCATTTTCAGGCTTGCCTAAAATTTGCGCATCAAGTGCCACGCAGGTGTCGGCGGAAACAATCGCAAAGTGCGGTTCGTGGCCTAAATTTTTGCGCGCGGCGCGGTTTTTCTCGCGTGCCATGCGCATCACATAATCATGCGCGGGTTCGTTCGCGTGTGGCGTTTCATCAATTTCGCTGGCCAGCGGCTTGAGCGAAAAGCCCAGTTGGGCGAGCAGCTCCCAGCGGCGCGGGCTTTGGGAGGCGAGATAAAGGGTGGTGGCCATGGGCGCTCCTGTGAATTGGCATAAGCAAAAAGTGCGGTTTTGCGGTATAATCGCGGCAAAAAGGACGGATTATGCCACTGGATTCATTACAACTCACTCAACTTGCTTGCATCGTGTTAGTGCTTGTGGTGCTGATTTTATTTTTTTGGAATGCAAAGCGCAAGCGCGACAGCCAAGAGTTGCGCGCCGATTTGAACAAAACCATTGCCGATTTCAACCAACTGGCGCAAAAATACGAGCAGTTGCAAAGCCACAGCCAGCAGCTGCAAAGCGGCTTGGTGCAAGCGCAAACGCGCGTGGAGGGGCTGCAAACCAGCCTAATCGAGCGCGATGAAAAAATTGATTACATCACCCGTGAGCTTGACGAAGAGCAAGCTCGCCATCAGGCCATTGGCGAGCAGATCACGGCCCTTAAAGAGCGCTTTGGTGCCGCTAATGCGCTGGCGCAAAGCCTGCAAAGCCAGCTTGATCGCAGCCACAGCCAACTTTCTGCCAAAGAGCAGCAGGTGCGCAATCTCGACCAAGAGCTAAGCCAAACCCAGCGCACCTTGATGAAATTGCAAACCTCGCTTGATGAGCGCGAGCAGCATTTTGAAAAGCAGCAGCAAAATTTTGAGCAGACCAAAGCGCAGCTCACCGCTGAGTTCCAAAACCTCGCCAACCGCATTTTAGAGGAAAAAAGCCAGCGCTTTGACCAGCACAACCAAAGTGCGCTGGAGGGCTTGCTCAAGCCGTTTCGTGAGCAGATCGACAGCTTCCAAAAACGCGTTAATGAGGTCCATTCCGAGTCCATCAAAGGGCAGGTGGCGCTGGAAAGTGAGATTAAAAAAGTGCTCGATATTGGCTTGGCGATGTCGCAAGAGGCGAGCAATTTGACCACCGCACTCAAAGGCGAGAAGAAAACCACCGGCAACTGGGGCGAAATGCAACTTGAGCGCAGCTTGCAGCTAGCGGGCTTGGTGGCCGGCGAGCATTACGATAGCCAAGCGAGCCTAAAAGACGAGCAAGGCGCTCGCCGCTTGCCGGATTTTATCGTGAAGCTGCCTGATAATAAGCACTTGATTATCGACAGCAAAATGTCGCTGGTGGCCTATGAAAGTGCGGTCAGCAGCGAAACAGAAGCCGATCAGCAGCGCTTTTTGCGCGAGCACGTCCACGCCGTGCGTCAGCATGTCAATGCGCTGTCGCAAAAAGATTACAGCAATTTAATTGGCCTGCGCAGCCCGAATTTTGTACTGATGTTTATCCCGCTGGAGCCGGCCTACATTGAAGCGCTCAAAGCCGACCGCACGTTGTTTAACGAGGCGTATAACAAAAATGTGATTATTGTTTCCCACACTACCTTGATGCCGATTTTGCGCACGGTGGCCAATTTGTGGCGGATTGAGCGCGGCAATAGCGAGGCGCAGGAAATCAGCGCGCGCGCTGGTGAGTTGTATAACCAAGTCAGTGTGGTGGCGGAGCGGCTGCAAAAACTCGGCGCGTCGCTCTCGGCGGTGAGTAATCATTACAACAACACCGTCACCGCGCTGGTGGGCACGCAGGGGCTTTATGGCAAGGTGGAGCGTTTTAAAACGCTCTCTGCCAAAGTCACCAAAACGCTGCCCGCACTGGAGCCGTTGCAACACGTGGTCGAGCATGAGCGGCTTGATGTGGTGAAAGCCGAGGTGGAAGAGTAACAAAGTGCGGTCAGCCTTGACCGCACTTTTTAATTTGGCACGCCCGAGTGGAATTTAAATTCGCTATCGGGGCTGGCAATCAAGTCAGCTTCCACCTTGGCAAAATGCGCCACGCGCGGGGTGATGTCGTCAGGTGAGATTTGTTGCGCGAGGGTGAGGTAGTCTTGATAGTGGCGCGCTTCAGAGCGCAGCAGCGAGATGTAAAACTGCTTGAGCTCGTCGTCTAAGTGCGGGGCGAGCTTGGCAAAGCGCTCGCACGAGCGCGCTTCAATAAAGGCACCGATAATCAGCTTGTCAATCAAGGTGGCTGGCTCAAAGTGGCGCACCTCACGCATCAGCCCTTTGGCGTAGCGCCCAGCGGTGATGTTTTCCAACGCAATGCCGCGCGCTTCAATGATCTCCAGCACTTGATAAAAGTGGTGCAGCTCTTCTTTAATCAACAACACCATTTTGTCGATGAGCTCGGCGGCGAACGGGTTGTCGTCGCGCGGTTCAATTTTTTTCGTGATCTGGCTTTTGCCTTTCAGTGCGCTGAGATTGCCAATTTTGCGATAGGCAAAATCTTCATAAGGCTTCATCCACGCCAGCAAATTGGCGTTGGCCTCAGTGTTGGCGGCATATTTGCGCAACAGCAACATCGCCGATTGGGCGGCTTTGAGCTCGCACATCATGTGGTCTTGCAAAATGGTGGCGAGGTTTTCGCCCCGCTTGGCCTCATCAATCCACGCCTGTGGCGTCGGGCAGCCTAAAAATTGGTGAATGGGGTCTAACAGTGTTTGATACATAATAAAAGTGCGGTGAAAAAAGAGCGGCGAACCGCTCTTTTAAGGTTAATGGGCTTTGAGTAAATTCCAGTATTTTTCATAGATGTCGATGGCATCACCCACATCAGATTGCAACACGCCTTTTTCGATTTGCTCACTTGTTGGGAACAAAATCGGGCTTTGGGCGTCGTCTTCACTCAACAGCGGTTTGACTTTGTTGTTTGGCATTGAAAAGCCCATGGTTTCAATCACGGCTTTGGCGCTTTCAGGGCGGAGCATGAAATCAATGAATTTATACGCCGCATCCAGGTGCTTGGCGCCCGCTGGGATGGCGTAGTTATCCATCCAGAAAATCGCGCCCTCTTTCGGGTAGACAAATTGAATGTCTGGGTTTTCTTTGTGCGCACGGAAGGCTGAGCCGTTCCAGATCATGCCAATGTCCACTTCGCCTTGCAAATACGGCACCTCAGGGGTGTCGGAGTTGAAGGTGGCCACGTTTGGAATCAAGCTTTTGAGCGTTTCATAGGCTTGTTTAATTTCATCGGCGTTGGTGGTGTTTGGCGAGTGGCCGTCAAGCAACAACGCGATGTGAAACACTTCCCGCGAGTCGTTGGTGAGCAGCACTTTGCCTTTGTATTGCGCATCCCACAAATCTTTCCAACTGGTCACGTTGGCCGGATCTACAAAAGCGGCGTTCAAGCCAATGCCAGTGAGCCCGAAGATGTACGGCAGTGAGTAGTCATTGTTTGGGTCAAAGGGTTTGCCAAGCAAGTCTTGGTTGATGTTGGCCAAGTTGCTGAGTTTGCTTTTATCGATTTTTTGCAGCATGCCCTCTTTGGCCATGCGCTCGATATAGTAGCTCGATGGGAAAACAAGGTCGTAGTCGCTGTTTTTCATCAGCTTCATTTTGGAATACATCTCTTCGTTGCTTTCAAAGGTGGTGTAAATCACCTCAATCCCTGTTTCTTTGGTAAATTGGGTCAGCAATTGATTTGGAATATATTCTGTCCAGTTATACACATAGAGCTTTTCAGCCGCAAAAAGGGTAGAACTAAACAAAGCGAGGGTTGCAACAAGAAGCGATTTTAAACGACGTGGGGAAAATAGTGTTTTCAATTTTCAAATCCTCCAAAGCCTTAGAATCAGGCAGCACCAAAGTGCGGTTGATAAAATAAAGCGAACGCTGATCACTCAGCGTTCGCAGTATAGCAATAAGTGATTTATTTTGCATCATTTTCTCACTGGCGGAATTGCATAAAACGGTTCATGTCTTCGTCGTAGACAATCCACTGTTTTTCCTCGCCAAATTTAAAGCAGGCCACCGCGTGCTGCTGCGGTGCGTGGTAGTGCAGCCCGTCGTCGTCAAGGTGCAGCCAAGTGCCTTCGGCGATGCCCAGCACCGTTTTGTGTGGGTTCAAAATGCAATATTCAGCGATGCGCTCATCGCGGGTTTCGCCCATGTGCCCGTGCAGGCGGCTGTCGATGTAATGAGCGTTGATTTGAAACGGCACAAAGCCCAGCGCGCTGGTCACGGCCGCACTCACCGGGCACATATCATTGGTGGTGCAAATGGTTGGGCAGCATATCAGTGAGCCGGCGCTCCAGCCAACATAGGTCACGTTGTGGTTGAGCACCACATCGCGGATAGGCTCAATTAAGCCGTTGTCGTGCAGCATTTTGTTGAGCTGCCAAGTGTTGCCGCCGCTGACCATAATTACATCCGCTTGATAGACAGCCTCAACCGGGTCGTCAAATTCTTCAATGCCTTTGATGTTGAGATCCAAATCAGCAAAGCTGTTTTTCACGTCGTCCACGCGCGATTGCGCACTCATGCGCACCACCGCATAGGTGATGACCAGCACATTTTTGACCTTTTCGCGCACAAAACTGTCAATGATCTCCGCCAGGGCGTATTCCAAAATGCGGGTGTTATTTGGCACTTTTGCGTTGCTTAACATAAAAATATTCATAACAGCTCCTTTGGGTGGGTGATGGTTTTTATTCTACGCGCTTTGGGGCAAAGTGCGGTTAATCTAAGTCAAGTTTTAACAAAAAAGCCGCCAAGCGGCGGCTTTTGCTGTGATGTAGCTTAGAGTGATTTCATCGCATCGGCGACCAGTTCGGCCTCAGGGCCTAAGATCACTTGCATTGAATTGTCACCTACTTTAATCACTCCGCGAGAGAGTTGTTTGAGTGCGGCTTCATCAATTTTTGAACGGTCAACCAATTGCAAACGCAAGCGGGTGATGCACGATTCAATATTGGTTAAATTGGCTTTGCCACCCAGTGCGTCAGTGATGGCTTGCGCACGGGCGTGGAGGTCATTGCCAACCGCACTTTGCTTTTTGCCTGCAGCAGTGGCGGGCTCGTCGTCTTCACGGCCCGGTGTTTTGAGGTTGAATTTGGCAATCACAAGGCGGAAGACGAAGTAGTAAATCACCGCGAAGACCAAACCTTGAGCAATCAAGAAGTACCAGTTGGTCGCCAGTGGGTTTTTGGCAGAGAGCACCATATCCACAAGCCCTGCGGAGAAGCCAAAGCCCGCCATCCAGTGGAAGGTGGCGGCAATAAACACAGACACCCCTGTGAGCACGGCGTGCAGCACATAAAGCACAGGTGCAACAAACATAAAGGCAAATTCTAACGGCTCGGTAACCCCGGTGAAGAATGAGGCCAAAGCTGCTGCAAAGAGAATCGCTGCAACGGTGGCTTTTTTGCCAGGTTTCGCGCTGTGGTACATCGCCAATGCCGCGGCTGGCAAGCCGAACATCATAATTGGAAAGAAGCCCGCTTGATACATACCGGTTACACCTGGGATGGCTTTGCTGGCATCAATTGAGGCTTGGCCGCCTAAGAAGTTCGGGATATCGTTGATGCCGGCCACGTCAAACCAGAACACGCTGTTGAGCGCGTGGTGGAGCCCGACTGGAATCAGCAAGCGGTTGAAGAAGGCGTAAATCCCAGCGCCTGTCGCACCAGCGCTGGAGATGTTTTTACCAAAGGCAACCAAAGCGTTAAAGATGATTGGCCAAACATACATCATGATGAGAGAGACCACAATCATCACAAAAGACACCACAATTGGCACTAAGCGGCGGCCGCTGAAAAACGCCAGCCATTGTGGCAGTTGAACTTGATAAAAGCGGTTGTAAAGCTCAGCGGAGAGCACACCGACTAAAATCCCAACAAATTGGTTGGCGATTTTGCCAAAGGCTGCAGGCACTTGGTCAACTGGGATGCCTTTTAATTGCGCCACGGCACCTGGTGAGAGCAAGGTGGTGATGACAAAAAAGCCGACTAAGCCTGCGAGTGCGGCGGCACCGTCTTTGTCTTTTGACATGCCATAAGCCACACCGACGGCGAACAGCCACGACATATTATCAATGATCGCACCACCGGATTTGATCAACAAAGCAGCTAAGGCGTTGTCGCCACCCCAGCCATTTGGGTCAATCCAGTAACCGATCCCCATTAAGATTGCGGCCGCAGGCAGGGTCGCAACAGGCACCATTAACGCGCGCCCAATTCGTTGTAGATATGCAAGCATCTTTGCGCTCCTCTAGGCATTCGCCGCAGGGTTGGGTGACGAGTGCGGCGGTGTAAACGTTTTCATTTATCAGTTAAAAACAGCAATGGCAGGTGAGCTTCACCTAGGATCAGTATAGCAATATTCGGCCAAAATGCGCGGTGGGATTTTTATAAAATGTGATGCACGTCACTATTTATAGCCCTTTGGGCGCAAAAAAGCCCGCACCAGGCGGGCTAAAATCAAAAGTGCGGTCGCTTAGGCGGCCACGGCGATGCGTTTCATATCTTTCATGTAACCGCGCAACACTTTGCCGATTTGCTCGATTGGGTGCTCGCGAATGGCATCGTTGACATCACGCAGTTGGATGTTGTCGATTTCATCATTCACCACTTTTTCACCCAAATCACCGCGCTCAAGGGTTGGCATCAGTTTTTCCGCCATCAATGGGCCTGCGACAAAGGCGAACAAGTAGTTGCCGTATTCGGCGGTATCGGAGATAACCACATTCATTTCATACAAGCGTTTGCGCGCGATGGTGTTGGCAATCAGTGGCAGCTCGTGCAGAGATTCGTAATAGGCAGACTCTGGCAAAATGCCGCTTTTCACCATGGTTTCAAACGCCAGCTCCACGCCCGCTTTGGCCATGGCGACCATCAGCACGCCGTTGTCGTAGTACTCTTGCTCGCTGATTTTGCCGTCATATTGCGGGGCTTTTTCAAACGCGGTTTGGCCTGTTTGCTCACGCCACGTGAGCAGTTTTTCATCGTTGTTGGCCCAATCTTCCATCATAATGCGTGAAAACTCGCCGCTGATGATGTCGTCCATGTGTTTTTCAAACAACGGTTTGAGCAGCGTTTTGATTTGCTCAGACAACTCAAAAGCGCGGATTTTAGCGCTGTTGGAGAGCCTGTCCATCATCAATGTGATGCCGCCTTGTTTGAGGGATTCGGTGATGGTTTCCCAGCCGTATTGCACCAGTTTGGCGGCATAGGCAGGGTCTTTGCCGTCGGCGACGAGCTTGTCGTAGCACAGCAAGGAGCCGGCTTGCAGCATGCCGCACAAAATGGTTTGTTCCCCCATTAAATCGGATTTCACCTCCGCGACAAAAGACGACGCCAAGCAGCCTGCACGGTGGCCACCCGTTGCGGCCGCCCACGCTTTGGCAATCGCCCAGCCTTCGCCTTTCGGGTCGTTTTCAGGGTGCACAGCCAGCAGTGTTGGCACGCCAAAGCCGCGTTTGTATTCTTCACGCACTTCAGTGCCTGGGCATTTTGGTGCCACCATCACCACGGTGATGTCTTTGCGGATTTGCTCGCCCACTTCCACAATGTTCAAGCCGTGGGAATAGCCCAGCGCCGCGCCCTCTTTCATTAACGGCATCACCGCTTTGACCACATCGGAGTGCTGTTTGTCAGGGGTGAGGTTGATCACCAAATCCGCCTGCGGGATCAACTCTTCATAGGTGCCGACAGTGAAACCGTTTTCACTGGCGCGGGTGTAGGAGGCGCGTTTTTCATCAATCGCCGCTTGGCGCAAGGCGTAGCTGATGTCGAGGCCTGAGTCACGCATATTCAAGCCTTGGTTGAGGCCTTGCGCGCCGCAGCCGATAATCACGATTTTTTTGCCGCGTAAAAAGCTGGCTTCATCGGCAAATTCTTCGCGCGCCATAAAGCGGCAGCGGCCGAGTTGATCAAGTTGTTGGCGTAAATTTATGGTGTTGAAATAGTTCGCCATAAGGGCTCCTTTGCGTTTTATAGACAGTGATAGGAGTATAACGTAGAATGAGCATTGCGAAAATTGATATTATCGGAACTAATTATTGCATATTTTGCAACACAGGGGCGCTATGGAATTTCAACACCTCAAACTGTTTCTCGATTTGGTGCAAAACCAAACCTTCAGCCAAACCGCGCGCGAGCACCACATGAGTGCCTCCACCCTGTCGCGCCAAATCCAGCGCCTTGAGCGTGAACTTGGGCAAACCCTGCTGTTGCGCGACAACCGCCGCGTGCTGCTCACCCCGCATGGCGAGGCCTTTGCCGATTTTGCTCGTGAGCAGTGGCAACGCTGGCAGGCGCTCAAAGTGCGGTTTGCCGAGCACGAAGGGCTAGCCGGTGAGCTGCGGCTGTTTTGCTCGGTCACCGCGTCATACAGCCACCTGCCGCCGATTTTAACCGCCTTTCGCACGCGCTACCCCAATGTTGACATCACCTTGACCACGGGTGACCCAGCCTGCGCGATAGAGCAAGTGCGGTCAAACCAGGCGGATCTGGCCATTGTTGGCCGGCCCATTGCGCTGCCTGACAACATTGCATTTCATTATATTGGCGATATTCAGCTCTCGCTCATCGCCCCGCGCGTGGCCTGCCTGCCCACCCGCTTGCTGCAAGCGCAACCAGTGGATTGGCAAGCGATCCCGTTTATCTTGCCGGTGGCCGGCCCCGTGCGGGAGCGCATTGACCTGTGGTTTCGCCAAATGCACATTCACCAGCCGCAAATTTATGCCTGTGTGGCCGGCCACGAAGGCATTGTGCCGATGGTGGCGCTCGGCTGTGGTGTGGCGCTGCTGCCCGATGTGGTGATCAACAATAGCCCGATGCGGGATCAAGTCTCCTTTCTCACCCTGCCAAGCCACATCGCGCCCTTTGAGCTGGGCGTGTGCGCGCAGAAAAAGCAACTCAAGCACCCGCTGATTGCGGCATTTTGGGCAATGCTCGGGTAATTTTTCGATCGTCGTTCCAAAATTGCCCAGTGGGGGTGGTGTTTCCAAGGCGGGGCTTTTATACTTGACCGCACTTGCAGTGGGAGGCTGAGATGACATTGAAAAAGCGAGGGCTACTACTCTTAATACTCCTTGTTCCTGCCCTTGTGAGCCTAGCAGGTAGGCCATCTGTTATGCTCCTCAAGCGTTATCAAGGCCAATCACTGCAAGGCTGGGTGATGAGCGAAAAGCTCGACGGCGTGCGCGGATTGTGGGATGGGCAGCAGCTCATCAGCCGCCAAGGCAATGCCTTTTCGCCCCCGGCGTCCTTTCTTCACAATTTCCCGCCCTTCGCCATTGACGGCGAGCTGTTCTCGGCGCGGGGCGAATTTAGCCAAATTTCATCCATTGTGCGCAGCTATCACGACGCGCCCTGGGCGCGATTGAAGCTCCATGTGTTTGACGTGCCCAATGCCAAAGGGGATTTGTTTGCCCGCCTGCAAGTGCTGCGGGATTACCTCAAGCAGCACCCAGCGCCCCACATCGAGATCATCGAGCAAATCCCGATTGAAAGCACAGCGCATATGCAGCGTTTTTTGGCCGACATTGAGCAACTAGGCGGCGAGGGCGTGGTGGTGCGCAACCCCAATATGCCTTATCAGCACGGGCGCAGCAGTCAAATTTTGAAAGTGAAAAGCCGCTTTGACGACGAATGCACTGTGGTGCGCCACATTGCGGGCAAAGGGCAGTTTGCGGGCATGCTCGGTGCGGTGAGTTGTGTCAACCAATACGGCGTGTTTAAAATTGGCTCGGGCTTTAGCCTTGAGCAGCGGCAAAACCCGCCCGCTGTCGGCAGCACCATCACGTATCAATACCAAGGCTTCACCGCGCAAGGCAAACCGCGCTTTGCGATCTTTTTGCGTGAGCGCAATGACGCGGTGAACTAACCGCACTTTACTGACCGCACTTTTAGGCAAAGTGCGGTCGGGCTTATTTCGCCTCCTCTTCAAGGCTGTCGACTGGCTCGGGCAGCTCGCTGGTTTGCGCGCTTTCTTCTGGCGCTGGCTTGGCGTTGTCAAGGGCACTTTTCACCGCACTTTGCGATTTCTCGCCTTTGCCGTAAGGATGGGCATCAGCGGCCATTTCAGGGGCGAGGTGGCCGTCTTCTTTAAAGTCATTTTCAGCACCCGGTGGGCGCCAATCTACACTTTCGCCTCGCAAAATTGCTTGCATCATTTTGGCGGTTTCGTCATCGACTTGCTTGGCGATGTCGATCATTTTTTCATTGGCAAACATCGAGCGCTCTGGCTCATAAACATCCGCCATCAAATGCTGCTCGTAGCGGTTGCGGTGGTAGAACAGTGCACTGAGCTTGCGCGCTTTTTCTTTTTTAATGCCTAAGAGTTCAAGGGCAAATTTGCCGCTGCGCACGGAAGAGTCAAACACCTCGCGCACAATCACCGTGGCGCCCGCTTGATAGAGATCGTAGGTGTGCAGGCGATCGTAAGCGCGCGCGATGATCGGCAAGTTCGGGTATGTTTGGTGAACATAGCGCACAATGCGCAAGGTGTCGTCTTTGTTGTCGATGGCGATGATCAGCAATTTGGCCTGCGCAATGCCCGCGGATTCCAGCAACTCTGGGTGGGTGGCGTCGCCAAAATAGGTTTTGTAACCAAATTTGGTCATGCCCTCAACCAAGGTGACATCAAAGTCGATCACCGTCGGCTTGAAGCCACAGCAGCGCAGCAAGCTGCAAACAATTTGCCCGTAGCGTCCGTAGCCGGCTACCAGCACAGGGCTTTGCTGGTCGATGGTGTCCATCTCGCGCGCGTTGGTTTCAATCAAGCGTGGCTGCAACACTTTGTCGTAAAAAACAAACAGCAACGGCGAAATCAACATGGAGAGCGTCACCACCAGCAGCAACATATCCCCCAGCTCCCACGGGATAACCCACATCTGTTTGGTGAAGGCAATCAGCACAAAGCCAAATTCCCCCGCCTGCGCCAAGGCGAGTGCAAACAGCCATTGTTGCGCTTTTTTTAGCCTAAACATCACCGACAGCAGCCACAAAATTAGGCATTTGATCACAATCACCGCCACGGTTAGTGCCATGATGGTGCCAAATTGGGAAAACAGCATACGAAAATCAATGCCCGCGCCGACGGTCATAAAAAACAGCCCCAACAACAAGCCTTTAAACGGCGCGAGGTTGCTTTCTAACTCGTGGCGGTACTCACTGCTGGCGAGCACCACGCCGGCTAAAAACGCGCCCAAAGCGGGTGAAAGCCCAACGGAGGACATCAACAACGCAATGCCGATCACCAATGCGAGGGCGAAAATGCTAAACGCTTCGCGCAAATTGGCCTTGGCGATAAAGCGGAAAATCGGCTGGCCTAAAAAGTGGCCACCGCCGACAATCACCGTCATCACGCCGATGGTCACCAAGGATTTGACATAGCCGCTCATGCCCTCGAGCAAATCGTGCTGGCCTTCCACCACCGGCACGCCGTAGCTTGACATGGTCAACAATGGCAGCAACGCCAGCATCGGGATCACCACAATATCTTGAAACAACAGCACCGAAAAGGCCGACTGCCCGCCGGGGCTTGTGATTAAGCCTTTTTCACCAAGGGTTTGCAGCACAATCGCGGTGGAGGAGAGGGATAAAATGCAGCCAATGGCCAACGCCACCTTCCAAGATTGGCCCAGCGCGATGGCCACCGCCGCAAACGCAGCGATGGTCAGCCCCACCTGCAGCCCGCCCAAGCCTAACAGCTTGGTTTTCAGCTGCCAGAGTTTGTGTGGCTCAAGCTCAAGGCCGACCAAAAAGAGCATCATCACCACGCCAAACTCGGCGAAGTGTTGAATGTCTTTGATTTCATTGCCCACCAAGCCGAGCACCGGCCCAATCATAATGCCCGCGAGCAAATAACCGAGCACTGAGCCCAGCCCTAATCGCTTGAGCAACGGCACGGCAATGGCCGCGGCGGCAAGATAAATAAATGCGTTGAGTAAAATACTTTCCATTGTGCCTTAAATTCCTCCTTGACCGCACTTTAGGCTTTTTTCTTCACCACTAAGCCTGCAGGCGCTTGCGCCACGGGCATGATTTCAATGCGGTTGATGTTCACGTGCGCCGGCCGGCTTGCCACCCACAGCAGCGTTTCGGCAATGTCTTCAGGGGTGATGTAATCCACATTGGCATAAAGTGCGGTTGCTTTGTCGTCATCGCCATAAAAACGCACGTTAGAAAACTCCGTGCCACCGCACAAGCCAGGCTCCACGTTGGTCACACGCACCGCGCTGCCGACCAAATCGGCACGCAAATTGAGGCTAAATTGCTTCACAAAGGCTTTGGTGGCGCCATAAACATTGCCACCTGGGTACGGGTAGCTGCCGGCAATGGAGCCGAGATTGATGATGTGCCCACGGTTGCGCGCCACCATCTCAGGCAGCAGCGCGTGGGTGAGTGTCACCAGGCCTGTGATGTTGGTGTCGATCATCTGCTGCCAGTCTTTGAGTTGGCAGTTGGGTGCGTTGTCAACGCCAAGCGCAAGGCCGGCGTTGTTGATCAACACATCAATCTCGCGCCATTGGCTTGGCAGGCTAGCCAGCGCTTGGCGAACCGCACTTTCATCGCGCACATCAAAGGCCAGCGGGTAGCACTGCTCGCCGAGTTCTTGTTGCAACTGGGCAAGGCGCTCAGCGCGGCGGGCGGTGATAATCACTTTGTGGCCATGTTGGACAAATAAACGGGCGGTGGCTGCCCCAAACCCGGCGCTGGCGCCGGTGATCAACGCTAACATAAACACTCCTTTTTTAAATTTATTGGTGGGCATTAAAAAGATTGCAAATAAACGCAATGATTTTTGAATTATTGTAACATCTAAGCGGGGAAATCGAAGTGTCATACAAAAAATAATTGCATTTATTAGCTAAATTTAGTAATTAATGTATACAATTTGAGTTTTATCACAACATCACAACATAAGGAAGAACAATGCAAAACGTAGGTTTTATCGGCTGGCGCGGAATGGTGGGTTCCGTATTGATGGATCGCATGCAACAAGAGCAGGATTTTGCCAACATTAATCCTGTTTATTTCACCACCTCACAAGCCGGCCAAGCCGCGCCGGAATTTGGCGGCAAGCAAGCTGGCACCTTGCAAGATGCCTATGACATCGACGCCCTTGCCAAGCTTGATATTATCGTCACCTGCCAAGGTGGGGATTACACCAACGAGGTTTACCCGAAACTGCGCGCGGCGGGCTGGCAGGGCTACTGGGTGGATGCCGCCAGCGCCTTGCGGATGGAAAAAGACGCCATCATCGTGCTTGACCCGGTTAACCAACACGTGATTGAAGACGGCTTGAAAAAAGGCATTAAAACCTATGTTGGCGGCAACTGCACCGTGAGCTTGATGCTGATGGCGCTCGGTGGTTTGTTTGAGCGTGATTTGGTTGAGTGGATTTCGGTCGCCACCTACCAAGCGGCCAGTGGCGCAGGGGCGAAAAATATGCGTGAGCTGCTCGAACAAATGGGCGAACTCAACGCGGTGGTGAAACCTGATTTAGCTAATCCTGCATCATCGATTTTAGACATTGAGCGCAAAGTGACTGAGAAAATGCGCACCGATTTGCCGTGCGACAACTTTGGCGCACCGCTGGCGGGCAGCTTGATCCCGTGGATTGACAAATTGCTTGAAAGTGGCCAAACCAAAGAAGAGTGGAAAGGCTACGCCGAAACCAACAAAATTTTAGGTTTAAGCGACAACCCAATCCCGATCGACGGATTGTGCGTTCGCATTGGTGCGCTGCGCTGCCACAGTCAAGCGTTCACCATTAAAATGAAAAAAGCGCTGCCATTAGAGGAAATTGAGCAAATCTTAGCCTCTCACAATGAATGGGTGAAAGTCATTCCAAACGACAAAGAGGCTACCTTGCGTGAGCTCACCCCAACCAAAGTCACCGGCACACTCAGCGTGCCAGTGGGGCGCTTGCGCAAGCTCAACATGGGTGAGGAGTATTTAGCTGCCTTCACCGTCGGTGACCAACTCTTGTGGGGTGCGGCTGAGCCAATCCGCCGCATTTTGCGTCAATTGGTGGCCGCCTAAAACACAAAGTGCGGTCAGCGCACTTTTTAGTGGTGGGTAATAAAAGCACAGAATGTGTTTTGATTTGCGTCAATTTGCACAATTTGCACGCACTTAACCCCAAAAGCGAAAATTTTTTTGGATTAAGTGTTGACTTGAAGACGAAAAACACGTTTAATACGCACCACTAAGACGTTGCCCGGATAGCTCAGTCGGTAGAGCAGGGGATTGAAAATCCCCGTGTCGGTGGTTCGATTCCGCCTCCGGGCACCACTTTTCCTCCTTAGTTCAGTCGGTAGAACGGCGGACTGTTAATCCGTATGTCGCTGGTTCAAGTCCAGCAGGAGGAGCCAAATTCCAACCCAGTGGTCTCGCCACTGGGTTTTTTCGTTCTGGAGATTTTATGCAACATCTTGACCGCACGCCGTCTGCGCGTTTTTCCGCCGTGTTGGCGATCCTCTGTTTTGCCCCTGTGGCCGTGATGCTGATGCAAAACCTGCGCCTTTGGTGGCTTGACTACCCAGGCATTTTCTTCCATCTCGCGCTGTTTTTCCTCGTTGCGCGCCTTGATGCGCCCGTGTGGGGCAAAGCGGCGGGTTATGGCTGGCTTTTGCTTGATGTCACCGTGGGGGTGATGACACTCAACCACGTCAGTTTGGACATCGCCATGCCGATTCGCTTAGGCGGGCATATTTTTGCGGGCATTTGGCTGATGAGCAGCTCTTATCGCGGTTCATGGCTGGTGCGTGTGCTCGGCTTTATCACTGGCCTTTGGCTGTTTGGCTTCACCTTTGTGGCGCCTGCACTGCAATTGCCGATGGCGGCATTGGCGCCTGCGTCACTGATGACCATTGTGTGGCTCGCGGTGGTGGCGTGGAAAAACGGCGTGCAATAAAAAAAACCGCACTTTGTAGACCAAAGTGCGGTTGAGTAAGCCGTTCAAATGTTATTGCGCAGGTGCTGGCATCACAGGCTGGCGGCTTAGGCGCAGCAGTGATTGGCCAATTTCGTTGTCGTTGTAGATTTTGGTCACCACGTCTTGGAAGGCGCTGTTGAGCACCGCTTGGATCTTCTCGTTGTTCACGCCAAACGCACCCTCTTTGGTGTTGGTGGCAGAAAAGCTCTTGCTAAAGCTGCCCGCCGCGCCTTGCACGTTGACACTCACGGCCACTTTGCTGTCGATTTTATGCGACAGGTTGCCTTCTGATACTTTGGCGTAAAAATCTTTGATCACCACCACCACGTTGGCGTTGGTCGCCATGCCAGAGGCAACGCGAAAGCCTTTGCTGTTGAGATCTTGCTGTACGACTTGTTGGAACAATTGCGCCACTTCAGGGCTGGCTTGCAAGTGGCGCATTTTGCCGTTTTCGGCAAAGCTGGCGACCTCAGCGCTGGCGCGCTGATCTTGGGCGAGCACATTGACACTCACTTGTTGATTTTGTGTGCTGAAATTGGCACTCGGTGCTGGTGGCACAAAGTTGATGGTGTTGCTCACAGGCGCCTGGCAAGCACTCAATGCCACGCACGCACCCAAAAGTGCGGTTGCAGCGACGGTTTTTTTCCAATTTTTCATATAAACTCCTTTGGCTAATTCATCCGATAGTGTTATTGTGGCAAACTCTCGAGATAATGTATAGTGTTTCCATGAGGGTGATATGAACCAACAACAAATCGAAGCCATTTTACACGCCGAATTTGCACCGCACTTTTTGTCGGTAGAAAACGAAAGCCACCTGCACAGTTCAGGCAAGGGGGCGGATTCGCATTTTCGTATTGTGCTGGTCAGCGATGCCTTTGACGGCAAACGTGCCGTGGCGCGCCACCAGTTGGTTTATCAAGCGTTAAATCAAGGCAACAACGGCGTGCATGCCTTGGCGCTGCACACCTTCACCGCGCAAGAGTGGGCCGAGCGTGACGAGGTGATAGCCTCACCGCGCTGTGCCGGCCATGGGAAATAGCCGAAAAGCGGTTGAAAAATCACTAACAGACGAATTATTTATTGCTAAAAAATTAAACCTCTGTTTTGTTCTTCAAAATCCCGAAAAATAGCGCGATTAGATCAAAAAAAAGTGTGGTTAAAGTGGAATTTTAGCCCTTTAATTGGTTACAATAGTGTTCTTTTATTAGCAAAATTTTAACGAATGAGCATATTCAAAGCGCCCTGATCGCGGATGTGCTTGTTTTGATGGAAAGAATTTGAGTTTTTAACGTTGCTTAGCATGGCAACTTTGGCCTAGCCGGGTTGCTATTGCTTCTAGGGCTCAAAACGAGGCCACACCGCACTTTGTGGTGTGGCGTGATGTAAACCTAACTGATAAGTAGTGCTAACATATGATTACGATTAAAAAAGGCTTGGACCTTCCTCTGTGTGGGAAACCAGCGCAGGTAATCCAGAATGGCCCCGCCATTACTGAAGTTGCGGTGCTTGGCGAAGATTTTGTGGGAATGCGTCCGTCGATGAGTGTGCGAGAAGGCGATGTGGTGAAAAAAGGCCAGGTGTTGTTTTCTGATAAGAAAAACCCAGGCGTGAATTTTACTGCCCCTGCCAGCGGCACTGTCACGGCAATCAACCGCGGCGCTAAGCGCGTATTGCAATCTGTGGTGATTAAGGTTGAAGGTGACGAGCAAATTACGTTTGAAAAATTTGACCGCCAACAGCTGGCCTCACTGAGTGATGAGCAAGTGCGCAAACAGCTGCTTGACGCGGGCCTTTGGCGTGTGCTGCGCACCCGTCCATTTAGTAAAGTGCCACAAGCCAACAGCAAACCAGCGGCGATTTTTGTCAACGCCATGGACACCAACCCGCTGGCGGCAGACCCATCCGTTGTGATCAACGCCGATGTTGATGCCTTTCACGACGGGCTGGTGATTTTAAGCCGCTTAAACTGCGACAAACTCTATTTGTGCAAAGCCGACGGCGCACCCATCACCGCGCCAAGCATTGCCAAATTGCACGTTGAAACCTTCAGCGGCCCGCATCCAGCTGGCTTGGCAGGCACCCATATTCACTTTTTAGACCCTGTGAGCAACACCAAAACCGTGTGGACTGTCAACTATCAAGATGTGATGGCCATCGGTAAATTGTTCACCACCGGTGAAATCAGCACCGATCGTGTGATTTCACTCGCCGGCCCGCAAGTCAAAGAGCCGCGTTTGCTGCGCACTTGCGTGGGCGCGTCATTGACTGAATTGACCGCAGGCCAACTCAAAGAGGGCGAAAACCGCGTGATTTCAGGCTCTGTGCTCAACGGTACGATCGCGGATGCACCGCACGCCTACCTTGGCGCCTACCACTTGCAGGTTTCTGTGCTGCTTGAAGGGCGTGACAAAGAGCTCTTTGGTTGGATTGCGCCAGCCTCAGATAAATTCTCAATCACCCGCACCACCTTGGGGCACTTTTTACGCAGTAAATTGTTCCCGATGACCACGGCGGTGAACGGCAGTGAACGTGCGATGGTGCCAATTGGCAGCTATGAGCGCGTGATGCCGCTTGATATTTTACCAACAATGCTATTGCGTGATTTGATCGCCGGCGACACAGACGAGGCGCAAGCGCTCGGCTGCTTGGAGCTCGATGAAGAAGATTTGGCCCTGTGTACCTATGTGTGCCCAGGCAAATACGAATACGGCCCAATCTTACGCGATATCTTGACCAAGATTGAGAAGGATGGTTAAAAATGGGTTTGAAACATCTGTTAGAAAAAATGGAGCCTGCGTTCTTACCTGGTGGGAAATACGAAAAATTCTTCGCGCTGTATGAAGCAGCCGCCACAATTTTTTATACCCCAGGGACAGTCACACGCACCAGCGCACACGTGCGCGACGCCGTTGACCTCAAGCGTATGATGATTTTGGTCTGGCTTGCGATCTTCCCTGCGCTGTTTTATGGCATCTACAACGTGGGTGGCCAAGCGATTGTGGCACTCAATCACCTCTACCAAGGTGAAGCGCTGCAAGCAGTCATCAACAACGACTGGCACTACTGGCTGACCGAAAGCTTGGGCGGCACGTTAGCGCCAAACGCCAGCTGGGGCAGCAAAATGCTCCTTGGTGCAACTTACTTCCTGCCAATTTACATCACTGTGTTTATCGTTGGTGGTTTTTGGGAGGTGCTCTTTGCCATGGTGCGCGGGCATGAAGTCAACGAAGGCTTCTTCGTGACCTCAATTTTGTTTGCGCTCATCGTGCCACCAACTTTGCCATTGTGGCAAGCGGTGCTGGGCATCACCTTTGGTGTGGTAGTTGCCAAAGAAGTGTTTGGCGGAACGGGTAAAAACTTCCTCAACCCTGCATTGGCAGGCCGTGCGTTCTTGTTCTTTGCTTATCCGGCCAATATTTCAGGTGACGCCGTGTGGACAGCGGCTGACGGCTTTACTGGCGCGACCGCACTTTCACAATGGAGCAGCGGTGGTGAAGCAGGCTTAATGCACACCGTGACTCAGCAGCCAATCACCTGGCAAGATGCCTTTATCGGCAACATTCCAGGCTCAATTGGTGAAGTGTCAACTTTGATGCTGATTATCGGGGGTGCGATTATCATCTTCGGCCGTGTTGCCTCATGGCGCATTGTGGCGGGGGTAATGATTGGCATGATCTTAACCTCAAGCCTGTTCAACCTGATTGGCTCAGACACCAACCCAATGTTCTCAATGCCATGGTATTGGCACTTGGTGCTCGGTGGTTTTGCCTTTGGTATGTTCTTCATGGCAACCGATCCGGTTTCCGCCTCGTTTACCAATAAAGGTAAATGGTGGTATGGCGCGTTGATTGGGGTGATGTGCGTGTTGATCCGCGTGGTTAACCCAGCCTACCCAGAAGGAATGATGTTGGCGATTTTGTTTGCTAACTTGTTCGCGCCATTGTTTGACTACCTTGTCGTTCAAGCGAACATCAAACGTAGGAGAGCGCGTAATGTTTAAGAAAGATAGTGTTTTCGGCACGCTGGTGGTGGTTATCCTCGTCAGCCTTGCCTGTTCTGTTATCGTAGCGGGCTCTGCGGTGAGCTTGAAGCCGTTGCAAGAAGAGCAAAAACTGCTCGATAAACAAAAAAATATTTTAAGCGTGGCAGGCCTGCTTGAAAAAGGCGCCAACATCAAAGAAATTTACGCCGAGCGCATTGAACCGCGCTTAGTTGACCTCAACACGGGTGACTTTTTACCAAAAGAGGCATTAAAAGACTTTGATGAAACTAAAGCCGCGAAAGACCCAGAGTCCAGCATTGCCTTGTCCCAAGACGAAGACGTGGCGAAAATTCGTCGCCGTGCTAACGAAGCGGAAGTTTACTTGGTGAAAAACCCGCAAGGCAAAATCGACCAAGTGGTGCTGCCAATCTACGGCACAGGGTTGTGGTCTGTGATGTATGGTTTTGTCTCAGTTAAGCCAGACGGCAACACCCTCGATGGCATCACCTACTACAAACAAGGTGAAACCGCTGGTCTAGGCGGCGAAATCGCCAACCCATTGTGGCAAGAAAACTTTGTCGGCAAAAAACTCTATGACGACAACAACAACGTTGCCATTCATGTGTCAAAAGGCGGCTCAGCCGACAAAGCCCACGGTGTGGATGCACTCTCTGGGGCAACCTTGACCAGTAACGGTGTCCAAAACAGCTTTAAGTTCTGGTTTGGGCCGAAAGGATTTGGTCCTTTCTTGCAAAAATTGAGAGAAGGAGCATTAGATAATGAGTAAGAGTAATGCAAAACACTTGCTGTTCTCGCCAATTTTAGACAACAACCCAATTGCCTTGCAGATCCTCGGGATTTGTAGTGCCTTGGCGGTGACCACCAAAATGGAAACCGCGGTGGTGATGGGCATTTCGGTGTGTTTGGTCACAGCATTTTCCAGCTTTTTCATCTCATGCATTCGCAACTACATTCCAAACAGTGTGCGTATCATCGTGCAAATGGCGATCATCGCCTCACTGGTTATCGTGGTTGACCAAGTGCTGCGCGCCTTTGCCTACGACATTTCAAAACAATTGTCGGTGTTTGTGGGCTTGATCATCACCAACTGTATTGTGATGGGCCGTGCAGAAGCTTTTGCGATGAAAGAAAAACCTTTCGACAGCTTCCTTGATGGGATCGGTAACGGTTTAGGCTATGGTGCGATTTTGATTAGCGTGGCCTTTTTGCGTGAGCTTTTAGGCTCTGGCAAACTCTTTGGTATCACCATTTTGCAAACCGTGAAAGACGGCGGCTGGTATCAACCAAACGGCTTGTTCCTGCTCGCACCGAGTGCGTTTTTCATCATTGGGTTTATCATTTGGGGCTTGCGCACAATGAAACCTGAACAAGTTGAGAAGGATTAATACAATGGAACATTATATTAGTTTATTTGTGAAATCCGTATTCATTGAGAATATGGCGCTGGCCTTCTTCTTGGGGATGTGTACCTTTTTAGCGGTATCGAAAAAAGTGTCAACGGCTTTTGGCCTTGGGATTGCGGTTATCGTGGTGCTGGGCATTGCGGTGCCGGTCAACAACGTGGTTTACAACCTCATTTTGCGTGACGGCGCGCTGGCAGAAGGCGTGGACTTGAGCTTTTTGAACTTCATCACCTTTATCGGGGTAATCGCCGCACTGGTGCAAATCTTGGAGATGGTGCTGGATAAGTTCTTCCCTGCGTTGTACAACGCGCTCGGTATCTTCTTGCCATTGATCACCGTAAACTGTGCCATCTTTGGTGGTGTGTCGTTTATGGTGCAACGTGACTACAACTTTGCTGAGTCTGTGGTTTACGGCCTTGGCGCCGGCACCGGGTGGATGTTGGCCATTGTGGCGCTGGCAGGTATTACGGAAAAAATGAAGTATTCAGACGTGCCAAAAGGCCTCAAAGGCTTAGGCATCACCTTCATCACCGTAGGCTTGATGGCGCTTGGCTTTATGTCGTTTTCTGGTATCCAGTTATAAAAGGGGAGTGAAATGGAGATTATCTTAGGTATCGCAATGTTCACCCTGATTGTGCTGGTTTTGGCAGTCTTAATCCTGTTTGCCAAATCCAAATTGGTGAACTCAGGCGATGTAACAATTGAAATTAATGAAGACCCACAAAAAGCTATCCACATCCCAGCGGGTGGCAAATTGCTCGGCGCCTTGGCCAGCAAAGGGATCTTTGTCTCATCTGCGTGTGGGGGCGGTGGCTCTTGCGGGCAATGTAAAGTGAAAGTGCTCAAAGGGGGCGGTGACATTCTGCCTACCGAAATGTCGCACATCAGCAAAAAAGAAGCGAAAGAAGGCTGGCGGTTGTCTTGTCAGGTGAACGTGAAAACCGACATGGAAGTGGAAGTGGAGCCGGAAATCTTTGGTGTGAAAAAATGGGAATGTACCGTTATTTCCAACGACAACGTGGCCACCTTTATCAAAGAGCTTAAACTGGCCATCCCAGAAGGGGAAGAAGTACCGTTTAGAGCTGGTGGCTACATTCAAATTGAGGCTGACCCACACACCGTGAAATACGCCGATTTTGACGTGCCTGAAGAGTACCGTGAAGACTGGAACAAATACAACTTGTTCCGCTATGTATCGAAAGTCGACGAGCACATTGTGCGTGCCTATTCGATGGCGTCATACCCTGAAGAAAAAGGCATCATCATGCTCAACGTGCGGATTGCAACCCCGCCACCGAACAACCCTGATGTGCCACCAGGACAAATGTCGTCTTATATTTGGTCGCTCAAGCCAGGTGATAAAGTCACGATTTCTGGGCCGTTTGGTGAATTCTTTGCTAAAGACACCGACGCAGAAATGGTCTTTATCGGTGGTGGTGCGGGCATGGCGCCAATGCGTTCACACATTTTTGACCAGCTCAAACGCTTGCACTCCAAACGCAAAATGTCGTTCTGGTATGGTGCCCGTTCGAAACGCGAAATGTTCTACGTGGAAGATTTCGACACCTTGCAGGCCGAAAACGACAACTTTGTGTGGCATGTGGCGCTCTCTGACCCATTGCCAGAAGACAACTGGGACGGCTACACCGGCTTTATCCACAACGTGCTTTATGAAAACTACCTCAAAAACCATGAAGCGCCAGAAGATTGTGAATACTATATGTGTGGGCCTCCAGTGATGAATGCGGCCGTTATCGGCATGCTGAAAAACTTAGGCGTTGAAGACGAAAATATCCTCTTGGATGACTTCGGCGGTTAATTCACTGGCATTAGGATTAAAAATGCGTAAAAACACGATGATTAACTGGCTGGCCCTCATCGGGCTAGCCTTTTTTATTAGCGCCTGCTCCCAGCCGAAAAAAGAAGTGGTGCTGGCAGGCAAAACCATGGGCACCACCTACCATGTGAAATACATTGTCGGCGGTGATGACAAGATTGCCGATGAAGAGCAAATTCACCAAGGCATTGACGCGGTGCTCGCTGAAGTCAACCGCCAAATGTCGACCTACATGAAAGATTCGGAGATCTCGCAATTCAACCAACTGCGCGACACCCAAACCGCACTTTCGATTTCACCCGAGTTTGGCCGCGTGGTGAAAGAGGCGATTCGGCTTAATAAAGTGACCGACGGCGCGCTTGATGTCACCGTTGGCCCGCTAGTGAATTTGTGGGGCTTTGGGCCAGAGCATCGCCCCGACAAAGCCCCCACACAGGCCGAAATTGATGCTCGCCGCGCGTGGGTGGGCATCGACAAGCTCATTTTAGCCGAGCACAACGGGAAATACACCCTGCGCAAAACCGTGCCTGAGCTGTATCTCGATCTCTCCTCCATTGCCAAAGGCTTTGGGGTGGATCAAGTGGCCGATTATTTGAAGGCGCAGGGGATTAAAAACTTCCTTGTGGAAGTCGGGGGCGAAATCAGCGCCAAGGGCGAAAACAGCGCCGGCGCGCCGTGGCAAATCGCGATTGAAAAGCCGGAGTTTGACGGCACCCGCGCGGTGCAGCAAATTGTGGGGCTCAAAGACATGGGCATGGCCACCTCAGGCGATTACCGCAACTATTTTGAAGAAAACGGCGTGCGCTTCTCCCACGAGATTGACCCGGCCACTGGCCAACCGATTCAACACCAGCTGGCATCGATCACCGTCATCACGCCGCAATGCATGACGGCCGACGGGCTCTCCACTGGCCTTTTTGTACTCGGGGAGGACAAAGCGATGGCGCTGGCGCAAAAAGAGGGCTTGGCAATTTACATGATTGTTAAGACAAAGCAAGGTTTTGAGATTAGAATGTCGGATGCATTCAAACAATTAATCAAAGAATAGGACAGGGTATGAAGGTTTTTTTGATCACATTTGGGGTGTTTTTGCTGGTGATTTTGGCCATGTCGATCGGGTACATCATCAAGCGGCGCACCATCTCGGGCAGCTGCGGTGGCATCTCAAGCCTGGGGCTTGAAAAAGTGTGCGACTGCCCTGAGCCGTGCGACAAACGCAAAGCCAAAATGGCGCAAGAGCAAGCCCGCCTTGACAAACTCGCGCAGCAAGAGCGCATTTTATAAGGAGGTGGTGATGCATTCAGCAACCTTTGCCGCGCGCAATACATTAACTGATGGCGAGCGCGCGGCCAACGGCGAGAAAAAGGTGATTGTCGGGATGTCGGGCGGGGTGGACTCGTCCGTGTCGGCCTACATTTTGCAAGCCCAAGGCTACCGCGTCGAAGGCCTGTTTATGAAAAACTGGGAAGAAGACGACGACAGCGAGTATTGCTCCGCCGCCGCTGACCTGGCGGACGCCCAAGCAGTGTGCGACAAGCTGGGCATCACGTTGCACAAAATCAACTTTGCCGCCGAGTATTGGGACAACGTGTTTGAGCATTTTTTGGCTGAATATAAAGCCGGCCGCACGCCAAACCCGGATATTTTGTGCAATAAAGAGATCAAATTCAAAGCCTTTTTGGACTACGCCGCCGAAGACTTAGGCGCCGATTTCATCGCCACCGGGCATTATGTCCGCCGCGGTGAGCGCAATGGCAAAACCGCACTTTTGCGCGGGCTGGATGGCAACAAAGACCAAAGCTATTTTCTCTACACCTTAAGCTATGAGCAAGTGGCGCAAAGCCTTTTCCCCGTGGGCGAGTTAGAAAAGCCCGTGGTGCGCCAAATTGCCGAAGAGCTGGGGCTGGTGACGGCGAAAAAGAAAGACTCCACCGGCATTTGCTTTATCGGTGAGCGCAAGTTTAAAGACTTCCTCGCGCGCTATTTGCCCGCCCAGCCTGGCAACATCCGCACCGTTGACGGCGAGGTGATAGGCCAGCACGACGGCTTGATGTATCACACCCTCGGTCAGCGCAAAGGCCTGGGCATTGGCGGCTTGAAAAACGCAGGCGAAGAAGCGTGGTACGTGGTGGACAAAGACGTGGCCAATAATGAGCTGATCGTCGCCCAAGGGCACGACCACCCGCGCTTGTTCTCCCAAGGCTTGATCGCACAACAACTGCATTGGGTGGATCGCGAAACCCTCACAGGCGAAATCACCTGCAGCGTGAAAACCCGCTACCGCCAGCAAGACATCCCATGCCGCGTGATCCCGCGCGGTGACGATGGCATTGAAGTGCGCTTTGATGAACCACAAAGTGCGGTCACGCCAGG
>NZ_JABTBO010000023.1 GCF_014884965.1 Spirabiliibacterium mucosae | reverse complement strand
GGCCAAAGTGGGGCTGCGCGCGGAGTTTTATGACCGCTACCCGCACATGTTCTCAGGCGGGCAACGCCAGCGTATCGCCATTGCTCGCGGGCTGGTGCTCAACCCAGACATTGTGGTGGCCGATGAGCCGGTTTCGGCGCTGGATGTGTCGGTGCGCGCGCAGGTGCTCAATTTGATGATGGATTTGCAAACTGAGTTGGGGCTGTCGTATATCTTCATTTCGCACGATTTGTCGGTGGTAGAACACATCGCTGATGAAGTGATCGTGATGTACCTTGGTCGTTGCGTAGAGCAAGGCACGGCGGAGCAAATTTTCGCTAACCCCCGCCACCCGTACACCCAAGCGCTGCTTTCCGCCACCCCGCGCCTATCACCTGAAAAGCGCCGCGAGCGGATTAAACTCACAGGCGAGTTGCCAAGCCCACTCAACCCACCCAAAGGCTGCGCCTTCTCTGGCCGCTGCCGCTTGGCCGAGCCACGCTGCTTTGAGTCCAACCCCCCACTGCGCACCCATGACGACGGCAGCAAAATCGCCTGCTTCGTAGTGGAATAAATTTCAGCAAAAAACCGCACTTTAACGTGCGGTTTTTTAATGAATTAGTGTTATTTTTAGGATCGTAAAAATATTTCTGCGATTTTGCAAAATGTTTTTTATGATATAAAAAACGCTTAAACTTATCCTTAAGATTATAAAATTCACGAATCGCTTTTTGCTTTACGCTTAGCTCATGATTTTCTCGTGCATGTTTGATGGTAGACTCAAGTTGTCCATCTTCTTCAATACAGGCAGGGACAAGCGCATAGTTATTGAGATTATTTTCAAAGCAGCGGGCCATTTGGTTATCGACTGGATAAATAACTTCTTGAAAAGCATTAATTAATAATTTTGCTACATCAGGTGTGATCAGATAACCTAGTGTGCCAATATAATCTTTGTAAAATTTAACCACAGAAAAATGCTTATCTTGCGCAATGAGATAATAGTCTGTTTTTAAGTTATTTTTATGTAACCATAAAAAACGAAACTTTTGCGCATACTGATCGGCATTTTGATAAAAAGTTGCAAAGTGCGGTGTTAACTTAACATCATCTTCTAGCACGATAAGTGGTTGATTATCGGCAATGCATTTTTGCCAAGCTTGAAAATGGCTAGCGAAACAGCCAAGCTCAGATAGTGATAACCCTTTCCCTTTTCGTTGCACTCTTTTTTGATGGTTATAGTGCTGAAACAACGGATGATTTGGTTCATTTTTACCGTAAACGGCAGGAAAAAATTGGAAATCAAAATGTAACCCTTGTTGTGATAGGGCATCAAATTGTGCGAGCATGTAATCTCGACGATTTTGAGAATCAGCAAGGTTAATTATCACAATTTGCATGACGCATTCCTTGCCTGTGGTGATCGTGTATGAAGCATATAAAGTGAAAATAATATGCTTAAAGTCACGAAATAGAAAATAGTGCCTGATTGATGAACAAAAAAGCCTTGAGGCAAACAGTAACTCATTACCTCTAAAATATGCACAATGCCAAGCAGTGAGATCAATTTTATCTCTGGTGTATTGATGCTCCGATGTTTTGAGAGAAAGAGTAATCCAGGAATAATAAAAATCCCTAATAGACCAATTAAGCCAATAACGCCACGCACAACAGTAGCTTCTAAATATTGATTATGTGGCTGATTAAAATGCCCTGCATATTCACTAATGATCCCCTCTTGGGCTTGTTGTAGGCGTTTTTTATTCGCTCCCTCTTTGCCCCAACCGAGGACAGGTTTTTCTTGAATGGCAAGTAGTGCGCCTTTCCACATATCAAAACGTGCGCCAACGGAGGTGGAACCATTGCCTTGCTCAACATAAAACTGGATGTCGTTTTTAGCCGTTTCTAATCTTTCGAGTACTCGAAATTGGGGGATTGAAACAACACTGATGACGGTGAGTAATAGCGCTGCGCCTAAACCAAATAAAACCGGCTGGAAATTTGCCGACGATAATAAATCAATATAACCACTAATACGACAGGCAGGCCAATCCATGCACCTCGTGAGGTTGAAAGAATACTGGCCAAAATGCCAGACAGGCTTGCAACAAAACTGATAAAAGCGAGGTTACGGTTGTTTTTTTGCAAATAATATAAGCCAATACAAAGTGAAAAAATGCCCAAACTCATAGCAATGCCACCACCTTGAATTTGCATCATTTGACTAAAGGCTGCATGCTCAGAGAAGAGAAAAATATCACTGATTGCAATGACGCCCGCAATAATGCTGCCAGCAATGATGGCATACAAAACGGCATTAAGTGTTAGTTTACATCGAATAAGCAGATAAACTAGCGGGATGCAAAGCAATGCACGAGATACGGCGTCGAGCTCTTTCATCTTGTCGTGATGAACAAGCATGGAAAGGACAAATGTGCCAAAATAAAATACAATACAGAAAATAAACCACTGCATTGCGCGATTATTTCTCAATGGCACCTGTTTAATATGCCAAGGAAAAGTAATAACGCCGAGAATAAGTAAAACAGATGCCGCATATTGGTATCCTCTTGAACCAATCAGTAAGGTTGCAAAAAAGAGGACAACCAAAAGCGTGCATAATTTTGTTAAATGCGATTGTTGCGCTGCTAGCATAACTACACATCCACATTCGCTTTCAAGGCGTTGCTTTCGATAAATTCGCGCCGTGGTTCGACCTCATCGCCCATTAAGGTGGTGAAGAGTTGGTCGGCGGCGACGGCGTCTTTGATGGACACTTGCAGCATATGGCGCGCGGTTGGGTCCATGGTGGTTTCCCACAGTTGCTCTGGGTTCATTTCACCTAGCCCTTTATAGCGCTGCACGCTCAAGCCGCGGCGGGATTCTTTCACCAGCCATTCCACGGCTTGCTCAAAGCTGGCCACGGGCTGCTTGCGTTCACCACGCATAACATAGGCGTCGTCTTGCAATAAATCACGCAGCTGCTCACCAAGTGCGGTCAGGCGGTGATATTCGGAGCCGGCGACAAATTGATAATCGAGGTGATAGTCTGTATCGATGCCGTGGGTGCGCACGGTCAACACCACTTCATAGATATTGCGCTCGCTGTTGTGAGCCAGTTTAATGTCGTAGTGATTGCCGCCCACATCTTTGCGTTGCAGGTTTTTCAACACCTCATCTGCCCAGCTTTGCAACCGCACTTTGTCAGTCAACAGGTCATTGTCGAGCGTTGGCGCGTAGATCAATTCCTGCAGCAGCGCGCTAGGGTAGTTGCGCGATAGGCGGGCGATCATTTTATGCACACTGTTGTATTCGGTGATCAATTTCTCCAGCGCCAGCCCGTTCATCACAGGCGCGCCTTCGGCGACGTATAGCCCTGCGCCGTCTAGCGCGATGGCCAGTTCGTATTCTGTCATCGCGTCATCGTCTTTGATATATTGCTCTTGCTTGCCTTTTTTCACTTTATAAAGTGGCGGCTGGGCGATATAGACGTAGCCTTTTTCAATCAGCTCTGGCATTTGGCGATAGAAAAAGGTCAGCAACAGCGTGCGAATGTGCGCGCCGTCCACGTCGGCATCTGTCATAATGATGATTTTGTGATAACGCAATTTTTCAGGGTTGTATTCATCGCGCCCAATGCCGCAGCCCAGCGCGGTGATCAGCGCTGCCACCTCTTGCGAGGAGAGCATTTTGTCAAAGCGTGCTTTTTCCACATTAAGGATTTTCCCTTTCAGCGGCAAAATCGCTTGGTTTTTACGGTTGCGCCCCTGTTTGGCGGAGCCACCGGCGGAATCCCCCTCCACGATGTAGAGCTCTGACAGCGCGGGGTCACGCTCTTGGCAGTCGGCGAGTTTGCCAGGCAAACCGCCTAAATCTAGTGCACCTTTGCGTCGGGTCATTTCGCGGGCTTTGCGGGCGGCTTCACGCGCGCGCGCAGCATCAATGATTTTGCCCACGATGATTTTGGCATCGGTTGGGTTTTCCAACAAATAGGTTTGCAGCCGCTCACCCATGGCGGATTCCACCGCACCTTTCACCTCAGAAGAGACCAATTTATCTTTGGTTTGGGATGAAAATTTCGGATCGGGCACTTTGACAGAAATCACCGCCACCAAGCCTTCACGGGCGTCATCACCCGAGGCGCTGACTTTTGATTTTTGTTGAAGCCTTCGGCTTCCATGTAATTATTCAGCGTGCGGGTCAATGCCGCGCGGAAGCCAGCCAAGTGGGTGCCGCCGTCGCGTTGTGGGATGTTGTTGGTGAAGCAATAGAGATTTTCTTGAAAGCCGTCGTTCCATTGCAGTGCCACTTCCACGCCAATGCCGTCTTCTTTTTCAATCGAGAAATAAAACGGTTGATTGTGGATAGGGTTTTATTTTTGTTTAAATATTCCACAAACGCGCGAATGCCGCCTTCGTAGTGGAAGTGGTCAGATTTGTCGCTGCGTTGGTCAATTAATTTGATCGACACACCCGAGTTCAAAAACGACAACTCACGCAGGCGTTTGGCCAACAGTTCGTATTCAAAATGAATATTGGTAAAGGTGGCTGGGCTTGGCCAAAAGCGCACGGTGGTGCCGGTTTGCTCCGTTTCACCAATCACTGCCAGTGGCGCTTGTGGCACGCCGAGGCTGTAAAATTGCTCGTGGACTTTGCCTTCGCGGCGAATGGTCAATTGCAATTTGTCAGACAGCGCGTTGACCACCGACACCCCCACGCCGTGCAAGCCGCCAGAGACTTTATAAGAGTTGTCATCAAACTTACCGCCAGCGTGCAGCACGGTCATGATCACCTCAGCGGCGGAGACGCCCTCTTCAGGGTGAATGCCAACCGGAATGCCGCGCCCGTCGTCTTGCACCGAGACGGAATTGTCGGTGTGAATGGTGACAATAATGTCGCGACAAAAGCCCGCGAGTGCCTCATCGATGGCGTTGTCCACCACCTCAAACACCATATGGTGCAAGCCGCTGCCGTCATCGGTGTCGCCGATGTACATGCCAGGGCGCTTGCGTACGGCGTCTAGCCCTTTTAAAACCTTAATGCTAGATGAATCATAAGCTGTTGAGTTGGTGTTTTCTGACATAATATTTAGCTCGTTTTTGTCTGCGAAAATTTCCGAAATTATAGCAAATTTTGCGCTTTTTCGCACGCCTTTATTGGGCTTTGGGGCAGAATTTAGCGCAGGCGGTCAATCACGCCGTTATCAAGGGAGAAAACCGCACTTTGCTCAAGCGGCATTTGCTGGAGTTGGTTGAGGTGAATAGCGCTGATAAATACCTGCGATTGGCAGGCTTTAAGCCGCTCGGCGAGCAGCTCGCGCTTGTGTTGGTCAAGCTCGGAGGCAAAGTCATCAAGCAAGAAAATGCAGTGGCGCTGGCGGCTTTGCATCAAGTGCTCACCTTGGGCGAGACGCAACGCGCAAATCATCAATTTTAGCTGTCCGCGCGAGAGCACGTCATCAAGCGGAATGCCGTTGGCTTTTAGCCGCAGGTCGGCTTTTTGTGGGCCGGCAAAGGTGTAGCCCAACTGCTTGTCGCGCTCAAAGCCTGCCTTGAGCACCTCGGCAAAGTCGTGAGTTTTATCCCAGCCGTAATAAAAGCGCTGTTGCAGTTCAATTTCTGGCAAAAACAGTTGGCAGGTTTGCGTGATGTTGGCGCTCAGCGCCTCGGCGTAAGCCTCCCGCCACTGGCTGATTTGCATTGCCAGCGGGATAAATTCACTGTCCCACATCGCCATGTCGCCGTAGTGGCGCGCACTCAGCAAAGCGGCATTGCGCTGTTTTAGCACTCGGCGCAAGCGCGTCCACAGCGGGAAAAACTGGCTGTGTTGATGAAACAAGCCCCAATCTAAAAACGCGCGACGAAAGCTCGGCCCGTCGCTGAGCAAGCTCAAGCCCTCGGGCGAGATCATCTGAATAGGCAGCAAGTGAGCGAGGTCAGCGATTTTGTTGCCGTCTTCGCCGTTGATTTTCACCGTGCTTTGCCCTTGGCGTGTTTTCTGCAAGCCCACCGACCACGTCCCTTGGGCGTGGCGAATGTCGGCAAAAAGGGTAAAGTGCGGTTGGTCATAGTGAATGATGCGTTGGCTGACCGCACTTTTAAACGAGCGGCCATGGCCGAGGTAATAAATCGCCTCCAGCAGGCTGGTTTTGCCGCTGCCGTTGTTGCCCACAATAAAGTTGAAGCCGTGATTTAACGTTAAATCAACGGCTTGCAAATTGCGGAAATGATCGACGACGAGCCGGGAGAGCGCCATGACTATAAGCGCATTGGCATGATGACGTATTCGGCGTAGCTGTCGTTGCAATCCTCCAGCAGGCAGCTGGAGTTGGCATCACTGAAGCGAAACCGCACTTTGTCACATTTCAGCGCGTTGAGCACATCAAGTAAGTAATTGACATTGAAGCTGATTTCCATCTCTTCATTGTCATATTGGATATCCAGCACCTCTTCCACCACGTCTTTTTCCGCATTGCTGGAGGTGATAGCCATTTGATTTGGGCTCAGCGCCAAACGCACGCCGTGCATGCGCTCGCTCGATAAAATGGCTGCGCGGGTAAACGCTTGTTTTAAGCTCGTCCAATCGGCCTCGATGATGTGGTCGGCATTGCGTGGCAGCACGCGGCGATAGTCTGGAAAGCGCCCGTCAATCAATTTGGAGGTGAACACGGTATGCTCAAATTGCACGCGGATATTGCTGGTGCCAATTTGAATGCGCACTTGCTCTTCAGGCTCGTTGAGCAGGCGTTTTAACTCAAGCACACCTTTGCGTGGCACAATTACGGCATGATTTGGCAGGGATTGCTCAAGCGCCATGGTACACACCGCTAAACGGTGGCCGTCGGTGGCGATGGTGCGCAGCAAATTGCCTTCGGTTTCAAACTTCATACCGTTTAAAAAATAACGCGCATCTTGGTTGGCCATGGAAAACTGCGTGGCATCAATCAGGCGGATAAGCGTGTCTTGCGCCACGGTGAAATCGACCTCAGCTTGCCAGTCAGTCAAACTTGGGTAATCGGCCGCAGGCAGGGTAGAGAGCGTGAAGCGGCTGCGCCCTGAGCTAATCACCGCGCGGTCGTCTTCAAAGGTGACATCAATTATCGCCTCATCAGGAAAGCTGCGGCAAATATCCAAAAACTTCTTGCCTGGGATGGTATAAAAGCCCTCTTGGCTGGCGCTTTGCAGCGGGGATTGGGTGGAAAGCTCCACTTCCAAATCGGTGCCGGTCATAATCAAGCGCTGGGCGTCAATTTGCAGCAATAAATTGTGCAAAACCGCTGTTGGCGGGCGCGAATTCAGCACGCCACAGACTTGTTGTAATGGTTTGATCAAATTTTCACGGCTTATTGAAAATTGCATAGCGTCCCCTTAGGCAGACAAAATACGAATTAAATTAGAAAAATCTTCTTGGATATTATTATCTTTTTCGCGTAATTCTTCAATCTTGCGGCAAGCGTGCAACACCGTGGTGTGATCGCGATCGCCAAATAATTTGCCAATTTCCGGCAAGCTGCGGTTGGTCAGCTCTTTGCACAGTGCCATCGCCAGTTGGCGCGGGCGAGCAATGGAGCGGAATTTGCGCTTGGAGGTCAAATCTGAAACCTTGATTTTGTAATATTCTGCCACGGTTTTTTGAATATTTTCCACCGTCACTAATTTATCTTGTAGCGCCAGCATATCTTTGAGCGCCTCACGCACAAAATCGATGGTGATCGGCTTGCCGGTGAATTGGGCGTAGGCTGCCACACGGTTGAGTGCGCCTTCAAGCTCACGCACGTTGGTGCGCAGTTTTTGCCCGATGAAAAACGCCACTTCCTCAGGCAAATTGAGGTGGCTCTCTTCGGCTTTTTTCATCAAAATCGCAACCCGCGTCTCCAAATCAGGCGGCTCAATGGCAATGCTCAAGCCCCAGCCAAAGCGCGAGCGCAGGCGATCTTCAATTTTTTCAATCTCGCGTGGGTAGCGGTCAGAGGTGAGGATAATTTGGTGATTGCGCTCAAAGAGCGCATTAAAGGTGTGGAAAAACTCTTCCTGCGAGCCCTCTTTATTCGAGAAAAACTGAATATCATCGATTAACAAGGCATCCAGGCTGCGATAAAAACGCTTGAAGTGGTCCATTTTGTCGTTGCGCAGCGCTTTGACCATCTCTTGCACAAAGCGCTCAGAGTGCATATACACCACTTTGGCTTGTGGATTGCGCGCGAGAATTTCGTTGCCAATGGCGTGCAGTAAGTGGGTTTTGCCTAAGCCTGTGCCGCCGTAGAGATAAAGCGGGTTCGAGTTGGCGCCGCCTGGATTGTCGGCCACTTTTTGTGCCACTGCACGCGCCATTTGGTTCGATTTCCCTTCCACAAAATTGTCAAAGGTTTGCTTGATGTTCAGCCCCGAGCGGTAGGACTCTTGCACGTTGGCACTTGGTTGTTCAGCCGCCGGTGGGGCCACATTGGCAGGCTCGGGCGCCACTTCTTTGGGTTTGATGCCCTCAACATATTTGATTTTGCCGACCGCACTTTCACTTAAGCCTGCGATGATCTCCACAATCAGGCTGTGGAATTTATCTTGCACCCACTGGATGATAAAGCGATTAGGGGCGTATAACAGCAATGTGTCGTTTTTCACCTCAGCTTGCAATGGCTTGAGCCACATGCTGAAATCATTCGACGACACTTGATCTTGCAGTTGAGAAAGACAATTTGGCCATAAATCTTTCCAAAGAGAAGACGACATGTAAAACTCCATCGGGGTTATCCCCATTTTCTAAACGGGAAGTGCGGTTTTTGTTAATAATACCCAAAAGAGGGGCAAAAATCCCGACTTTACGCACAAAAAAACACAAAAAAAGTGCTTGCATTTTTGCGGTAAACATTTTAAATACTCACCGACAAAGCCCAAACTCAAAAGGCAAAGTGCCCTTGGCGTGCGCGTGGTGGCGCAGGCGGGCAAAATTTGCACACTTTTGTGTAATCTTATTTGACACTTGCGCCGTTTACGATTAAAATTCGATTCCTTATTTTTGGGCTAACCATCAATTGCCCGTTTTGGGCGATAGCCTTCACCTTAAAACATTAGAGTTAACGATAAGTAGAGATTAATTATGAAACGTACATTTCAACCATCCGTATTAAAACGTAGTCGTACTCACGGGTTCCGTGCGCGTATGGCAACTAAAAACGGTCGTCAAGTGTTAGCGCGTCGTCGTGCCAAAGGCCGTAAACGTCTATCAGCTTAATCCTCACCTTGAGTGAAGTTAAGTATCCTTTCTCTCGGGAGTTACGCCTGTTAACTCCCGAACAATTCACATTTGTTTTTCAACAATCTGTCAAAGCCTCTCGCCCTGAAATCAGCATTATCGCTCGCGCCAACCATTTAGGCTTCCCGCGGCTGGGGTTAACCATTGCCAAAAAACACGTCAAGCGTGCCGTGGTGCGCAACCGCATCAAACGCGTGTGCCGTGATTATTTCCGGCGCAATCAACACAATTTGCCCGCAATGGATTTTATTGTCATTGCCCGCAAAGGCCTAGGTGAGATGGATAACAAACAGCTGTTTGATGTGTTGGACATTTTATGCAATCGTCATCGTCGCTTGGCGCGAAATGCCTAATTTGGCTCATTAAAGGCTACCGCGTGGCCATCAGCCCGTTACTTGGCCCGCGTTGTCGCTTCACGCCAACGTGCTCGCAATACGGCCTTGAGGCGATAAAACGCTTTGGCGCACTAAAAGGTGGTTGGCTTACGCTCAAACGTGTATTAAAATGTCATCCTTTAAGTGCTGGTGGATATGATCCCGTGCCTGAAAAACAATGTGAACACTCAACCCATAACCAACACAGAGAAAAATAATGAATTCTAAACGTAGTTTATTAGTAATTGCACTCGTCTTTATCTCTTTCTTGGTGTATCAACAATGGCAAATTGACTACCATTCGCCAAAAGCTGAAACGCCAGCGGCCAGTGCAACCACCACGGTGGAGGCCAACAGTGATACGCCCGTGAGCACCAGCCAAAGTCAAAGTGCGGTTGACTCGCAAGAAACAGGCAATGTGGTGACCGTTGAAAGTGACGTGTTACGGCTGAAAATTGCCACCAACGGCGGCGATATTGTTGATTCTGAATTGTTGAAATACAACGCCGAGCTCAACTCTGAAAAACCGTTCTCATTGCTGCAAAACGACCAAAACTTGGTTTATGTTGCACAAAGTGGCTTGGTGGGCAAAGACGGCGTTGACACCCGTGCAGGCCGCGCGCAATACAGTGTGGATGCTGAGGCCTTCACCCTCGCCGACGGCCAAGATGAACTGCGTATCCCACTCACGTTAGAAAAAGACGGCGTGAAAGTGGAAAAAACCTTTATCGTTAAACGCGGCAGCTATGTGGTGGACGTGGTTTACAGCATCACCAACAACCGCGGTGAGCCAATTGAAATGCAGCCGTATGCGCAAATCAAGCACACCTTGATTGAGCACTCCACCAACTTGGCGATGCCAACCTACACCGGTGGTGCGTACTCCTCTTCAGAAACGAATTACAAAAAATACAGCTTTGAAGATATGGAAAAGGCGAATTTGTCGATTGCGACTAAGCAAGGCTGGGTGGCGTTGTTGCAACACTATTTTGCCACGGCGTGGATCCCAAATCAGCATGAAGACAATCAGCTCTACACCAGCACCAACAAAGATTTTGCCTTTATCGGCTTCCGTGCGCCGAGTATGGTGATTCCAGCCGGTGCCACGCAAAGTGTGGAAAGCAAATTGTGGACAGGCCCGAAACTGCAAAACCAAATGGAAGCGGTGGCACCGCACTTGGATTTGACAGTGGATTACGGCTGGGCGTGGTTTATCTCTAAACCGCTGTTCAAATTGTTGCAATTTATCCAAAGCATTGTGTCAAACTGGGGCTTGGCGATCATCTGTGTGACCATCATCGTGAAAGCGATTTTGTATCCGCTGACCAAAGCGCAATACACCTCAATGGCGAAAATGCGTATGCTGCAACCACGCATCCAAGAGCTGCGTGAGCGTTTCGGCGACGACAAACAACGCATGAGCCAAGAAATGATGCGTTTGTATAAAGAAGAAAAAGTTAATCCATTGGGTGGCTGCTTGCCAATCTTGCTGCAAATGCCGATTTTCATCGCCCTTTACTGGATGTTTATGGAAGCGGTGCAACTGCGCCACGCGCCATTCTTCGGCTGGATTCAAGATTTATCCGCGCAAGACCCGTACTACATCTTGCCAGTGCTGATGGGTGCGTCGATGTTCTTGCTGCAAAAAATGTCACCAACGCCGGTGGCAGACCCAACCCAGCAGAAGATCATGACCTTTATGCCGGTGGCGTTCACCTTCTTCTTCCTGTGGTTCCCATCTGGCTTGGTGCTTTACTGGTTGACCTCCAACCTCATCACCATCGCCCAGCAACAGTGGATTTATCGCGGGCTTGAAAAACGCGGGCTCCATTCCCGTAAGAAAAAATAACGTTGAAGGGCACTCGCAAGAGTGCCTTTTGTTTAACACGAAAGTGCGGTGAGCATTATGATAAAAGAAACCATTGTGGCGCAAGCCACCGCCCCAGGCCGCGGTGGGATTGGCATTTTGCGCATCTCAGGGCCAAAAGCGACAGCGGTAGCGCAGGCCATTTTGGGCAAATGCCCAAAAGTGCGGTTGGCAGAGTATTTGCCGTTTAAAACGCTTGACGGGCAGGTGCTTGATCAAGGCATCGCGCTCTATTTCAAAGCGCCTCACTCCTTCACGGGTGAAGATGTGCTCGAGCTGCAAGGCCACGGCGGGCAAGTGGTGCTGGATATGCTGCTTGAGCAAATTTTAATGCTCCCTGAGGTGCGCCTGGCCCGCCCCGGGGAGTTTTCAGAGCAAGCGTTTTTAAACGACAAATTGGACCTTGCCCAAGCCGAGGCGATTGCGGATTTAATTGATGCCAGCTCGGCACAGGCCGCGCGCAGTGCGCTCAACTCGCTGCAAGGGGAGTTTTCCAACAAAGTCAACGCGCTGGTCGATAGTCTGATTTATCTGCGCACCTATGTGGAGGCGGCGATCGACTTCCCTGATGAAGAGATTGACTTCCTCGCCGACGGGGTGGTGGAGGGCAAGCTCAATGACATCATCGCGCAATTAGCCAAAGTGCGGTCGCAGGCGCGCCAAGGGGCGATTTTGCGTGAGGGCATGAAGGTGGTGATTGCAGGGCGGCCGAATGCGGGCAAATCCAGCCTGCTCAACGCGCTGGCCGGACGTGAGGCGGCGATTGTCACCGACATCGCGGGCACTACGCGCGATGTGCTGCGCGAGCATATCCACATTGACGGCATGCCGCTGCATATTATCGACACCGCCGGTCTGCGCGAGGCCAGCGATGAGGTGGAAAAAATCGGCATCACCCGCGCGTGGGCAGAAATTGAGCAGGCCGATCACGTCTTGCTGATGATTGACTCGGCCGCGCCACAAGCTGAGCAGCTCGATTTTGCCAGCCGCGAGTTTCTCGCCCGCTTGCCAGAGAATATGCCACTGACGGTGATTCGCAACAAAGCCGACATCAGTGGCGAGGTTGAAGGCCAACGCATTGTCAACGGCCGCACGGAAATTACGCTGTCTGCCAAAACCCATGCGGGCATTGACTTGCTGCGTGAGCACTTGAAAAAAGCAATGGGCTATCAAGCCAGCCCCGAGGGCGGCTTTTTGGCGCGCCGTCGCCATTTGGATGCGCTGTCACACGCCGGTGAATGCCTTGAACGCGGCCACACACAGCTGGTGGAATTTCACGCCGGCGAGCTGCTCGCCGAAGAGCTGCGCCTGGCACAAGACGCACTGAGCACCATCACCGGCCAATTCACCTCAGACGACCTGCTCAGCAGCATCTTCAGCTCGTTTTGTATTGGTAAGTAAAAAGCTAAATAGCTCAAAGCAATGGTAGATGATTAAAAGGCCGTCATTTACCACTGCTTTGTATCTATAAGGTTGGATATTAATTACGTTCAAACCGATCGAGTGAAGTTAGACATTCAGAAATTAGCTGACTAACGGCTTCTGTGTTTTTCTCTCTTCCGATTTGAATATAGCAATTTCATATCCGCGATATGTATTTTTGACCTCATTCCATGGTTCTTTGAGATTTTTATGTTCAAGAATTATAGAATCCGCTTTCTCTTCATCGCGACCTTGATGTAAATGAGCATATATTCTTAGAATTGATGCATGCTCATCTAGATACAGTACAACACTCGATCCTGTATCTTGCCAACAAGATAAAGTAAATCGTAATGCAGGATAACCACCCCAATGATTTAGACGAATTTTAACCTCTTCTCCCAATTTTCGTTGAATGAGATCTTGTAAATGTTGATGATATTGATTGATCGAATTCTCTTTTGCTGTTTGAATCTCTTTAATCGTAGAAAGATTTTCTAAAAAGAAATCAAATGCTGTTTGGTCAAATGAAGGGGCTGACATAATACTCTCCAAATGCAAAATAAATTCACGCAGTAATAATATCCATTTATTAATTGGCTGGGAAATAAATTGTTCTGATAATTCAGATTTTAACGTACTGATTAAATTAAGATAGCTAATTCCATACCATCCTTGAGCTAGCGTATCACCATTGGGAGAAAGGACAATGTAGATTATCTCTTTGTTGGTAAAACGTTCCTTATGCCTAGATTCTTGAAGAAAATACTCATAATCTTTGAACGGATTGTTTTGATGATGATAGATTTTATTTTCAATTACTATGACCCAATTTTCGCTTTCAAGTAGTAAATCAATACGCTTACCAGTTAATGTGCTTAATTCACGTTCGGGTGCATTAGTCAATGTACAATCGAGTGAATGATATTTTTCAGGTAAACAATTAATTAATGATTTCAGCATAATGTTGCCGAGTTGATGCTGTGCATTGTTGTCTAAAAAAAAGCTGAGAATATCTGTCGTCGGATTTTCATAGTAGCCTCTACCGCCAATGCTGAAAATCGTGGGCTCTATTTTCGTTTCTGAGCCTAATGAGTTAAACTTGGTTAATAGTTTTTGAAACTGTGGTAGTTTGGTGTGCATATTCAGCCTTAACTCTTATTTTCTTTCTATGATATTCTAACATAACATATTAGAATTAGAGCGAAGAGTTGGGCTTATAAGGTGTTTTTCTTTTTTGGTTGTACTCAAAAGCACAAAAGTGCGGTTTTTTTACCGCTTTAAATTGCGCACTCGCCGTGATTTTGCTACTTTAGATATTCCATTCACTTTTATTGAGAATTTATGCACGCGTTAGTTAAAATCAGCCAGTTTGCTGGCAAAACCTTCGCCGTTTGGGTGCTGTTGTTTGCCTTTTTGGCGTTCCAATTCCCTGAGGCGTTCAAGCCGCTGTTGGGCTACATTCCTTACCTGCTGGGCATTGTGATGTTCGGCATGGGCATTACGTTGACTTTTCATGACTTCAGCGAAGTGGCACGCCACCCGAAATCGGTGCTGGTTGGTGTGGTGGGGCAATTTGTGATTATGCCTGCGATTGCGTTTGCACTGGCCAAAGGCTTTGCACTGCCAACCGAACTGGCGGTCGGCGTGATTTTGGTCGGCTCATGCCCTGGTGGTACCTCCTCGAATGTGATGACCTATCTTGCGCGCGGCAACACCGCACTTTCTGTCGCCTGCACCACCATCTCCACGCTGTTGGCGCCCGTTTTAACGCCTGTGGTGTTTTATGTGCTCGCCAGCCAGTGGATTGACATCAACGCCATGGCGATGTTTGTTTCTGTGCTGAAAATGGTGCTCTTCCCGATCTTTTTAGGCCTAGTGGTGCGCACGTTGCTCAAACAAAAAGCGACGCAACTGAGCCAAGCGATGCCGCTGGTCTCCGTGATTGCGATTGTGCTGATTTTGGCCGCGGTGGTGGCGGTGAGCAAGGACAAACTCATCCAACTTGATGCCTTTTGGCTGATTTTTGGTGTGGTGGTGTTGCACAACGGCTTGGGCTACTTGGTTGGCTTTTTGGCAGCCAAACTCTTCCACCTTAGCACCTTTGACAGCAAAGCAGTGGCGATTGAAGTCGGCATGCAAAACTCCGGCCTTGGTGCGGCACTGGCGGCGGCGCATTTAAACCCAGTGGCGGCCATCCCAAGTGCGGTGTTTAGCTTTTGGCATAATGTGTCCGGCCCGATTTTGGCGACCTTTTTTGCCACGATGAAAGAGAAAAAGCACGATTCATGAAACTCTATGTATCCAACCAGCACGGCGCCATTGTGATGGCGCTGTTGCCGTTTTTCTACGGCATGTTTACAAGTGATCCACTCTGGTGGCACCTACCGTTGCTGCTGGCGTGGTTTTGTTTGTATCTGTTCACCTATCCGTTTTTTAATCTGTTCAAAAAACGCAATGTAGAACTCAACCGTCGCTGGAGCGTGCGGTATGCCGCAGCCGCGGCTATTTTCGCGCTGCCGGCGCTGTATTACAACATCGCCGTGGCGCTGTTTTTGCTGCCGATGCTGCCTTTTGCGCTGGTGAACGTGCATTATGTTAAAGCCAAAGATGAGCGCGCGCTGGCCAATGATGTGGCGGCGATTATTATTTTTGGCATTGCGGGCATGGCGGCCTATTACTTCCCGCACCGCACTTTTGATGGCCAGATTTGGCGCGTGTTTGCCCTGCCAACGCTGTTTTTTATCGGCACCACGCTTTATGTCAAAACCATGCTGCGTGAGCGCAAAAACGTGCGCTATCTCTATGCGTCTTGTGCTTTTCACATTGGCTTGGTGATTGCGATCGGGGTGTGGATTAATCTCCCGACCGCACTTTGCTTTGTGCCAGCGGCCTTGCGCGCACTGATTGCACCGCACTTTCGCCTCACGGTCAAGCAGGTGGGCATTTTGGAATTTATCATCAGTGCGCAGTTTTTGCTGTGCTTGCTGGCGGTGGATTTGTATTTTACCCCGCCAATGTGGCCTAAATGCTGGCTCAATAACGCCGCAATCTCGGCCAAGCCTTGCTCATCAGCGTCATCAAAGCGGTTGAGCACGGGGCTGTCGATATCCAACACGCCAATGATCTCGTCGTTGATCACCAACGGCAGCACAATTTCTGACTGGCTGGCGCTGTCACAGGCAATGTGGCCGTCAAATTGGTGCACGTCGGCAACGCGTAAAATGCGCTTTTGCGCCACGGCTGTGCCACATACGCCTTTGCCCAGCGGAATACGAGTGCAGGCGACTTTACCTTGAAAGGGGCCGAGGGTGAGCTCATCGCCTTTGCGCAAATAAAAGCCGACCCAGTTGAGGCGCTGGAGGTGCTCGTTGAGTAGTGCGGCGGTGTTGGCCAGCACACTGATAGCGTTATCGTCATCGGCAATGACCGCACTTAGGGTTTTGGCCAGTTGGGAATAATTCGTCATAACATCTCACAAAAAAGCCGAAAGCGAACTTTCGGCTTGGGTTAGAAAATACAAAGTGCGGTTGGCTTACCAGCCTTTGACCACAGAGTCTTTGAACTCTTCCATCGCTTTTTTGTATACCGGCTCAGAGTTGTAAGCTTTCACAAAGTTTTTCACATCTTCGTCGTCTTTGTTGTCTTCACGCGCAACGATGATGTTCACGTATGGGGAGTCTTTATCTTCAACAAAAATCGCATCTTTGCTTGGGTAGAGGCCTGCTTGGCCGGCAAAGGTGTTGTTGATGATGGCCAAATCCACTTCTGGCAACACTTGGGTGATCAAGGCTGCGTCAAGTGAGCGGATTTTCAAGTTTTTCGGATTTTCTACAATGTCCAACTCAGTTGGGGTCAAGCCTGTGCCTTCTTTTAATTTCAGCAAGCCTTGAGCTTGAAGCAACAGTAGTGAACGGCCACCGTTGGTTGGGTCATTAGGAATGGCGATAGTTGCGCCGTCTTTCAACTCATCCAAGTTTTTGATTTTTGTGAATAAGCGGCAATTGGGTAAACAAAGGTGTTGCCGACAATCACTAAATCTGTCCAGCCACGCGCTTTGGATTGAGAGTCCAAATACGGTTTGTGTTGGAAGGCGTTGGCATCAATGGATTTTTCTTCCAACGCGGCATTTGGGGTCACGTAGTCTGAAAATGGCACTAATTCTACTTCAAGGCCGAATTGATCTTTCGCCACTTGTTTAGCCGTTTCTGCCACGGTCATTTCAGGGCCGTTTTGCACACCGATACGCACTTTGCCATCTTTAGCAAACGCAGAGGTAGACAGCGCCAATGTTGCCGCAACAGCGGTGAGAGTAAAGAGTGATTTTAATTTCATAATTAACTTCCTTTTAGACATTGAGTTTAACGATGATCAACGTAGCGAACGAGGCTGTCCCCTACAAATTGAATGATTTGTACCATCACCACCAAGATCACCACCACGGTGGTCAAAATTTCAGGTACGTGAGTTTGATAGCCATAACGAATGGCCACATCACCAAGGCCGCCACCGCCCACAATGCCCGCCATGGCAGAGTAGTTGACCAACGCCACCAAGGTGATGGTGATGCCGTTGATAAGCCCAGGCAAGGCCTCTGGTAGCAAAAACTTGGTGATAATTTGCAAATTGCTCGCGCCCATGGCGCGCGCCGCTTCGGTCAGCCCGCTTGGGATCTCAATTAATGAGCCTTCAACCAAGCGCGCGATAAACGGCACGGCAGACACCGTCAGCGGCACAATCGCCGCGGTGGTGCCGATGCTGGTGCCGACCACCGCGCGGGTGAACGGGATGATCCAAAAGAGCAAAATCACAAACGGGATAGCCCGCCCGATGTTGACAATCATGCTCAACACGCGGTAGAGCTTCATATTTTGGCGAATTTGCCCCTTGCGCGAGATAAACAAAATCACGCCTAGGGGGATAGCCAAAACGGTGGCAATCAAGCCTGAAACAAACACCATGTATAGAGTTTCAAGGGTGGCTTGGCCAATCATATTCCAAACTTGCGGCGTTAATCGATCAAACATAGCCTAGCACCTCAACACGCACATTGTGTTCCATTAGATAAATTTTTGTCTGCTCAATGGCATCTTCTGGGCCTTCCACCTCAGCGATGGTAAAGCCAAATTTCACGCCGCCAATGTAGTCAATTTGCGACACCAAAATACTCAGCTCCACGCCAAATTTTTTCGATGCTTGCGAAAGCAGTGGAGCGTCCACCGAGCGGCCGGTGAATTCAAATTTAATGATCGGCCACGAGTTGGCGTGCTTCGGTGAGCTTGAGAGCTGATCGAGATACTCTTTGGGCAAATTGATGCGCACGGTGGATTTGATAAAGCGTTTCGCCAGCTCGGTTTTCGGGTTGGAGAAAATCTCGCTCACGCTGCCTTGTTCCACCAGCTGGCCTTTGTCGATCACCACCACATGGTGGCAAATTTGTTTCACCACTTCCATCTCGTGGGTGATGAGCAAAATGGTCAAGCCCAGCTTTTGGTTGATCTCTTGCAGCAAATCCAAAATCGAGTGCGTGGTGGCCGGGTCCAGCGCGCTGGTGGCTTCATCACACAGCAGCACTTTCGGGTTTGAGGCCAACGCACGGGCAATGGCCACACGTTGTTTTTGCCCGCCAGAAAGATTGCTTGGGTAGGCATCTTTTTTATCGGCCAGGCCCACCAGCGCGAGCAAATCGTTCACTTTTTGCTTGATGGTGGCTTTGCTTTCGCCTAACAGTTCGAGCGGCAGCGCCACATTGCCAAACACGGTGCGGCCACTGAGCAAATTAAAATGCTGGAAAATCATGCCAATATTACGCCGCGCTTTGATCAGCTGGCTGTTGCTCATGGCGGTGAGCTCTTCACCGTCGACAAAAACCTGCCCGCTGGTGGGTGTTTCAAGCAAATTGGCGCAGCGAATCAAGGTGCTTTTGCCCGCACCAGAGGCGCCAATCACACCGCAGATTTGCCCTTTTGGAATCTCCAAATTGACATTATCAAGTGCGGTCAGGGTGCGCCCGTCAACACTGAAAACTTTGTTAATATTTTTTAGCTTAATCATAAAGCCCTACAATAAAAATAATGATTTCGGTCATTTTAGACGTCTAGATAGCTATGTCAATCACTATTTTTGCTCAAAGGCAAAAAAGTTGCGCAACTGTGTATGAAAATGCCGCATAATAGGCCTATGTTGGCAACAAAGTAGGTAACAATGAACAAAGCGATATTTTTAGACCGCGACGGCACGCTCAATATTGACCACGGTTATGTACACACCATTGATGATTTCACCTTTATTGATGGCAGCATTGAGGCGTTGCTGGAGCTCAAACGCATGGGCTATTTGCTGGTGCTGGTGACGAATCAATCGGGCATTGCGCGCGGGCTTTTTAGTGAGCAGCAGTTTTTGACCCTCACCGAGTGGATGGATTGGTCGCTGGCTGACCGCGGCGTGGATCTCGATGGCATTTATTACTGCCCGCACTTGCCCGACGGCCAAGGTGAATATGGCATTGAGTGCGATTGCCGCAAGCCCGCGCCAGGCATGTTGCGCCAAGCCATTGAGGAGCTGGATATCGACCCACAACGCTCGGTGATGGTGGGGGACAAAGCGGCGGACATTCAAGCGGGCATCGCAGCAGGGGTGGGCTGCAACGTGCTGGTGCGCACGGGCAAAGCGATCACCGAGCAAGGGCAGGGGCTGGCCAGTGCGGTGCTCGATTCCATCGCCGCGCTACCGCACTTTTTAAAACAGCGCTAAGGCAAAGTGCGGTTTGGCGAAAAACGTGTTCAAACCGAGTGCAAATTCGGCTATAATTGACCAGTTAACCCTCTTTAAAACAAAGGATAAAAAAATGATGAGAACACATTATTGTGGTGACCTCAACGCCACAAATGTTGGACAGGAAGTGACCCTAAGCGGCTGGGTGCATCGCCGCCGGGATTTGGGTGGATTGATTTTCTTAGATATGCGTGACCGCCAAGGCATCGTGCAGGTGTTTGTTGACCCCGCCAACCAAGAGGCCTTTGAGGCAGCCTCACGCTTGCGCGGTGAATTTTGCATCCAAGTGGTTGGCGAGGTGCAAGCCCGCCCAGATAACCAAGTGAACAAAAACATGGCCACCGGCGAGGTGGAAGTGGCCGCCAAAGCAGTGCGCGTGTTCAACGCCGCTGAGGTTTTGCCGCTGGATTTCAACCAAAACAACACCGAAGAGCAGCGTTTGAAATACCGCTATTTGGACTTGCGTCGCCCTGAAATGGCCGAGCGCATCAAAACCCGCGCGCGCATCACCAGCTTTGTTCGCCGCTTTATGGACAGCCACGGCTTTTTGGATATCGAAACTCCTATGCTGACTAAAGCCACACCAGAAGGCGCGCGTGACTACCTCGTGCCAAGCCGCGTGCACAAAGGCAAATTCTACGCCTTGCCGCAATCACCACAATTGTTCAAACAGCTGCTGATGATGTCGGGCTTTGACCGCTATTACCAAATCGTGAAATGCTTCCGCGATGAAGACTTGCGCGCCGACCGTCAGCCTGAATTTACTCAAATCGATGTGGAAACCTCGTTCATGAGCGCACAAGATGTGCGTGACGTGATGGAAGAGATGGTCAAAGGCCTGTGGCAAGAAATTCTCAACGTGGATTTAGGCAACTTCCCCGTGATGACTTTCGCTGAAGCGATGCGTCGCTTTGGTTCAGACAAGCCAGATCTACGCAACCCGCTTGAAATGGTGGACGTGGCCGATTTGCTGAAAACGATCGATTTCAAGGTGTTCAGCGGCCCAGCTAATGACCCGAACGGGCGCATTGCCGCCATCCGAGTGCCAAACGGTAACACCATCACCCGCAAACAAATTGATGAATACACCCAGTTTGTCGGCATTTATGGCGCGAAAGGCCTCGCGTGGATGAAAATCAACGACATCAACGCCGGCCTTGACGGCGTGCAAAGCCCGATCGCCAAATTCTTCACTGCCGAAACATTAAGTGCGGTGCTCGAGCGTGTGGGCGCGCAAACAGGGGATATCATCTTCTTTGGTGCTGATAGCTATAAAATCGTCACCGACGCCATGGGCGCGCTGCGCTTAAAACTCGGCCGTGATTGCCACTTGACCGCACTGGATGAGTGGAAGCCACTGTGGGTGATTGACTTCCCAATGTTTGAGCGCGATGACGAGGGCAACCTTGCCGCCATGCACCACCCGTTCACCTCACCGGCCAACGCTACACCACAACAGTTGGAGCAAGATCCAACCCAAGCGGTGGCTAACGCCTATGACATGGTGATCAACGGCTATGAAGTCGGCGGCGGTTCAGTGCGGATTTTCGATCCTGTGATGCAACAAACCGTGTTCCGCATTTTGGGCATCAACGAGGAAGAACAGCGCGAAAAATTCGGCTTCTTGCTCGATGCCTTGAAGTTCGGCACCCCACCACACGCTGGCCTTGCCTTTGGGTTAGACCGCTTAACCATGCTGCTCACCGGCACGGATAACATTCGTGATGTGATTGCCTTCCCGAAAACCACGGCCGCAGCGTGTTTGTTGACCGACGCACCAAGTGTGGGCAACGCGCAGGCGTTAAGTGAACTGGCCATCTCGGTGGTGAAACAAAAGGATCAAGCATGAAAACGTCTGTCAAACTCACGGCCTTGACCGCACTTTTATTATCAAGTGCGGTGCTGGCGCAAACGCCACTGTTGTCGGTCAAGCCCGTGCAGCTCACAGCAGAAAAGGGCTGCATGGAAAAGCCCGATATGCACTGCTATGCGCTGCAAGTGATCACCCTCAAAACAGGGCAGCCGTGGCTGGATGCGTATTTTGAGCAAAAAGCGCGGGATTACCTCGCGCCGGCCGACAGCTTGGACGGTGACGACAAAGAGAGCAAAGCGCAGCACGATGATCTCGCCAAACTCGATCTTGCCACACTGGCGAAAGTGCAGCTTGAGAGCGCGAAAAAGGTGCTCAGCGGTAAAGAGGCGATCATCGGCTGGGAGAGCTACTACGCACCGCACTTTTTAGGCCAACGCGGCAATATCGCGATGTTTAGTGAAGATTTTTACAGCTTTTTTGGTGGCGCGCACGGTTATGGCTCAACGCTGTTCACCAACTTTAACCTCGATACGCAAGAAAAGTTGACCATCGACAACTTAGTCGAGCCAGGCCAGCGTGAAGCACTCGTTGAGATGCTCAAAACGGCGTACGTGGATTATATTAAGTCGTATGATCAAGGTTCTGATAATGGCAGTAATTTTGATGCCATTGCCAAAGAGCGCTTGAATGATTACAAAGACACTTTCGCGACCAATGATTTCAACTTCACCTTCACCTACGCGGGGCTGGTGTTCAAATTCCCACCGTATGCACTGGGCACTTATGCCGAAGGGGAGATTAACTTAGTCTTGCCTTATCAGTCGCTGTTTGGTGTGGTTAAGCCAGAATTTTTGGCCGACAGTGTCAAATCGATCAATTTCAGTGAAGGCTTTTAAACGCCCTGAAAGCGTGCTGGTGGTGGTGTTTGACCCCAGCACAAGTGCGGTTTTGCTGCTCCAGCGCAATGACGACCGCACTTTTTGGCAATCGGTCACCGGCAGCCTTGAGGCAGGCGAAACACCCGAGCAGGCCGCACGGCGTGAGGTGAAAGAAGAGCTGGGGCTAAATGATGCGGCCATTGTGCTGCACGATTGCCACAAAGCGGTGGAATTTGAGATTTTTGAGCAGTTCAAGCACCGTTACGCCCCCGGCGTGAGCAAGTGCCTTGAGCATTGGTTTTTATTACCGCTGAGTGCGCATCAGCCATTGAGATTAAGCGAACACAGCGATTATCAATGGATCGATGCGCAAAGTGCGGTTGCGCGCACCAAATCGTGGAACAACGCGCAAGCAATTGAAGAATTTATTTTAAAAAGTAACAACAAAGAGGATTTATATGGCAGGTCACAGTAAGTGGGCAAACATTAAACACCGTAAAGCGGCACAAGATGCCAAGCGTGGCAAAATTTTTACCAAGCTGATTCGTGAGCTGGTCACCGCCGCCAAAATTGGCGGCGCGGATATTGGCTCCAACCCACGCCTGCGCACCGCAGTGGACAAAGCGCTGGCCAGCAACATGACGCGAGATACCATCAACCGTGCGATTCAACGCGGCGCTGGTGGCGAAGATGACTCCAACATGGAAACCATCATCTATGAAGGCTATGGCCCAGCAGGCACTGCGGTCTACGTTGAGTGCTTGAGTGATAACCGCAACCGCACCGTGTCTGAAGTGCGCCACGCCTTCACCAAAACAGGCGGCAACCTCGGCACCGACGGCTCTGTTGCTTATTTGTTTAGCAAAAAAGGCCTGATTTTAGTCGATGAAGGCGATGAAGAAGCGCTGATGGACGCCGCCCTTGAAGCGGGCGCGGAAGACATTCAAGGCCAAGACGACGGCAGTTTTGAGGTTTACACCGCGTGGGAAGAGTTAAGTGCGGTGCGTGATGCCATTGAAGCCGCGGGCTTTAAAATCAGCGAAGCAGAAGTGTCGATGATTCCATCGACCAGCGTGGAGCTGGATGCAGAGAGCGCGCCGAAATTGATGCGCTTGGTGGATATGCTCGAAGATTGTGATGACGTGCAAAACGTCTATCACAACGCTGAAATCAGCGACGAAGTTGCTGCACTGTTGTAATCTCAGCGATGGCGATCATCCTCGGCATTGACCCAGGCTCGCGCGTGACGGGCTACGGTGTGATTCGCCAAACAGGCAAGCAGTTGACCTATCTCGGCAGCGGTGCCATTCGCACCCAGGTGGATGACCTGCCAAGCCGGCTGAAGCGGATTTATGCTGGCGTGAGTGAGATCATCGCGCAGTTTCAGCCCGATATGTTCGCCATCGAGCAAGTGTTCATGGCGCGCAACGCCGACTCCGCGCTCAAGCTTGGGCAAGCGCGCGGTGCGGCGATTGTGGCGGCGGTCAACCACGAGCTGCCGGTGTTTGAATACGCCGCCAGGCTGGTTAAGCAAACTGTGGTGGGCATCGGCTCTGCCGACAAAGCGCAGGTGCAGCACATGGTCAGCGCGATGCTCAAACTCTCCGCCTCACCGCAGGCGGATGCCGCCGATGCGCTGGCGATTGCGATTACGCACGCACACAGCACCTTGCATTCACACCACATCAACCAAGCACTCAACGCGCAAAGCACCAGTGCGGTCAGCCTGAAAGCGCGGTACAGCCGCGGGCGCTTTCGCCTTAAAGCTGAAAAATAACTGGATATTTATACAGTTTTTATTTATGCTATAGGCACGCAAATTTTCCAAGGATCATCATGATAGGGCGTTTACAAGGCATTTTAATTGAAAAACAGCCACCCGAAATCTTGCTTGACGTCAACGGCGTGGGCTATGAGCTCTTGCTGCCAATGACCAGCTTTTATGCGTTGCCTGAAACTGGCGCGAGCGCGACCCTGTTCACTCACATGGTGGTGCGTGAAGATGCGCACTTGCTGTTTGGCTTTATGCAAAAGCGTGACCGCACTTTATTCCGTGAGTTGATCAAAACCAACGGTGTGGGGCCCAAGCTGGCGCTGGCGATTTTATCTGCTATGTCGGTGGATGAATTTTCCTATGCCATTGAGCGCGAAGAGCTCTCAAAATTGGTGAAAATCCCAGGTGTGGGCAAAAAAACCGCCGAGCGGCTGCTCGTGGAGCTCAAAGGCAAATTTAAAGATGTCAAACCGCACTTTTTTGTTGACAATGTTGCAGACCTGCCTAATGCACAACCGCTTGATGACGACCCAGCCAGTGAGGCCGTGGCAGCCTTGATTTCTCTAGGTTACAAAGCGCCAGAGGCGGAAAAAATGGTCAAACGTGTCGCCCAAGCGGGCATGAGCAGTGAAATGTTGATTCGTGATGCGCTGAAAAGTGCACTATAGGTGAGTGATGATTGAAGCGGACAGAATAATCAGCGCAGCCGACCTAGGCGGGGAAGATACGATTGATCGCGCCATTCGCCCGAAACTGTTGCAAGATTACATCGGGCAAAGTGCGGTGCGCGCCCAGATGGAAATTTTTATTCAAGCCGCCAAGCTGCGCCAAGATGCGCTCGATCACTTATTGATTTTCGGCCCACCAGGGCTGGGCAAAACCACCTTGGCGAATATCATCGCCAATGAAATGGGCGTGAACATCCGCACTACCTCGGGCCCCGTGCTGGAAAAGGCAGGCGATTTGGCGGCGATGTTGACCAACCTCGAAGCCCACGATGTGCTGTTTATTGATGAAATCCACCGCCTGTCGCCGGCCATTGAAGAGGTGCTTTACCCCGCGATGGAGGACTATCAGCTTGATATCATGATAGGCGAGGGGCCGGCGGCGCGCTCAATCAAGCTCGATCTCCCACCGTTTACCTTAGTCGGCGCCACTACGCGCGCGGGCTCGTTGACTTCCCCTTTGCGTGACCGTTTCGGGATTGTGCAGCGCTTGGAATTTTACACCATTGATGATCTCACCTTGATAGTGGAGCGCTCCAGCCATTGCCTTGGGTTGACGCTCAAAGAGCATGCCGCCTTGGAGATTGCCAAACGCTCGCGCGGCACCCCGCGCATTGCCAACCGCTTGTTGCGTCGCGTGCGGGATTATGCCGATGTGAAAAACCAAGGGGTGATTACGCTAAACGTGGCGCAAGAGGCATTAAAAATGCTTGATATTGATCATCAAGGGTTTGATTATCTCGATCGCAAATTATTGTTGGCGCTAACAGGCCAGTTTGCAGGAGGGCCGGTGGGGTTAGACAGCCTAGCGGCCGCGATTGGGGAAGAGCGTGAAACGATTGAAGACGTGCTGGAACCGTTTTTGATTCAACGCGGCTTTTTGCAGCGCACGCCACGCGGGCGTGTTGCCACGGCACAGACCTATTTGCATTTAGGGCTCAATTGCCCTGAACACAAACGATAAGATCAGTTGTTGCTGATATCTTTGCTCTTCAAATTGTTAAGTGCGGTCAAGCCTTTATCACAGCTTTTGATTTGCACGTCACGATCGAGCGCTAAGATTTGCTTTTTGCTTTGTGAGAGTTTGTTTTAATTGAAGTGAACTGAGTGTGGGTGCCGGGTTGTTGTTCGGCTTCTTTGATCAATTGCTCAGTTTCGGTGAAGAGTTTTTTGCATTGGCTTGGCAATTGCTCGGCCTGTGCGTTGAAGGCCAGCAGGCCAAGGCCTAAAACAAGGCCGAAAGTGAATCGAATGGTGTGCGTCATTTAAATGCCCTTTCCAAATTGGAGATAATAAATTAATAATTTGCAAAATATCTGCAAAAATAACAAATTAAATCCGTTGTGTCTATTTTTTGTCATTAAAGTAACGTAAATTTTGGCGAAATAACCGAGTGATTTAATAGGGTATAAGGTTAAAAAATAACAAAATTTTAATAAAGTTGATTTATATCAATTTTTTTGCTGGGGTTTAATTTCGTCATTTTTTGATCTTTGTAATAAAATGTGACAGAAATATTAAAATTTCTGTTTTTTGTGCCTGATCACAGGTATGATAAATAGGATTATTTGCTTATTCTCACTTTTCTGTTTGTTGGTTGATTTTTCATCATTTAACACAAAAGTGCGGTGAGTTTTTTGAAAGTGGCATTTTTTTGAAATGCTGGGGTGATTACATTGCGTAATCAAACACTAAAACTTGTAGTGTTTACAAGGAGTTGAGATGTTAGATATTGTTGAACTCTCTCGATTGCAGTTCGCATTAACCGCACTTTATCACTTTTTGTTTGTACCACTGACACTCGGTCTTTCCTTTATCCTCGTGATCATGGAAACCTTGTATGTGGTGACAGGCAAAGAAGTGTATAAAGACATGACCAAATTCTGGGGTAAATTATTTGGTATCAACTTTGCCCTAGGTGTGACCACCGGGATCACCATGGAGTTCCAATTCGGGACTAACTGGTCATACTATTCTCACTATGTTGGGGATATCTTCGGCGCGCCGTTGGCGGTTGAAGCGTTGCTTGCCTTCTTTATGGAATCCACCTTTGTGGGTCTGTTCTTCTTCGGTTGGGATCGCCTATCCAAAGGCAAACACTTGTTGTCAACCTATCTCGTGGCTATTGGTTCAAACCTTTCTGCGATGTGGATTTTGGTGGCCAACGGCTGGATGCAAAAACCAGTGGGGTCAGAATTTAATTTTGAAACCATGCGAATGGAAATGACCAGCTTTTTAGACTTGTGGTTAAGCCCAATTGCACAAACCAAATTTATGCACACCTTATCCGCTGGTTATGTTTGCGGTGCGATCTTTGTGTTAGGTATCAGCTCGTATTACCTTCTCAAAGGCCGCGATATTGGCTTTGCTAAACGGTCATTCTCCGTTGCAGCGCCATTTGGTTTGATTGCCGTCATCTCCGTTATCATCATGGGTGACGAATCTGGTTACTACATCGGTAAAGCACAACCTGTGAAGTTGGCTGCGATGGAAGGTGAATGGCACACAGAGCCTGCCCCTGCAGACTGGAATTTGTTTGTGATTCCAAACGAAAAGAAATGAAAAATGACTTTGCCATTTCGATTCCGTATGCAGCAGGGATTATTGCAACCCGTTCGTTGACAGAAGAAATCACCGGCCTTCGTGATCTGAAAGTTGAAAACGAACAGCGCGTTCGCAATGGTATGGTGGCTTATCAATTGTTGCAAAAACTGCGCAGCGGTGATTATACCGAGGCAGATAAAGCACAATTCAAAGAATACGAAAAAGACTTAGGCTTTGGTTTGTTGCTTAAGAGCTACACCGACAACGTGGTTGATGCTACCGATGAGCAAATCAAACAAGCTGCGGCGTCAACCATTCCTAAAGTGGGCCCAACTTTCTATGCCTTCCGTGTGATGATGGCTGTCGGTGGCTTGCTCGTCTTGTTGCTGATTGCAGCTTTCGCGACCACCGTGAGCAAGAAAATTGGCCAACGCCGTTGGCTGCACCGCTTGCTGTTGTGGTCACTGCCACTGCCGTGGATTGCCATTGAAAGTGGCTGGTTCTTGACAGAATATGGCCGTCAACCGTGGGCAATTTATAATATGTTGCCGGTGGGTGTGGCGCACTCTGACTTGACCACAGGCGATCTTTGGTTCTCGATTATTACAATCTGTACGATCTACAGTATCTTCTTGGTTGCTGAGATGTATTTGATGTTCAAATACGGTCGCCTTGGCCCAAGTGCGTTGAAAACAGGTCGTTACTATTTTGAACAAACAGCGAAATAAGCAGGAGACAAAAGATGATTGATTACGAAATTCTCCGTTTTATCTGGTGGCTGCTGGTTGGCGTATTGCTGTTAGGATTTGCAGTAACAGACGGTTTTGACATGGGCGTGTTGACCTTGTTGCCATTTGCAGGCAAAAAAGAAGTTGAACGCCGTGTGATGATTAACACCATCGCCCCGCACTGGGATGGTAACCAAGTTTGGTTACTCACCGCCGGTGGCGCAATGTTTGCGGCCTGGCCAATGGTTTATGCCACCTCATTCTCTGGCTTTTTCATCGCCATGATTTTGGTGCTGGCGGCGTTGTTCTTCCGCCCAGTGGGCTTGGAATACCGCGCGAAAATCGACAGCCCGAAATGGCGTAGTGCGTGGGATTGGGGCCTTTGCATCAGTGGCTTGGTGCCATCATTGGTGTTTGGTGTTGCCTTTGGTAACTTGTTGCAAGGCGTGCCATTTGAATTCAACGACATTTTGCAAGTTAAATACACTGGCTCTTTCTGGGGCTTGTTGAACCCGTTTGCTTTGCTGTGTGGCTTGATTAGCTTATCAATGCTCACCACCCAAGGTGCGGCGTGGCTGCAAATGAAAACCACTGCAGACTTGCGTGACCGTGCGCGCATGGTGACACAAGTAGGCGCGTTTGCCACCTTCATCACCTTTGCTTTAGCCGGTGTATGGTTGCTGTTCAAAGATGGCTTTGTGGTCACCAGCGTGATGGATCACAACGCGGCTTCAACCCCATTGGGCAAAGAAGTGGCGCTGGAAACAGGTGCATGGTTCAACAACTTCAAAGCGATGCCAATTTTGTGGGCGCTGCCTGCATTAGGTTTGGTGAGTGCGCTGTTGAACATTGTGTTCTCGAAAGCTAACCGCTCAGGTTTTGCCTTCTTGTTCTCGTCATTGACCATGGCGGGCATCATTTTCACCTGTGGTGTGGCGATGTTCCCGTTCATCATGCCGTCAATCACACAACCGAACACAAGCTTAACCATGTGGGATGCCACATCAAGCCAATTGACCTTGACCTTGATGCTCGGCTTTGCCTTGGTTTTCGTGGTGATTTTGCTGGCATACACCATTTGGGCCTACATCAAAATGTTTGGCCGCATTGACAGCAACTTCATTGAAAACAACAAAAGCTCACTTTACTAGGAGGACACACAATGTATTATGTAGTTTGGATCTTAGGCGTGATGCTCGCTGTGATGTTCTCAGCCATCGTGACTATCAGTGCTGAAAAAACAGGCACATTTGATGAAGAGTAAATCATGATTGATAAACTCTATCAATCTGTCAACAAGGGCTCCTGGCGAGCCCTTTCACTTATCTTAGCTGTGGTGTTGATGGTGAGCTTTTTCCTCAATGCCAAACGCTTTGCGCTCGATTTTGGCGGGCCATCGCCGCTGTTTACCTCGTTTTTAATTTGGGGGACGTCCATTTTATGGATTCACGGCATGGGTCTGGATTTAATCAAAGCGCGCTGGAAGCTGATTTTTAACCCCTATATCGGCTACCTCGCCGCGATTGCAGGGCTGGCATTTATCTATCTTGTCTAAGCAAAAGCATCTCTCTTTGAGATGCTTTTTTTCGAACATAAACACAAAAGTGCGGTCTAAGAGCGTAATATTGGATAACTGTTATGCAATTGCTAGACAATTGCTAAGAAATTCTTGATAATATCAAGCTTTAAAGGGTGGAGTAGCACTGTGCACAGTTTTGAACTACGCGTTTATTACGAAGACACTGACGCCGGTGGCGTGGTGTATCACGCGCGCTATTTGCACTTTTTCGAGCGAGCGCGCACCGAATATTTACGCCAACTGGGCTTTGGGCAGCAAGCGCTGTTGCAAGCGCACCACTTGGCCTTTGTGGTCAAACGCTTGGAGATTGATTATCGCCTGCCCGCGAAGTTAGATGACGCCTTAACGGTGAAAAGTGCGGTCAGCCAAATCAAAGGGGTTAGCTTGGTGTTCAAGCAAAGCCTTTGGCGTGGTGAAACGTGTTTATCCACGGCGACTGTGGTGGTGGCGACAGTGAATTTAAGCAAAATGAAACCGATGGCACTGCCAAGTGAAATTCGCAGTGCTTTTATTTTACAAAGCAGTGATCTTGACGATTGAGGTTTTTGATGTCAAACGAGTTAAACTTTCTACAACTATTTTTAGATGCCAGTATCGTGGTGCAAATCGTAATTGGTATTCTTATCCTGTTTTCGATTATCTCATGGGCGATTATGATCCAGCGCAGCGCCATTTTGCGCCAAGCGTTGAAATCCTCCGCCACCTTTGAAGATCGCTTCTGGTCGGGTGAAGATTTACGCAAACTCTACGATGGCCTTGAAAATCGCCGTGATGGCTTAAGTGGCAGCGAGCAGATTTTTTATGTTGGCTTTAAAGAATTTTTGCGCCTGCAATCCACCCACAGCTCACCTGAGGCCGTGATTCAAGGCACCACGCGTGCAATGAACCTCACCTTAAACCGTGAGATTGAAGATGTTGAAAACCGCATTCCGTTTTTGGCCACCGTTGCCTCCATCAGCCCGTACATCGGCTTGTTTGGCACCGTGTGGGGGATTATGCATGCATTTATGGCGTTGAGTAACGTCAAACAAGCGACCTTGCAAATGGTTGCACCAGGGATTGCAGAAGCCTTGATCGCCACCGCCATTGGTTTGTTTGCGGCGATCCCAGCGGTGATGGCCTACAACCGCTTAAGCTTGCGTGTGAGCAAACTCGAGCAAAATTACAGCAACTTTATTGATGAATTCACCACCATTTTGCATCGCCAAGCCTTTGCAAAACATCAAACAGTGTAAGAGGTTGTTATGGCATATCGACGTCAACGACGTAATATCAAATCAGAAATCAACATCGTACCCTTTTTGGACGTATTGTTGGTGCTATTGCTGATTTTCATGGCCACGGCACCGATCATCAGCCAAAGTGTTGAGGTGGAGCTGCCCGATTCTGCCGACAGCAAAAGTGTCTCTAATGAAGACAAAACGCCAGTGATTTTGGAAGTTACCGGCGTGGGGGAATACACGCTGGTGATCGACGGGCAACGCAACGAAAACTTAAGTGAAAGTGCGGTCACCGAGATGTCGAAAGAAATCTACGACAAAGACAACCAAACCACCTTTTTGGTCGGCGGCGCCAAAGATGCCCCGTATGAAGAGATCATCAAAGGGTTAAGTTTGCTCCATTTAGCGGGTGTTGACAAAGCAGGTTTGATGACCAACCCGCTCTAAGCAAAGGAAGCAGTGTGCGAAGTGATAAAAACAAGAAGTTAAGTCGTGCGGTTGTTGTTTCAATCTTGCTGCATGCACTCCTCTTTCTTACGCTCATTCTCGGCTCGCTTTGGTATCGCTACATGCCGGCTATGGGCGGCGGAGAAGGCGACGGCGACACCATGGGTGTGGTGATGGTTGACACCGGCCAAGCTGCGCGCGAGTTCGGGCGTGTGAAACAGCAGCAAAAAGGCGATGTTGAGCGCGCCAAGCAAGAGCAAGAAAAACGCGAAATTGCCGAGCGTGAGCAACAACAGCGTGAAGCACAAAAACAACGCGAACTTGAAAAACAGCGTGAGCTGGAAAAACAACGCGAAGCTGAAAAGCAAAAAGCGGAACAAGCGCGAGAGCAAGCGCAACGCCAAAAACAAGAACAAGAAAAATTGCAACAGCAAAAATTGCAAGAACAACAAGCGCGTGAAGAAGTCCAGCGCCAAGCGCAGCTGGCTGAAAAAGCGAAAAAGAAGCGGAATTAAAAGCCCAAGCGAAAGCTAAGGCAGAGGCGAAAGCCAAAGCGGATGCTGAAGCCAAAGCTAAAGCCGCTGCGGAGGCCAAAGCCAAAGCGGAAGCTGAGGCCAAAGCCAAAGCCGCTGCTGAAGCCAAAGCAAAAGCCGATGCCGAGGCCAAAGCCAAAGCTGCTGCGGAGGCCAAAGCCAAAGCTGCTGCGGAGGCCAAAGCGAAAGCCGCTGCGGAAGCAAAAGCAAAAGCGGATGCTGAGGCCAAAGCCAAAGCCGCCGCGGAAGCCAAAGCCAAGGCTGATGCGGCCGCTAAAGCTAAAAAAGCTGCGCAGCAAGCCGCATTGGATGATTTGATCAACAACGGCACCATCGGTGGTGGCTCGGCTAACCGCGGGTCAAACCAAAACGGCAAAGGCTCACAAGGCCAAGGTGCAGCCGCTGGCAGCGGCAACGGCGATAAAGTTGGGGATCAATACGCGGGTGTGATCAAACGCGTGATTCAACGCCGCTTTATCCGTGACCCAAGCTTTGCAGGTAAAGTGTGCAGCGTGCGCATCTCCCTTGCACGCGACGGTACGATTTTAGGCTATGATAATGTGTCAGGGCCAAACGACATTTGTAACTCTGCACTGCGTGCAATCAAAGGCACCCGCAAAGTGCCAGCGGCGCCGTCAGATGCGGTTTACAATAAATACAAAAATCCAACCATTGAGTTTGATTTAAAATAAACACAATTGACTAACAGGTGGTTTGAATGAAACAACTTAAGCAAATTTTGACCGCACTTGGCTTTTTATTCGTGCTGGTGGCCAGCGTGAAAGCCGAAGAAGTGCGCATTGTGATTGATGAAGGGGTCGACGGCGCGCAACCTATCGCCGTGGTGCCTTTCAAATGGAATGGACCAGGCAGCGCCCCGCAAGAGATTGCCGAGATTGTTGCTGCCGATTTGCGCAACAGTGGCAAATTCAACCCTATCGCGCCTGCGCGCATGCCGCAAAAACCGGCTTCAGCTGCTGAAGTGAATCCAGAAGCGTGGTCGGCGCTGGGCATCAGTGAAATTGTCGTCGGCCAAATCACGCCAGACGGCGCGGGCTACAACGTGGCTTATCAATTAGTCGACACCATCGGTGGCGGCGGTGCGGCAGGCTCTGTGTTGCTGCAAAACAGCTACCACATTCCAAACAACAAACAATTGCGCTATGGCGCGCACACCGTCAGTGATGAAGTGTTTGAAAAACTCACCGGCATCCGCGGCGCGTTTCGCACCCGCATTGCCTACGTGGTGCAACACAACGGTGGCTCAAAACCGTATGAATTGCGCGTAGCCGACTACGACGGCCACAACCAGTTTATCGTCAACCGCAGTTCGCAACCGATTATGTCACCAAGCTGGTCAGCAGATGGCAAAAAACTCGCTTATGTGAGCTTTGAGAATAAAAAATCACAAATCGTGACACAAGATCTCAACTCAGGTGCGCGCAAAGTGGTGGCTTCAGCGCCACGTCACAACGGCGCACCCGCCTTCTCACCAGATGGCTCACGCTTGGCTTATGCCTCATCGCGTGACGGCAAATTGAATATTTATGTGAAAAATATCAACGGCGGCGGTGAAGTGCAGCTCACTCGTGATGCAGGCAACAACACTGAGCCGAGTTGGTCGCCTGATGGTCGCTCAATTGTGTTCACCTCTGACCGTGGCGGCAGCCCGCAGGTGTACATGATGAGTGCCAACGGCGGTGGCGCGAGCTATGTCGGCAGCGGTGGACGCAGCTACAGTGGTCAAATCACCTCAGATGGTAAAAATCTCATTATGATCGACTCCGATCATATTGTGAAAAAAGATCTCGCATCAGGAAAAGTTGAAGTGTTAGGCTCAACCTTCTTAGACGAGAGTCCAAGTGTATCACCAAATGGCATTATGATTATTTATAGCTCTACCCAAGGGTTAGGGAAAGTGCTACAATTGGTGTCTACCGATGGACGCTTTAAAGCGCGGTTGCCAGGTGTGGACGGTCAAATTAAGTTCCCAGCTTGGTCTCCATTTCTTACTAAAAACTAAGGAGTAATCTTAAATGAAAAAACTTGCAAAAGTGCTTATGATCGCAGCCCCAGCGCTTGTTTTAACAGCGTGTGGAAGCTCATCTGATGAGTCTGCATCTCAAGGTCAAAACAATGGCCAAATGTTCGGTAGCTACAGCGCTGCAGATTTGCAACAACGCTACAACACCGTTTACTTTGGCTTTGACCAATACTCAATCGAAGGTCAATACCAACAACTGTTAGACGCTCACGCGTTGTATCTAACAGCCACCCCAACAAGCAAAGTGTTGGTTGAAGGTAACACCGACGAACGTGGTACCCCAGAATACAACATCGCACTTGGTCAACGCCGTGCCGATGCTGTTGTTAACTACCTTGTCAACAAAGGCGTTAACGGCAACCAACTTTCAACTGTTTCTTACGGTGAAGAAAAACCCGCTGTATTGGGTCACTCAGAAGCAGACTACGCGAAAAACCGTCGCGCAGTGTTAGCGTACTAATCGCACTTTTTCCTGTTCAAAAACCTCAGCCTGGCTGAGGTTTTTTTGTTTTAGCCGCTTTTAAACGTGAAATTGTTGACAAATCAGACAATCAAGCAAAAAAATGCAATTTTTGATTGATATGTTCTGTGAAATAAGTATCATAGTGGCTCGTTACAGCGATGTAGCGCAAGTGGGTCGTTAGCTCAGTCGGTAGAGCAGTGGACTTTTAATCCATTGGTCGAAGGTTCGAATCCTTCACGACCCACCAC
>NZ_JABTBO010000022.1 GCF_014884965.1 Spirabiliibacterium mucosae | reverse complement strand
TTGCGATAGTCATGACGGAGTTATGAACAAGTGCGCGGAGCGCCATCGCAAAATAATGAACAACAAAAAAACCGCACTTTAACAAAAGTGCGGTTTTACAAACACTGCTAATAACAACTAACGACGATTCTTCGACAGCTTCTCCGTCAACTCATAAGCTTGCAGTTTTGCCAACTCACGAGAAAGCTTACTCGACATCAACGAATAATCCGAATCCGCATGACGAGAACTCACATTCTCCTCAGCGCGACGTTTCGCAGCTAGAATTCGATCTTTATCCAACTCCTCACCGCGAATTGCCGTATCCGCCAAAATCGTCACCACCTTCGGCTGCACCTCAAGAAATCCACCCGATACATAGATCACCTGCGCGCCGCCTTCAGCGTTGATCTTCAACACCCCAGGCTTAATCATCGTCAACAGCGGAGTGTGGCCTGGCAAAATCCCAAGCTCACCCTCGATACCTGACACCTGAATGCTGTTCACCGTGCCCGAAAAGATATGCTCCTCGGCACTGACCACATTCAGCTCAAATGAAGATGCCATTTTTCCCTCCTAGGTTAACGTTAAGGGACAATTACATTTTCTCGGCTTTCGCCAATACTTCATCAATTGAGCCAACCATATAGAACGCTTGTTCTGGGATTTCATCGTATTGGCCATCAAGGATGCCTTTAAACCCAGCGATAGTGTCTTTCAACGAGACATATTTACCTGGGCTGCCGGTGAACACCTCTGCCACGAAGAACGGTTGTGACAAGAAACGCTCGATTTTACGGGCGCGGGCCACCACCAGTTTGTCTTCTTCAGAGAGTTCATCCATACCCAAAATGGCGATGATGTCTTTCAATTCTTTATAACGTTGCAAGGTTGACTGCACGCCGCGGGCGACCTCGTAGTGCTCTTTACCGACCACTAATGGGTCAAGCTGACGCGAGGTGGAATCAAGCGGATCCACCGCTGGGTAAATACCCAGTGAGGCGATTTGACGGCTCAATACCACGGTGGCATCCAAGTGCGCAAAGGTCGTTGCCGGTGACGGGTCAGTCAAGTCATCCGCAGGCACATACACCGCTTGGATAGAGGTGATAGAGCCTTTTTTGGTGGAGGTGATACGCTCTTGCAGCACACCCATTTCTTCGGCCAAGGTTGGCTGATAACCTACCGCTGATGGCATACGGCCGAGCAACGCTGACACTTCTGTCCCTGCAAGGGTATAACGATAGATGTTATCCACGAAGAAGAGCACATCACGGCCTTCATCACGGAATTTTTCCGCAATGGTCAAGCCGGTGAGCGCCACGCGCAAACGGTTGCCTGGTGGCTCATTCATTTGGCCGTAAACCAGGGATACTTTATCCAATACGTTGGATTCTTGCATTTCGTGGTAGAAGTCGTTACCTTCACGGGTACGTTCACCCACCCCTGCAAACACGGAGTAACCTGAGTGCTCGATCGCGATGTTACGGATAAGCTCCATCATGTTTACGGTTTTACCTACACCCGCACCCCCGAACAGGCCCACTTTACCCCCTTTCGCAAACGGGCAAACCAAGTCGATAACTTTGATGCCGGTTTCGAGCAATTCGGTGCTGTTGGATTGTTCTTCGTAGCTTGGTGCTTCGCGGTGGATAGACCAGCGTTCTTCTTCGCCAATTGGGCCTAATTCATCGATTGGCTCACCGAGCACGTTCATGATACGACCTAGGGTTTTCACGCCCACGGGTACAGAAATTGGGTGGCCTAAGTCGTCTACTTTAAGGTTGCGTTTTAAACCATCTGATGAACCCATTGCGATACAACGCACAACACCACCACCGAGTTGTTGTTGTACTTCCAATGTTAGCCCATTGTCGCCTTCCACTTTCAGTGCGTCATACACTTTTGGTACACTGTCTTGTGGGAATTCAACGTCAATGACGGCACCGATGATTTGTACAATTTTACCTGTTGCCATACCGTTCCTCTTATATTCTCTAAATTGCGGCCGCACCGGCAACAATTTCATTCAATTCATTTGTAATGCTAGCTTGACGCGCTTTGTTGTAAACAAGCTGCAAGTCGCTAATCAAGTTGCCTGCATTATCGGTCGCAGACTTCATCGCCACCATTCGTGCTGCTTGCTCTGAGGCCAAATTTTCCACCACGGCTTGATACACTTGCGACTCTAAATAGCGAGTAAGCAAGTTGTCGAGCAGGAATTTTGCATTCGGCTCATAGATGTAATCCCAGTTGGCTTGAGGTTTGACTTTGTCTTCTTCAAGCTCTGGCAACGGCACGAGTTGTTGTACCACAGGTTTTTGCGACATCGTGTTGATAAATTTGTTGTAAATCACATAGATGGCATCAATCTCACCTTGGTTGTAGGCATCAAACATGGTATTGGCGATACCGATGATCTCTTCAACCGATGGGGTATCCCCCATGCCTGAGGTTTGTCCGTGGACTTTCAGGCCAAGGGAGTGGAAAAAGCTAATGCCTTTTGAGCCGATCAATGCAATTTCAACACTGATTTTTTTATCTTTCCACTGTTTAAATTGGTTAAGTGCGATTTTAAACATATTGATGTTCAAGCCCCCGCACAAACCACGGTCAGTGGACACGACTAACACGCCGACTTTTTTGATATCACGCTCTTGTAAAAAAGGGTGGTGATATTCAATGTTACCTTTGGATACGTGGCTTATCACATTGCGTATAGCAGATGAATAAGGCCGCGAGTGCGACATTCTTTCTTGCGTTTTACGCATTTTTGAAGCAGCAACCATTTCCATTGCCTTGGTGATTTTTTGCGTGCTTTTCACACTGGCAATTTTGGTTCTTATCTCTTTTGCTCCAGCCATTTAATCCTCCGTTGAAAGTCTTGACTTACCAGGACCCTTTCGCTTTAAAGGTGTCTAAGATAGCTTTCAGTTTATCTTTAATGGTGTCGTTGTAATCGCCCGATTGAGAAAGCTCTTTTAAGAACTCGCTTTCGTTGTGTTGGGCAAAATTCAATAGACTTTCTTCAAATGCGCCAATGCGGTCAATTTCCACATCGTCGAGGTAGCCAAATTCAACCGCGAACAACAACAACGCTTGTTGGCCAACGCTAAGCGGGCTGTATTGTGGTTGTTTGAGCAATTCGGTTACTTTTTGTCCGTGCGACAACTGTTTACGAGTGGCTTCGTCAAGGTCTGAGGCAAATTGCGCAAACGCCGCCAATTCACGGTATTGTGCAAGTGCGGTACGGATACCACCAGCGAGTTTTTTGATCACTTTAGTTTGCGCAGCACCCCCTACACGGGAAACTGAGATCCCTGGGTTAACCGCTGGGCGAATACCGGAGTTGAACAAGTCAGACTCAAGGAAGATTTGCCCGTCGGTGATGGAGATCACGTTGGTTGGTACGAACGCAGAAACGTCACCGGCTTGGGTTTCAATGATCGGCAATGCGGTCAATGAGCCTGTTTTGCCTTTCACGCGGCCTTCGGTGTGTTTTTCAACGTACTCAGCATTAACACGCGCGGCACGTTCAAGCAAGCGGGAGTGAAGATAGAACACATCCCCAGGGAACGCTTCACGGCCTGGCGGACGGCGCAACAACAAGGAAATTTGACGATAAGCCACTGCTTGTTTTGACAAGTCATCATAAACAATCAGGGCATCTTCACCGTTGTCACGGAAAAATTCACCCATGGCACAGCCTGCATACGGCGCCAAATATTGCAACGCTGCAGATTCCGCCGCTGATGCAACCACTACGATGGTGTTGGCCAGTGCGCCATGTTCTTCTAATTTGCGCACCACGTTGGCGATTGTTGAGGCTTTTTGCCCGATGGCAACATAGATACATTTGATGCCAGAATCACGTTGGTTGATGATGGCATCGATGGCAAGTGCGGTTTTACCGGTTTGACGGTCACCGATGATTAACTCACGTTGGCCACGGCCGATTGGCACCATGGAGTCCACCGCTTTATAACCAGTTTGCACAGGTTGGTCAACGGATTTACGGTCGATTACACCCGGTGCAATCACCTCAATTGGCGAAAAGGCTTCCGCTTCGATTTCGCCTTTGCCATCAATTGGTTCACCGAGAGTGTTGACCACACGGCCGAGCAAGTTGCGGCCAACAGGCACTTCCAAAATACGGCCGGTGCATTCTACTTGCATGCCTTCTGCCAAGTCGATGTATGGCCCCATGACCACCGCACCCACACTGTCGCGTTCAAGGTTGAGCGCAATGGCATAACGGTTGCCAGGCAAGGCGATCATTTCCCCTTGCATCACATCGCTTAACCCGTGGATACGGATGATGCCGTCGCTCACCGATACGATCGTACCGGTATTGCGCGCTTCACTACTGACATCAAAATCAGCAATGCGTTTTTTAATTAAATCACTAATTTCTGTTGAATTTAGTTGCATTTTCGATTCCTCTTATAATTGTAACGCATTGGCTAGGCGATCAAGCTGACCGCGGCTGGAGCCGTCGATTTCAAACCCTTGGGTTTTGATGATGGCACCACCAATTAAACTTTCATCAATGCGACAATTTAATTTAACTTTTCGAGCAAGCCTTTTTTCCATTGCTTGGAGAATATCATGCTGCTGTTTTTCGCTAAGCGGTTTGGCTGAAATCACCTCAACATCCACCAAGGCATTTTGCTCGTCGACGAGCTGCTCAAAGAGAGCCAACACCTCAGGCAATGCCAGCAGGCGGTTGTTTTCAGCCAACACACGGATAAAATTTTGCCCGTGTTGACAAAGCTGCTCTCCACAAATCTCAATGACCGTGTTGGCCGCTTTTTCACTTGACGATGCCGCTTTTAAAAACTGCTGCATATCGTCATTGGCAACAACCGCTGCCGCGAATTTAAGCATTTCAAGCCATTTGTCTAACGCATTATGTTCTAATGCAAAATCAAATGCGGCATGTGCATAGGGGCGTGCTACTGTGATGTATTCTGACATTAGCCCCACCTTCTTATAGTTCTGCAACGAGTTTATCGATAATATCGTTGTTGGCCGCTTCATCTACATTGCGCCCAACAATTTTTTCTGCACCCGCCAGTGCCAGTGATGCCACTTGCACACGCAGCTCTTCGCGCGCACGTTTGCGTTCGGCATCCACTTCAGCATAGCCTTGCTCAATGATTTTCGCTTTGACAGCTTCGGCTTCGCCGCGCACTTCATCGAGGATTTCATTGCGGCGTTTGTTTGCCAAATCAATGATTTCTTGTGCTTGTTTTTTCGCTTCTGCCAACTCTTGCTCAACCAGCACTTTGGTGTCAGCTTGTTGTTTTTTCGCTTCTTCAGCGGAGGCTAAAGCATTGGCGATCTGGCTTTGACGTGCTTCAATGGCTTTGATCACGGGTGGCCAGACAAACTTCATGCAAAACCACACAAAAATGAGGAATACAATAGATTGTCCGATGAGTGTTGCGTTAATATTCACAACGCTACCTCCTTAAAAAGTGGTTTATGACTCACTACGAGTAGCTGTTGGATTAGCCTAGCAATGAAACAAATGGGTTTACGAACGCGAAATACAAACCGATACCAACCGCAATCATCGCAATCGCATCCAAAAGACCTGCCACGATGAACATTTTAGTTAACAATGAGTTTGCCAGTTCTGGTTGGCGTGCTGCTGACTCAAGGTATTTACCACCCAAAAGACCGAAGCCGATAGCCGTACCCAACGCCGCAAAAGCCAGCATAATTGCAGAGGCAATAATTGTTGCACTAATTACAGTTTCCATTGATTTTCTCCATAGTTAAGTTAAAAGTTAGCAAAATGCTAGGTTAAAAAACATTAGTGATCCGCTTTGTTATAAGCGATGCTCACATAAATAATGGTCAACATCATAAAGATAAACGCTTGCAGCACCACGATCAAAATGTGGAAAATCGCCCACACCAAATGCAACCCTGCACCGAGGCTGGCAATCAAATAGCCAGCGGAGTAGGTCACCGCAATCAAGATAAAAATCAGCTCACCGGCATAAAGGTTACCGAAAAGACGCAGCGCCAATGAAATCGGTTTAGAAATCAAGGTCACGCTTTCAAGCAGCAAGTTAACTGGAATCAGTAGCGGGTGATTGAACGGGTGCATGGTATATTCTTTGACAAAACCGCCCACGCCTTTAGATTTGATGGTGTAGAAGATAATCAGCACAAACACCACCAATGACATACCAAGGGTGATGTTGATATCCGCAGTTGGCACTGCACGCAAATGCTCAAGGCCTAAGAGGTGAGCCACTTGTGGCAAATAATCCACTGGGATTAAGTCGATGGTGTTCATCATCAACACCCAGATAAATACAGTAAGCCCCAGTGGCGCGATGAAATTACGGCTGCCTTGGAAGTTTTCCACCACAATGCCGTTGACCCATTCCACCAACATTTCCACCGCGCATTGCAGCTTGCCTGGCACACCGTGGGAAACCTTTTTCGCCACAGAATAGAGCACCAGCGACATAATCACGCCGGTGACAATAGCAAAGAACATGGAATCGATGTTGAAAGACCAAAAGCCATCACCTGTGGTAAGGAAGGTAAGATGGTGTTGGATATACTCATTAGATGTTAGCGAACCTTCGGCAGACATACAATTTCCTACTTAAATGAATTAACGTTTGCCTTTTGAAAGCAAAAAAGGCAACACACCATGACATAAAATGATCAGCAAATAGCCACTAAAAAACGCCCCAGCATGCACGTGAACGGTGCGCAGCACAATGATAAAGAGCACCACAGTGACAGCAAATTTCACGCCTTGCGCTTGATAGAGCGCTTTGACTTTGGCATTCATTGCCAACGAGCGCTGGCGAGCAAATAAAAACACCACAAAGGCCAGCTGCGAAAGCCAAGCCACCGCGCAGCCTAACATAAATGACCACGCCGCTAAGCCAAAGCCCCACAAAAGTGCGGTCAGGCCAACTGCCAGCAACAAGGTGACAAGCAAAACGTTTTTGTATAATTGTTGGCTTTTTGCCATCACTGCTGACATTGCAAGGCCCTTAACCTCTCTTTTGTGCCTGCTTACGCCCCATTGCGCAAATCACGTTTGCATAATGGGTAACAAATCACGTTAAATTATACGGTTAGAATTGATTATTGCAACGATTAAAGGCGCGAAAAGTGTTACCTAGATAACATTTATTAAAAATTTTTACGTTTAGTCACAAAAATAGCAAAATTGACGTTTTTCGTATAATCACGCAACCTTTGACAACACCACGAGATTTCTCTCGCCTATCAATTCAGGCACTTTGAGGGCAATTTTTTTATCGAGTTGCACGCCCGCACCTAAGCCTTGCACTTCCTCGTCAGTGACATGGCCTTTCAAGGCATAAAAATGGCCCTGAGCGTTGGGCAAATGGCCACACCAGTGGGTCATATCCGCCATTGAGGCAAACGCACGGCTTAGCACGCCGTCAAACTGACCGTTGTGATAATCCTCCACCCGGCTTTGCACTGGCGTGACGTTAGTAAGCCCTAACTTCAAAACCACCTGCTGCAAAAAGCGCACCCGCTTGCCCAGGCTGTCAAGCAAGGTGAACTGTTTATCAGGGTTAATAATGGCCAGCGGAATCCCCGGCAGGCCAGGGCCGGTGCCAACATCGATAAAGCGCTGGCCTTGTAAGTGCTCACTCACAACCAGGCTATCCATGATATGTTTCACCAGCATCTCGGCGGGATCTCGCACGGAGGTGAGATTATAGGCTTTGTTCCACTTATCCAGCAGTTCAACATAGGCCACCAGCTGCTCACGCTGGCAGAGCGAAACGCAAAGTGCGGTCTGGCTTAAAAGGGCCTCTAAACGTGCAAGCAAACTCATTCATCACCACGCTTAAGCATACCTTGCTTTTTCAAATTGACCAGCAATATCGAAATTGCCGCCGGCGTCACGCCTGAAATGCGAGAGGCCTGGCCAATTGACACCGGGCGATGTTGCAGCAACTTCGCACGCACCTCGTTAGACAGCCCCGTGACTTTGTCATAATCAAACGACTCTGGAATCGCGGTGCTCTCATGGCGCTTGTGGCGGGCGATCTCTTCTTGCTGATGCTCGATATAGCCTTGATATTTAATCGAAATTTCCACCTGTTCAGCGGCTTCTTGGTCACTACACGCGGGCGCAAAAACCTCAAGTGCGGTCAGGTTTTGGTAATTCACCTCAGGCCGGCGCAGCAGATCTTCACCACTGGCCTCACGGGTGAGCGGGGTTTTCAGCAGTTGATTGACCGCACTTAAGTGGGCGGATTGCGGGTGGATCCAAATCTCGCGCAGGCGTTGTTGCTCACGCGCGATATTCTCTTGTTTTTGCTCAAAGCGTGCCCAGCGCGCTGGATCAATCAGCCCCAGTTCATGAGCAATCGGTGTCAAGCGGCTATCGGCGTTGTCTTCCCGCAGCAACAAGCGGTATTCCGCGCGTGAGGTAAACACACGATAGGGCTCTTTGGTGCCGAGCGTGCAGAGATCGTCGACCAGCACGCCAAGGTAGGCTTGATCCCGGCGCGGATACCAGGCCGCCTTGCCTTGCACATAAAGCCCGGCGTTGATCCCGGCCAGCAAACCTTGCGCGGCGGCCTCTTCGTAGCCGGTGGTGCCGTTGATTTGGCCGGCAAAAAACAAGCCCTTAATCGCTTTGGTTTCCAGCGTGGGTTTGAGATCCCTAGGGTCGAAGTAGTCGTATTCAATCGCATAGCCGGGTTTGACAATGCGGGCGTTTTCAAGCCCCGGCATGGCGTTGACCACGCCCATTTGCACATCAAACGGCAAACTGGTTGAGATCCCATTTGGGTAGATCTCATTGCTGGTCAAGCCCTCTGGCTCGAGGTAGATCTGATGGCTGGTGCGATCGGCAAAGCGCATCACTTTATCTTCGATCGACGGGCAATAACGTGGCCCAATGCCTTCGATAACGCCGGCATACATTGGGCTGCGATCAAGGTTTGCGCGAATCAGATCGTGGGCTTTTTCATTGGTGTGAGTGATAAAACACGGGATCTGCCGCGGGTGCTGCTCAACCGATCCCATAAACGAAAACACCGGCAAGATCGGGTCACCGTGTTGGGCTTGCAGCACTGAAAAATCAATTGTGCGGGCATCCAAACGCGGCGGTGTGCCCGTTTTCAGCCGTGCAACGCGCAATTTTAGCTCACGCAGGCGATCGGCCAGCAGTGTGGCGGCAGGATCGCCCGCACGGCCACCGGCGTAATTTTCCATCCCGATGTGAATTTTGCCCGCCAAAAAGGTGCCCGCGGTCAACACCACGGATCGCGCCTGAAAGGTCAGCCCCATTTTGGTGACAACGCCTACAGCTTGGTCTTGATCGAGTAAAATATCCACCACTTCTTGTTGGAAAATATCTAAATTATCTTGATTTTCTAATGCAATACGCACTGCTTGGCGATATAGCACGCGGTCAGCCTGGGCGCGGGTGGCACGCACCGCCGGGCCTTTTGAGCTATTTAAGGTGCGAAATTGGATCCCCGCTTGGTCAGCGGCGGTGGCCATCAGCCCGCCCATGGCGTCGATTTCTTTCACCAAATGGCCTTTGCCGATCCCACCAATGGCGGGGTTACACGACATTTGCCCGAGGGTATCGATATTGTGGGTTAATAACAGTGTTTTCAGCCCCATGCGGGCAGGCGCAAGGGCCGCTTCTGTGCCTGCATGGCCGCCACCGACGACGATCACGTCATAGGTTGTGTTGTAAATCATAAAAACCTTCAGATCTTGAAAAAATTGCCGCTATTCTACTGTAAATTCAAGGCAGGGTAAAAAGGATTTGATGAAAATGATCGCGCTTATAGATAAAGATCTTTTTATATAGAGATCTTGATTATTCTTGTTATTAGCACGCGATTTTGTGTTGAGAAGATCGTTTTTCACTGTGATGTTAAGATCTTATCGCGCATTTTAGTTGTGCATAACGGGATCTTTTTACCGCACTTGACTGTGGACAAGCATCCAAGTTATCCACAGTCACGTTTATCTTTGAGCTTATTCAGATCATAATCACGGCTTTTATACAAAAAAGATCTCGTTTATCCACAGCCCTTAAAGTGCGGTGATAAACTCAGGCAGCCAATCTTGCGCCGCACTTTCAGCATCTTGCGTTTGCAAAATATCAATCCGCAAAGACGGGCACACGAGCTGTGCGCCACGCTGGCAAAGTGCGGTTTCAATTTTATCTACCGCAAAACAAAAGGTGTCGTAATCGGAATTGCCAATGCCGATCACACCAAAGCGCAGCCCTGGTGGCAGGTTTAGATCATCAAAAAAATCAGCCAAATTCTCAGGCAGATCGCCGGCGCCATGGGTCGAGCTGACCAAAAGCCAGGTGGTGTAGTCGTGGCAGTGTGCCAATGCCGCTTGGCTGCCATGGCAAAGTGCGGTTTGGATGCCAGCTTGATTGAGCAGATCCTCACAGTGCTCGGCGACATACTCCGCCGTGCCCAAGGTGCTGCCTGAAATAATACAAACGCGCTGTTGCATAAAGGGTCCTTAAACGTCAATGTGGGCGAATGTTAGCACAAAAAAAGCAGCCCGCAGGCTGCTTGATGATTGGATTATTTGATTTCAATGGTCAACTCATAGGTTGATTTTGCGCCGTCGCGGGCAAAGGTACGCGGTTGCACTACACGCACTTCATAATCACCGCTTTCAGGCAAGGTGTAAGGCTCATTTTGCATGAAGTCATCATAGCCATAGAGCACCGCTTCAGCATGGCCTTGGCCGGTGACGTTGATCACCACTTTTTGGCCTTTTTCCCCTTTGAAGTGATAAGTATCAAATTTTTCACCTTCAATGGTGCCGTTGTATTTGGTCACCGCACTTTCTGCCGCTTGCACCGCTGGGACTTGCTCAACGGCTTTTTGTGATTCCACTTGCGCCGGTTTTTCTTGCTCTGCCGCCGCTGGTTTCACTTGTTCTTTGTCTGAACAGGCTGTCAACACCACGCTTGAGGCAATAGCCGTGAATAAAAATGTGTTTTTTAATGTTAATTTCATCATAAGTTCCTTATTGTTACTCGGTATAGTTTAGAGTCCTGAAATGGGAAAAGGTTCGATTGGTGTGCTTTTTTTACCGCTTTTGCGCTATCTTTGCGTAAAAAATCGGCTATTTGCCCACACTCCACGCCACAATTTGGCTGATGTGGCTCAATGGGCGTTGGGATTGTTGTTGCCATTCGAGGAAGGCGTTTTGGGCGTTGGTGAGGCTGCGTTTGCTGTGCAGGCCACCTGTGATCAGGTTGTGGGATCGCAAATAGGCCTCGATGTCGCGGGTGAGAAAGAAGGTGTCTTTGCCCATGGCGCGCAGGGCGTAGGGGCCGGTGTTGCCGCCTAAGCGTGCGCCATGGCTTTTGAGATAAGCCCAAAGTGCGGTGATGTCATCACTCGGCCAGCTGGCAATCATCTCGCTAAAACCGCACTTGAGGTTTTCTTCATAAATCATTTGCGCGTTGGCTTTAATCGTCATCACTTTATACAAGCAGCGCACGATGCGTTTATCACGGGCTTTTTCCTCCCACCATTCATCGCTCATCATCAGCAGTTTTTCGATATCAAACTGCCAAAAAACCGCTTCAAAGCCTGGCCATTTGTTGTTGATCACCCGCCAGACCATGCCGCATTGGAATACTTTGCGGGTAAATTCTGCCAGCCAGCGATCGCTTGGGATGGCACGCAGCTCGTTTGGTGTTTTCAGGCTGCACAGTTTGCTATTCAACGCCTGCTCGCCGCCTTGATTAGCGCAAGCGCGTTGATAGATTTGCGTGAAGGGTTCTAAGATCACGCCTCAATCTCGCTTTCAACACTGTCGCAAATGGCGATGTTGCGCTGTTTGGCAAACATCAGCTGGATAATGGGCTCTGGTGGCGCGGTGTTGGTCAGCAGCATATCCACATCAGCAATCGAGCCTAGGCGGACAATCGCTTGGCGGCTGAATTTGGAGTGATCGGTGACCAAAAAGCTTTGCCGTGCGCTGCGCATCAGGGCCTTTTTCACTTGCACTTCGTGGAAGTCGTAATCCAACAGCGCGCCGTCTTCGTCGATGGCGCTGATGCCGAGAATGGCAAAATCAAGCCGAAATTGGGAGATGAAATCCACCGTGGCCTCACCGATAATGCCGCCATCGGCGCGCAAGTTGCCACCGGCGACGATGATTTTAAATTCAGGATTTTGCATCAAAATGTGGGCGGCGTTGAGGTTGTTGGTGACGATTTGTAAGTTTTTATGGTCAAGCAGCGCGTGGGCCACGGCCTCAGGGGTGGTGCCGATGTCGATAAACAAAGACGCTCCATTGGGGATAAGCTTGGCCGTTTGCAGCGCGATGGCGCGTTTTTCTTGCGAGAAAAAGCTTTTACGCTCGCTGTAATCGCTGTTTTCAGAGGTGGAAGGCGAGGCCGCCCCGCCGTGGTGGCGACGAATGAGGTTTTTCTCAGCCAATTCGTTGAGATCGCGGCGGATGGTTTGTGAGGTGACATTAAACACGCTCACCAGCTCTTCGGTGCTGATATAGCCGCGTTGTTTGACTAAATCGATAATTTTGCTATGGCGGACGGACTGTTTCATCTTCCTTTCTCCTGTGCACGTTTGCTCACATCGAGTGATTATTATTTTACCTAAAAAAACCCACCGTGCACTTTTTTTTGTTCGAAATCAGTCCGTTTTTGCCTATTTTTGTAATGCCATCGCTAAAAGTGTGATCGGGTGCAAACATTGGCGCGAGGTTGACATCTCAATTTGCCATTTGCAGGTTTCGCAATCGGACACCACATAATCAAACCCGCCGGAGTCAATTTGGGCAAACAAGCTGTTGCCGATCGCCTGCGCGGTGTCGTAGTTTTCTTTTTTAAAACCATAGGTGCCGGCAATGCCGCAGCATTGGGAGTTGAGCATCACCACCTCAATCCCTGGGATTTTGCGCAGCAATTCAATGGTGTAGGGCACCCAGCCGCTTTTTTCCATATGGCAGGCGGTGTGATAAGCCACGCGCAGCGGCAACGGCTTAAGCGGCAGTGTTTTGCCTTCATCGAGCAGTTGATAAAGATAACGGGTGACCAAATGCACGCTTGACCGCACTTTGCGATTATCCAGCCCTAAAATGTGGTGATATTCATCGCGCAAGGTTAAGGTGCAGGTTGACGAGGTGCCCACCACGGTGAGGTGGTTGTCGCACACCGCACTTTCGAGTTGTTGAATGTTAAACACCCCTTGTTTTTTCGCCCGCTCAGGGAAGCCGTTGACCATCAGCGGCACGCCGCAGCATTTTTCTTTTTCCAGCAGCACCACGCCGATGTTCATGGCGTTGAACACCTCAATCAGCTCTTTGCCAAGCTGCGGATTGTTGTAATTGACGTAACAGCCGTGGTAATAAGCCACTTTTTCGCGAAATTGCAGCTGGGCTTTGGCCACTTTTTTATACCACTGGCGGAAGGTGCCAAAAGAATAGCGCGGCAGCGTGCGTTGCTTGGCCACGCCGAGGGTTTTATCGAGCAAAAAGCGCGTGGCCTTCAAGCCTGTCATGGCGTTGACCACCGGCGCAAACGGGGTGGACAGCGTGCCCATAATGTCGGTGTTGGAGAGCACGGCATCGCGCAATTTTTGAATGGCGGGCTTGTCTTTGCCTTGGCCGTAGCGGTTGCGTGCGCGCACGATGATATCACCAATTTTGACATCCGACGGGCAGGCCACTTCGCAGCGTTTGCAGTTGGTGCAGTATTTCAACGCCTCGTCATAGAAGGCCGCGTTTTTCAGCCGCAGCCGCTCGCCGTCGGGGCCCGATTGTTTTGGGCCGGGGTAGAGCGGGTTTTGCCGTGACACAGGGCACACGGCGGTGCAGGCGGTGCATTTAATACAGCTTTCAAAGTTGTTGTCGTGAAAGGCTTGCGTTTGGGTTTGCTCGGCTTGGCGAATGAGTTGTTGTAAATCCATGTTATCCCTCCTGCAAAATATGCTCAGCCGCCACCAGCGCGCTCACCACCGCCACGCCAGAGCCGCAACCAAGGTGGATCGAATCGCTGCCGGCGACCACCGCACCAATGGCATAAATGTTGTCGCAAACCGCACGTTGGCGCGCGGCTTGGCAGTGGGCGTTGATGGCCACGCCATAGCGTTGATACGGCTGCGGCGCGCTAAAGCGGTGGTGCGTCCACGCGCGGCGGTCATCACTTTTGGTCACATCCAGCCCAAACACCGGCTCGACAATGCGGTCAAAGTGGGCAATCAAGCCGTTGCTGAAAAAGCTGCCCGAGGCCAGCACATAGCGCTCACCTTTGATCAACAAACCATCGGCGAGTTGCGTTTTCAAGCCTTTGACCGCACTTTGCTCAAACTCGGCTTTGAGCACTTTGTCGCCTTTCATCAAAATCCCGCCTAAGCGCTCAAAGTGTGCTTGTAAAGTGCGGTTTTGGCGAATGCCCAGCAGTGATGGCGGCAGCGTTGGCAGCTCGTGCAAATTCAGCCCGGTTGCCTTGGCGAGTTGATATAAAAATTGGTCATTATCCAGCCCAAAGCACGCCGGCAGCAGCACGTGATCGGCGCCGTTGGCGGCTTTTTGCACCTCGGCGGTTAGTTGCTCGAAATTGAGTTTATGCTCCAAGGCTTGGGAAATGTTAATGCTGCGAAACTCGCGCGCGTCGCCTCTTAAGTGGTCAAGCTCGGGGATGTGCAAATAGGCGTAATGAATATCCCACTCGACAAAAGGCGCCATGCGTTTCATATTTTCACACAACAAGTGCGGTTGAAAATCGTTAAAGCCCTCAATGCCAAGCACCGCCACCCGTTTTTTCGCGAGTTTCGCTTCATTTTGGCAAAATGTCGGCACACTGCGCGGGCTCAGCCAAGTCGGGCGCAAGGCACCCAGTGGTGTGAGGCGCAGGTGATTGTGCTCCGCCTCACCGTGCAGGTTAAGCTTGAGTGCTTCTTTCAAGGCTAAAAACGCACTGCGCGCGCCCATCACCGCACTTTCACCGATCACGCTGTAGGGGTGATCGGGCTGGAGTGATGCCAGTGCCCGCAACCCTTGTGCGAAATCGAACACCAGCTTGCCATCAGGCAATTGGCTTAGGAAATCAAACGAGCCGGAGGAGAAATCCAGCGCGCTTTGGCCGGTGGAAATAATCGCGCAGCGTTGGCCGGCCTGTTGCAAGCGGATGCCGCACACCAAGCCTGCCAAGCCGCCACCAATAATCACATTATCAAACTTCATTGCTATCGGTTCCTTGTAGTTGGTCGGCGTGCAAACTTGGCACGTCGTTGAGCCCCATCAAGCCGTAATAAACCCACGAGGTGAAATCCGCCTCACGCAGCGCATCGCCCCAAGCAATCGGCTCAATCCCGCGCCAGCGCTCTTCCATAAAAGACGCCAGTTGCTGGGTTGATTGCTCGGCGCTGGCCACTTTAAAGCGCGCCATCAAGCCTGCCGCGCGGCAAGCGCACAGCTCCCCTTGGCAGGTGCCCATGCCCACCCGCGTGCGCCGGCGCAAATCGACTAAATTATTCACGTTCAATTCATCCACGGCGTAGCGCACCTCGCCGGCACTCACTGCCTCGCACTCGCACACCAAGCTGCTGTCAAGGCGCTCTTGCTCAAGCAATTTAGTCGCGCGCGAGCCGTGGCGATAGACGGTGGACAGGCGCAGTGGTGTTGGCAGGGAGATCACTTTTTGGTGGGTGTCGACCGCACTTTCATTTGAGCCTGGCAGCGGTTTGTCAGCGGTTTCGCATTGGGCCGTTTTGTTGAGTTTTTCACAGGCTAAATCGGTCGCCCACTGCGCCATCAGGCGATAGGTGATGAGCTTGCCGCCGGTGATGGTGATAAAGCCCTCCAAGCCGTCACGCTTGGCATGATCCATCAACACAATGCCGCGGCTGACGTTGCGCCCTGAGGGGTCATCGTCACTGGCCACCAGCGGGCGCACGCCGGCATAAGCGCGCAGCACACGGGTGTGGCGCAGGCTCGGGGCGAGCTTTTCGCCCTCGTTGATTAAAATGTCCACCTCTTCTGGCGTGACCACCATATTGTCAATTTGGTCATACGGAATGCGGCTGGAGGTGGTGCCAATCACACAAATGGTGTCGCCTGGCACCAAAATATCGGCATCCGCTGGCTTACGGCAGCGGTTGATCACCATATTGTTTAAGCGATGGCCCATGATCAACAACGCCCCTTTGGCAGGGAACATTTTGATCTTCAAATCGGCGTATTCGGCGATGCCTTGGCCCCAAATGCCGCCAGCGTTGATCACAACAGGGGCGAAAAATTCCCGCTCAAGTTGATGTTTATGATCCCACGCGCGCACGCCAATCACACGCGCGCCTTCGCGGATCAGCGAGCGCACTTCGGTGTAGGTGAAAATCTGCGCACCGTGCTCTTTGGCATCAAGCATATTGGCGCTGGTGAGGCGAAACGGGTCAATGCTGCCATCGGGCACCACCACCGCGCCAATCAAATTGGGATTAACGGAAGGCTCAAGGCGGCGGGCGAGAGCAGGGTCAATGGCCAAGGCGTCAATGCCCGCTTGCTGGCAGGCTTCAATAAACGGCTTTTGGAAGTCAAGGTCGTCTTCAGGCAAGGTGATGAACAAGCCTTTGGAATCGTCAATGCAGTGGCTGGCAATTCGTTTTAGAACATTGTTTTCTTCAATGCACTCGCGCGCCGATTCGGGGTCGTTGACGGCATAACGCGCGCCGCTGTGCAGCAGGCCATGGTTGCGCCCGGTGGCACCGGTGGCAATGTCGCGTCGTTCAAGCAAGACACAACTGAGCCCGCGTAAGGCGCAGTCGCGCGCAATGCCAGCACCGGTTGCACCCCCACCAATGATGATGACATCCGTTTGTGTCCGCTGCATAACGCCCCCTTAAATGTTCGTTTTAGAAAATAACTAGACACATTGTAAGGGATTACTACAGCATTTGCACCAAAAAGCGCAAAAACAAACATTAAAATGAAACCTGGATCACATTTTAACCGCCAAAGGCGCAGCCAGAGCGCACTTTACACCGAAAAAGCAAAGTGCGGTCAAAACGGCACCGGCGCGGTGACGGTGACGTTTTCGTGGGTCAGCGGGTGGGTGAAGCTCAGCTGCTCGGCGTGCAGCGCCAAGCGTGGGCTTAAGGCTTTGGCCTGTGGGTGGGCGTAGAACTTATCGCCGATAATCGGGTGGCCGAGGGCGAGCATATGCACGCGCAGTTGGTGCGAGCGGCCGGTGATCGGCGTGAGCTGCACCCGCGCGGTGTTGTTGGGGTAATAGGCCAGCACCTGATAAAAGGTGGCGGCCGTTTTGCCGAGATTAAAATCAATCCGTTGGCGCGGGCGATTTTCCCAGTCACAAATCAGTGGCAAGTTAACCAACCCTTCACGCGCACGCGGGTGCCCCCACACAATCGCTTGGTAGCGCTTTTTGGTTTGCCGCTCGCGAAATTGCCGTTTGAGGTCTTTTTCCGCCATTTTGCTCAAGGCGAACAAAATAATCCCGCTGGTGGCCATATCCAGGCGGTGGACAGGCTCGGCAAAGCCAAATTTCTCCTGCACGCGCACGGTGGCGCTGTCGCGATACTTCTCGCGGCTGCCCGGCACAGAAAGCAGCCCGCTGGGTTTGTTGACCACCGCGATGTGGTTGTCGAAATAGACCAGCTCAAGCCACGGCTCGGTGGGTGGGTTGTATTCAATCAGTGCCATAGTGTTCCTTATTGCTGACAATTAATCGCACGCTGTCAAGGCGCACACTCGCCTCATCTAAATAGGCCGCCATCTGACGCGTGCGCGCGCTCAGTGCGGTGATTTCTTCTGCGCGAATGCTGGCGTTGACGGCGGAAAGTGCGCGTAGGCGCGCCATCTCAGCGCCCATCTGCGCCTGCATTTGTGCTTTGGCTTGCGCTATGATAACCGCACTTTGCGTTTTCACCAATGCCTCTGCCTGCTCGCAGGCTTTTGACACCACTGCTTTGGTCATGGCGATCATCTGCTGCCCCACCGCTTGGCTGACAGGCTGAAGCTGGCGCTGCCAGGCGTCATCACGAACTTGGGCTGCCAAATCCCGCCCGTGGCGGTCAAGCAGCAAGCGAATCGGTGTAGGTGGCAAAAAGCGCGTGAGCTGCAAGCTCGCCGGCGCCTGGCTTTGCAGCACAAACACCAGCTCCACCAAGCAGGTGCCCACCGGTAAGGCGGGGTTGATGAGCAGCGCAACCGCACTTTTGCCCAAATCCCCAGAGAGCACAAAGTCGATCCCTTGGCGAATCAGGCGGCTATCCCAGGTTAAAAACATCACCTCCTCACGCGAGAGCGCAAAAGTGCGGTCAAAAGTGGCGGCCAGCCCCTCTTCAGGCAAGGTGATGAAATCACTGAGCATCGTCTCGCCTGCGCGCAGCAAGAAGTGGTGATCGCTTAACGGCTCATCGTCCACCCCAAGGCAGGCAAACAGCGCTTGGGCAAACGCGCCCAAGGCTGGATCGGCGTCGTCTTCGGCGATCTGCTGGGCTAGGCGCTTGGCCTGCTCGCCACCGCTGGAGTGGTATTCCAGCAGTTTATCCCGCCCGCGCGTCATGGCTGCGTGCAACTCGGCTCGGCGGGCTTGGGTGTGGTGTAAAAGTGCGGTGAAATCCTCGGTTGTTGCCACCTGTGCGCCAAACTCGGCAAACAGCGCCTCGCCCATTGGGCAGGGGCGAGCGAAAGCGTCCAGTCCTTGGTGATACCACTGCACCCAGCGCGCTTGCACGCTGTTGGCAAAATAGGGCACCACAATGTCAATGCTCTCGCCTTGGCCGATGCGATCCAGCCGGCCGATGGCCTGCTCAAGGCGATCAGGGTGGGCGGGCAGGTCGAATAAAATTAAGCCGCTGGCAAATTGAAAATTGCGCCCCTCCGCGCCAATCGCAGAGCTTATCAAAAGCCGTGCGCCGTCGTGGCCTTGGGCAAAATAGGCCGCTGCACGGTCGCGCTCAATCACGCTCATGTGCTCGTGAAACAGCGCACAACGCGTGCCAAAGCGCGTGCGCAGCGCCGTTTCAAGGGCGATGGCAGTGTGCGCCGTGTGGCAAATCAGCAGCCACTTTTGCTGTTTGTCTGCCTGCAAGCTCTCCTGCACCGCTGCCACGCGTGGGTCAAACTGCCACCACGGCACAGCGCCAGAATAATCCACTTCAGGCGTGAGGCTCACCTCATCGCCGTATTGTGCTGGGCACGCGAGCGCCTGTAACCGCACTTTGCGTTGCGGGAAGCCTGCAATCATGGCGCGAGTGTTGCGAAACAGCACGCGGCTGGTGCCATGGCGGTCGAGCAGCGCGTTGATGGTCGCTTGGCGGTTGTCATCGCTGAGCACAAAGTGCGGTTGGCCGAGCAGCTGCGCTAATGTTGCTTGCGCCTGCGCACTGAGCGGCGCGCCTTCCAGCAATTGATTGATGATCGCCACCACACGCTGGTAGCCGCGCTGCTCGCGAATGAAGGCATCGAGGTCATAAAAGCGGTGCGGATCGAGCAATTTCAAGCGGGCAAAATGGCTCTCCAGCCCCAGCTGCTCTGGCGTGGCCGAGAGCAATAACACTGCGGGGATAGCTTTGGCCAGCCGCTCCACCGCCAGATAGGCGGCACTGGGCTCCTCTTGGTGCCAAGCGAGATGGTGGGCTTCATCAACCACCAGCATGTCAAAGCTCGCGCGCTCGGCAAGCCGCACCCGCTCAGGCTCCGCCAAAAGCCACTCCAACGGGCAAATCAGCAGCGGCTGCTCGGCAAAGGGGTTGCTGGCTTCCTCGTTAATCAAGCCAAAGGGCAAATCGAACCGCCGGCGCATTTCCAGCAGCCATTGGTGCTGCAAGTTGTGTGGCAGCACAATCAACACCCGCTGGATTTTGTCACTTAGCAGCTGATGGTGGATGATCAAGCCCGCCTCAAGGGTTTTGCCCAAGCCCACCTCATCGGCGAGCAGCACCCGTGGCGCGTGGCGCTCCGCCACCGTTTGGGCGATGTGCAATTGGTGGGCAATCAAGGCCGCACGCGCACCGCGCAAGCCGCGCAGTGGCGAGCGAAATTGCGCCTGTTGCGCGCGCAGTGCCGCCAAGCGCAGGTCAAACGCGGCGTTGCTGTCAAACACGCCTGAAAGCAACCGCACTTTGGCGGTGCTAAACGTCAGCTGGTGGGCCAGGTGTGTTTCAGCCAAGCTCACTTGCTCGCCGCTGTCAACGCGCGTGCCGATATAGTGCACCACGCCGTCGCGCACCGCACGTTGCCCAACACGCATCATCCAGCCTTCGGCACTTTTCGCCTGCTCACCTTGAGCAAACAACAGGCGCTTAAGCGGCGCGCCTTGGCGGGCATACAGGCGCGTTTCTTGCGCCAGCGGGAAGTGCAAGCGCACCTGCCGGGGTGAAAGTGCGGTCACAATCCCTAAGCCTAGCTGGGTTTCACTTTCACAAAACCAGCGCTGCCCAACAGCAAATTGTTGCATAAATGGCTCTTTTTCCTGTGATTTTCATAAGCGGTATTATAAAGCAAAATCGAGGGAGAAAATAATTTTCGCCAACATGAAAAATAAACATAACAAATTTTAAAAAATCACTACGCAAAAACTATTTTTGTGATATATAATTTCCGCACTTAACCATCATGAGGATCATAATATGACAACGTGGCTACAAAAACTCAAAACGGAGTTATTTTCTGGCTGGACACCCTTCGAGGCTTTTTGGCTGTTTTTGTTTTTAGCAGCGCAAATCGGGGCGTATATCTACGCGCCTGACTCTGTGTTAGGCATGATTTCAGGCATCAGCGGCATTTTGTGCGTGGTGTTTGTCGGTAAAGGGAAAATCAGTAACTACCTGTTCGGGTTGATTTTTGCCTACACTTACTTTTATATTTCGCTCTCCCAAGGCTTTTACGGCGAAATGACCACCACCTTGTATGTCTACATTCCAGCGCAATTTATCGGCTATTTCTTATGGAAAGCCAATATGCAAAAAGCCACCGGCACCGAGCTTATCCAAGCTCGCGCCTTGAGTGTGGTGGGCTGGCTGACTACATTGGCCATCATCGTGGTCGGCTCTGCGGTGTTTATCAGCATTTTGCGCTACTACGGCGGCAACTCCACCTCGCTTGACGGCATCTCCACCGTGATTGTGGTGGTGGCACAAGTGTTGATGATCTTGCGCTATCGCGAGCAATGGATTTTGTGGATTGCACTCAACATCGTGTCCATCATGTTGTGGATCACCGCAGAAGAACCTGGCGGCCTGTCAATTGTGATGATGTACGTCGCCTACCTGCTCAACTCACTTTACGGTTACTACAACTGGACCAAACTGAGCAAATCAAGCCAACTGGCTTAGCCTTCCAGCAAAAGTGCGGTTTGATATGACCGCACTTTTGTTTTTTCTCTAAATTTTGTAGGCGATTGGCAATATTTACCGCACTTGGCATCGGCCGTATCTTCAGCATGAATGAGCGGATGAGGGTGCTGGCATAAGGCAAAACTGGAAAATCGCGCTGGATTCTTATATTCTAAAACCAGCCATGTGGCTGATTTAACAAAAGGAGTGATCATGATGAAAAAACCATTACTAACAGCACTCACACTCACCGCACTGCTCGGCTCGGGGGCGGCGTTGGCGCACGGTGACCATAACCACGCGCACGACAACGCGCTGGAAATCCCGATGGAGTTGCTCGATGTGGAAAAAGGCAACCAAGAGATCGGCAAGGTGTATGTCACTGAAACCAAATACGGGCTGGTTTTCACCCCTGAACTCAAACAGTTAACACCCGGTGTGCACGGCTTTCACATTCACCAAAACCCAAGCTGTGATCCAAAAGAAAAAGACGGCAAACAAGTCGCTGGCCTGGCTGCAGGCGGCCACTGGGACCCAAAAAACACCGGCAAACACAGCACCCCGTGGGATGATGGCGGCCATTTAGGCGACTTGCCAGCCTTGGCAGTCGAGCAAGACGGCAGCGCGAGCAATCCCGTTTTGGCGCCACGGCTGCATTCACTTGATGAAATCAAAGGCCACTCCTTGATGATTCACCTCCACGGTGACAATCACTCCGATGAGCCAAAACCGCTCGGCGGTGGCGGCCCTCGCATGGCCTGCGGTGTGATTAAATAACACAAAGCGCCCAATGGGCGCTTTTTTCTTGCCTGAAAATCGTTGGCAATAGGAATCATTTCGCTTATTATAAGATGTATTTTAATTTCACCTTAAGGATTGCTATGAAAAAAGACGAGGTTGGGCATAATTTTTTGGCGCGGCTGGGCAAAAAACGCTTGCGCCCAGGCGGACGCAAGGCCACTGAGTGGCTGTTTGAGCACGGGCAATTTGATGCCCAAAGTGCGGTGCTGGAGGTGGCGTGCAACATGGGCACCACGGCGATTAACCTCGCGCAGCGCTTTGGCTGCCATATCACAGGGGTGGATTTGGATGAAACCGCGCTGGCCAAGGCACGCGAGAATATTGCCAAGTGCGGTTTGAGCCATTTGATTGAGGTGCAGCGCGCCAACGCCACCAAGCTGCCGTTTGCCGATGAAAGCTTTGATGTGGTGATTAATGAGGCGATGCTCACCATGTTGCCGATTGAGGCCAAGCGCAAAGCCATCAGTGAATACTGCCGCGTGTTAAAGCCCGGCGGGCGACTGCTGACCCACGATGTGATGCTCACCCGCGAGCACGATGAGGCGATCATCAACGACTTGCGCCACGCCATCAACATCACCGTCACGCCACTGACTGAACAAGGCTGGCAGCAGCTCTTTTTAGACAGCGGCTTTGCCCGTTGTGAACACATTAAAGGTGAGATGACGTTGCTGTCGCCGCGCGGGATGATCTACGACGAAGGGCTTTTAGGCACGCTTAAGATTGTGCGCAACGCCCTGCGTGCGGAAAATCGCCCAACCTTTAAAAAGATGTTTACGCTTTTCAACGACAAAGAAAAACGGCTTAATTTCATTGCGCTGTGTAGCGAAAAAGCTAAAGTGCGGTGATGCAGGTCACTTCCGCTTGATGGGCGGCGGTGAAGACAAAGCGCACGTTAAATGCCCAAATGCTCAAGCCGTACTCCCGCCCGCACTGGCCTTGCTGGTAGGCCGGCCGCGGGTCTTGCGCGATAAGCTCGGTGATGAATTCTCGAAGGTGCGGGTATTGCCGCGCGCTGTCGCTTTGCAGCATGGCCTGCGCTTGGTCGCTGAAGGCCACCTCAATGGCCACGCGTGGTGGCTCGGCGGCAAAACCGCACTTGGCATTTAGCTCGCAATCGGCATAGGCGATGTAGGGCTTGATGTCGAAAATCGGTGTGCCATTGACCAAATCAATCCCGCCTACGCGCAGCCGCGCGCGACCTTTGTGAATGCAAATGTCTTCTAACGCTACTTTCGACAGCCCCAGCGGATTGGGCCGGTGAGTGGCGCGGGAGGCAAACACGCCCACGCGTTGATTGCCGCCCAAGCGCGGTGGCCGCACGGTGGGGTGCCATTTGTTGGCTGGGATTTGATCAAACTGGAAAATCAACCACAGGTGGCTGAATTGCTCAAGCCCGCGCACGCACTCGCGGCTGTCGAACGGCGGCAGCAGTTCAATCTCTCCTTTGCCATAGCGGCTAAGTTGCGCTTGGCGCGGCACCGAGAATTTTTCGTTATACGGCGTGTGAGCGATGGCAATCGGCTCAAGGCAAAGTGCGGTCATGGCGCTCCTAATTGAAAAAATACCCTGTTAGGTCAATATCAAACCCAGAATTTATGCGTATAATACCTTTTTTACATCAAAATGTCGTTTTTGTTAATTGGATATGAAAAATTCACAGCTAGCCATCTGGCTTTCAACCGCGCGGCCGAAAACGTTGCCGCTGGCGTTGGCCTCGATTCTCACCGGCACCGCACTGGGCTATGCCGATGGGCACTTTAATGGCGCGATTTTATTTTGGTCGGTGCTGACCGCACTTTTATTGCAAGTGTTATCAAACTTTGCCAACGATTATGGCGATCACCAAAAAGGCTCCGACACCGCCGAGCGCATCGGCCCGCTGCGCGGCATTCAGCAAGGGCTGATCACCGCCCGCCAGCTCAAATGGGGCTTGATCACCGTCGCCAGCCTCGCGTGTCTCTCCGGCTTGGTGCTGATTGTGGTGGCGTGTCGCAGCTGGCAAGATTTATTTGCCTTTTTGGCTCTCGGGGCGCTGGCGATTCTGGCGTCGATCACCTACACCGTGGGCAAAAAGCCTTATGGCTACATCGGCCTTGGGGATATTTCGGTGTTGACCTTTTTTGGCTGGATTGGCGTGGGCGGCACCTATTATTTGCAAACCCATTATGTGATTGGCCCGCCGATTTTCCTCGCCGCCACCGCCACCGGCTTGTTGGCGACCGCGGTGTTGAATATCAATAACTTACGTGATATAGAGCAAGACAAACTGGCCGGCAAAAACACACTCGCGGTGCGCCTTGAGATGAAAAATGCCAAGCGTTATCACGCCGTGTTGGTGTTTGGCGCGCTGGCGATTTATGTCTATTTGGGCGTGTTTTATGCCATGGCGCTGGGCATGTCGATGCTGTTATGCCTGCTCGCATCGCCGCTGTTGCTGTGGCATTTGCGCAGCGTGTTCCGCGCACGAAAGCCGGCGCAACTGCGCCCAATGCTGGCGCAAATGTCGCTGTTGGCGCTGTTGACCAATGTGCTGTTTAGCCTTGGCATTGTGCTCAGTGGCGGTGGGTTTTAATGGCAATTTGCCCTGATCGCGTTTATACTAAAGGCCATCATTGATTAAAAAGGACACAACTATGCGTATTGATACATCACAATTGTGCGACATCTACCAAGATCAAATTGACGTGGTTGAGCCACTTTTTTCAAGCTTTGGGGGCCGCACGTCGTTTTATGGCAAAGTGAGCACCGTCAAATGCTTTGAAAGCAATGGCCTTATCGAAGAAATATTGGAAGAAGATGGCCGCGGGCGTGTGTTGTTGATTGACGGTGGTGGCTCTGTGCGCCGCGCCTTGATTGACGGGTATCTTGCGCAGCTCGCGCTGGAAAACGAGTGGGAAGGTATCATCGTCTATGGCGCGGTGCGTCAACTCGATGTGCTTGAAGGGTTAGACATCGGCATTCATGCCCTGGCGCCTATCCCGGTTTCCGCCGACGAGCGCACCGTGGGCGACAGCGATATCCCGGTCAATTTTGGTGGCGTGACCTTTTTGCCAGAAGATAACGTGTACGCCGATTTAACCGGCATCATCCTCTCGCCTGAGCCGCTTGAGCTCAACAACGATGAGGTGGATGACCCGTTTGAAGACGACGATTAACGCACGCTTCACCCGTTATAAAAAACCGCACTTTATATCAAAGTGCGGTTTTTGTTATCAGTTACCGATCAGGCGGTAAAGCTCGCTGTCTTTACGGTTTAAATAATGGAACGATTGAATCCGGCGAATGGTGCGTGAGCGGCCACGAATCAGCAAGGTTTCGCTAGTGGCAACATCGCCTTTGCGGTGGATGCCTTTGAGCAAGTCGCCGTTAGTGATGCCGGTTGCGGAGAACACGAGGTTGTCGTCGCGCACAATTTGCTCGAGGGTGAGCACTTCACCCACTGGCACGCCCATCTCTGCACAGCGCGCACGCTCTTTGGCGGCGATAGCTTTGTTCTCTTCACTGTCGCCTTTCACCTCATCACGGGCTAAAAACCGCACTTGCATATCGCCCCCGAGTGCGCGAATCGCGGCACCGGCCACCACGCCTTCAGGCGCGCCGCCAATGGCATAGAGCATATCCACATTGTTATCCGGCAGGCAGCAGAGAATTGAGGCGGCCACATCGCCGTCTGGGATGGCGAGCACTTTCACGCCCAGTTGTTGCATTTGTTTGATAACGGCTTGATGGCGCGGTTTGTCGAGGGTGACCACGGTTAATTGCGAGAGCAATTTGCCAAGCTTAGAGGCCACGCGGCGCAGGTTTTGCTCAAGTGGTAGGTTGAGGTCAATCATGCCTTTCACCTCTGGGCCGACAACCAGCTTTTCCATGTACATATCCGGCGCGCCGATAAAGGTGTTTGGCCCGCCGGCGGCTAACACAGACAGCGCGTTGGCCTGCCCCATGGCGGTCATGCGGGTGCCCTCGATTGGGTCAACGGCGATGCAAATGTCATCAATGCCACCTTTGCCGACTTTTTCGCCGATGTAGAGCATCGGCGCTTCGTCGATTTCGCCTTCACCGATGACAATTTTGCCATCAATTTCAATTTGGTTAAGCATTAAGCGCATGGCTTTCACGGCGGCGTCGTCTGCGGCATTTTTGTCGCCACGGCCAAGCCAGGCAAAGCCAGCAAGGGCGGCAGCTTCAGTTACACGGGAGAATTCAATTGCGAGGGCTCGTTTCATTTTTGTGTGCCTTTTGGTTGGGTTAATGTAGCCGAGGGATGAGATATCCACACAAAAATTTATTGTAGCATAGTGCTGGAATATTAGTGAACAGAATTATCACACCAGTGGCCTGTAATTTTATGTGAAATCTTCTGGGATCTGCGTTAGAATAGAGTGACGTATTCATTTCACCCAAGAGGATTTACACTATGTCTTTTGACTTGCTCGAACAACTTGACCAAAAATTAAACAAGCCGTAGAAACTATTCAATTGCAACAACTTGAATTGGAAGAGTTGAAAGGCAAACACGATCAACTGCAAAACGAACTCAACCAAGTGCGTGAAGAGCGCGAAAATTTGAATCGTGAAAAAGACCGCCTGCACGAAGAGCGCAAAAACTGGGAAGACAAAGTGCGCTCCCTTCTTGGCCAAATCGACAACGTTTAATCACACAAGCCGAGCACACTGCTCGGTTTTCTTTTGCGAATTAGGTCACAGTATTAATTTAAATATATAAAAATATTGTGATCTAAGCCTTAATTTTAAACCTTCCAGATTGTCAAAGCCCCCATTCTATGCCACCCTGTAGTTAACCTTAAAGAGTTAGCGCAAGTGCGGTTAACGGGTTATCAAACAACAAATCAAGCAAACCGCACTTTCATCATCTAGCGATGGCGCTACGCATAAAGATGTGGAGAGAATATGGGTACTTTGGTTGATTTTGCAACAATTGATGCGCTATTAAACGGCCGTCACGCCGATCCTTTCGCTGTGCTGGGCATGCACGAAACCAACAACGGCATTGAAGTGCGGGTGCTGATGCCCGATGCCTCCAGTGTCACCATCATCGACAAAGAAAGCCAAGACGACATCGTGGAGATGGAACGTTTGCATGATGAGGGCTTTTTGCCGCGGTGATCCCAAACCGTCACGATTTTTTTGCTTATCAACTCAACGTCCATTGGGGGCATGAAAGCCAATTGGTGGAAGATCCTTACCGCTTCCGCCCGCTGTTGTCTGACCTTGACAACTGGCTGCTCGCCGAGGGCACGCACTACCGTCCGTATGAAAAACTCGGTGCCCATTTCACCGAAATCGACGGCGTGGCTGGCGTGAACTTTATTTTGTGGGCGCCGAATGCCAAACGCGTTTCCGTGGTGGGGGATTTCAACTTCTGGGACGGCCGTCGCCACCCGATGCGCTTTCACCCTGAAAACGGCCTGTGGGAGATTTTTATCCCGAAAGTGGCGCTCGGTGAGCTGTATAAATACGAGCTGCTTGATGCCAATGACAACATCCGCCTGAAAGCGGACCCGTTCGCCTTTGCCTCCCAGCTGCGGCCAGATACCGCCTCGCAAGTCAGTGCGCTGCCCGATATTATCCCGATGACGGAAAAACGCAAAAAAACCAACGCGTTCGATGCGCCAGTGTCTATTTATGAAGTGCATTTGGGCTCGTGGCGGCGCAATTTGGAGAACAATTTCTGGCTCAATTATGAGCAAATCGCCGATGAGCTGATCCCGTATGTCAAAGAGATGGGCTTTACTCACATCGAATTAATGCCGATTAACGAATTCCCGTTTGACGGCTCGTGGGGCTATCAACCGCTGGGGTTGTATTCACCGACCAGCCGCTTTGGCAGCCCGCAGCAGCTGCTCAATTTTATCCAGCGCGCCCACGATGAAGGCATCAACGTGATTCTCGACTGGGTGCCAGGGCATTTCCCAAGCGACACCCACGGGCTGGCTTATTTTGACGGCACCGCACTTTATGAACACGCCGACCCGCGTGAGGGCTACCACCAAGATTGGAACACCTTGATTTATAACTACGGGCGCAATGAGGTGAAAAACTTCCTCGCTGGCAACGGGTTGTATTGGCTCGAACGGTTCGGGCTTGATGGCTTGCGGGTGGACGCGGTGGCGTCGATGATTTATCGCGACTATTCACGCAAAGAGGGCGAGTGGATCCCGAATCAATACGGCGGGCGTGAAAACATTGAAGCGATCGAGTTTTTAAAACACACCAATTATGTGATTGGCAACGAAATGGACGGCGCGGCCACGATTGCCGAGGAGTCCACCTCGTTCCCAGGCATCACCAATCCGCCAGAAATGGGCGGGCTGGGGTTCCACTACAAATGGAATATGGGCTGGATGAACGATACGCTCTCTTATATGAAGCTCGACCCAATTTATCGCCAATACCACCACGACAAGCTCACTTTCGGCATGTTGTATAACTACACCGAAAACTTTATTTTGCCGCTCTCTCACGATGAGGTGGTGCACGGCAAAGGCTCGCTGGTGGACAAAATGCCAGGCGATGCGTGGCAAAAATTTGCTAACCTGCGCGCCTATTACGGCTATATGTGGGGGCACCCGGGCAAAAAACTGCTGTTTATGGGCAATGAATTTGCCCAAGGCCGTGAGTGGAACTATCAAGAAAGTTTGGATTGGTTCTTGCTCGATGAGGCCAACGGCGGCCCATGGCACAAAGGCGTGCAAAATTGGGTGAAAGACCTCAACCACCTTTACACCCAAACATCGGCGCTCTATCAACTCGATTTTGACCCTGCCGGCTTTGAGTGGCTGGTGGTGGACGACGCGCAAAACTCGGTGTTTGCCTTTGCGCGGCGTGATCGCGCTGGCAATGAGGTGATTGTGGTGAGCAACTTCACGCCAGTGCCGCGGGAAAATTATCGCATTGGCGTGGCGCAAGCGGGCGAATACCGCGAGGTACTCAACAGTGATTCAAGTTTCTATGGCGGCTCAAACGTGGGCAACATGGGCGCGTGCCACACTGAAAACGTGCCAAGCCACGGCAAGGCGCACTCGTTGAGTTTGACTATTCCGCCGTTGGCGACCATTTTTTTACAACGCCAAGGCAATGCAACTGAGGCTTTGAAAGACGAGAGCGAAGAGTAAAGCCATGGCGGTGATTGGGCGAGTAAAAGCGGGTGTGAGTGCGCCATTGGGTGCCTCACGCCAGGTGATTGATGGCGTGGCGGGCATTAATTTTGTGCTCTTTTCAGAGCATGCCACGCTGGTGGAGTTGTGCTTGTTCTCCCGCAGTGGGCGCGAGCATCGCTTTCGGATGCAGCGCGATGAGCAGCATATTTGGTCGGTATTTTTGGCCGAAATGCAAAGTGCGGTTCACTACGGCTTTCGGGTTCATGGCCACAGCGACAGCGCGCGCGGGTTGTATTTCAACCCACAAAAAGTGCTGCTTGACCCTTACGCCAAAGCGGTGAGCCACAAACCGCACTTTGATGATGACACCCGTGCGTTGTTTGATTTCACCACCGATTTAGACAACAGCGCCGTGGCACCGAAAGCGGTGGTGGTGTGCGATGAATTTGATTGGCAAGCAGACAACCCACCGAATACGCCGTGGGCGCAAACAATTATTTATGAGCTGCACGTTAAAGGCTTCAGCCAGCTCAACGAGCAAATCCCACAGCGGCTGCGCGGCACTTACGCTGGCCTAGCGCACCCTGTGTCGGTCAATTATTTGAAAAATTTAGGCATCACCGCGGTGGAGCTGATGCCGGTGGCGTTCCACGCCGATGAGCTGCATTTGCAACAAAAAGGCCTGAGCAATTATTGGGGCTACAACACCTTAGCCCCGATGGCGGTAGAAAGTGATTACGCCAGCGATCGCAATGCGGCGCTGAGCGAGTTTAAACAGCTGGTGAAAACGCTCCACCAAGCGGGCATTGAGGTGATTTTGGATGTGGTGTTTAACCACACGGCGGACTCTGACGCCGAGCAGCCAACGCTGAGCCAACGCGGGATTGACAACGCCAACTATTATTGGCTTGACGAGCAAGGGCGCTATCACAACTGGACAGGCTGCGGCAATGTGCTCAATTGCAGCCAGCCGAATGTGCGCCAGTGGGTGCTTGATTGCCTGCGCTATTGGGTCGAGGAGTGTCACGTTGATGGCTTCCGCTTTGATTTAGCCTCCGTGTTGGGGCGCGAACCGCACTTTAATCGTGATGCGGCGCTGTTTCAAGCAATTGCCGAAGACCCTATTTTGCGTGAGAAAAAGTTCATCGCCGAGCCGTGGGATATCGGCTGGGGTGGCTATCAGCTGGGTAACTTCCCGGATTATTTCGCCCAGTGGAGTGACCGTTTTCGTGATGATATGCGCGCCTTTTGGCTGCACTATCGCGGCACCATGGGGCTGTTTGCTCAGCGCTTTAGTGGCTCGAGTGATATTTTCCAAGCAAGGAGTTTGCCGTTTGCCAGCGTGAATTACATCTGCTCCCACGACGGCTACACTGCGCACGATTTGGTCACTTATGAGCAAAAATACAACTGGGCGAACGGCGAAGACAATCGCGACGGGCACAACGACAACATCAACAACAACTTCGGCTGTGAGGGCGAGTGTGAGGATGCAACCATCAATCAAAAACGCCGCGCCGCCGTCACAGGCATGCTGGCGACCGCACTTTTGGCCCACGGCACGCCGATGTTGTTCAGTGGCGATGAACTCGGCCACAGCCAGCTGGGCAATAACAACGCCTATTGCCAAGACAACGCCATCACCTGGCTGGATTGGGCGCGCGCCGATTGGGCCTTGCATGATGAGATTAAAGCGCTGATTGCTCTGCGCAAGCAGATCCCAGCCCTCAACCAAGCCCAATGGCTCGATGACGAGCAGGTGGCCTGGTTTGATTGCGCAGGCTCGCCGATGAGCATTGGCGCGTGGGAAGATAGCCAGTCAATCGGCTTTCAAATTGTGCTCAATGATCGCTGGTTGCTGGCGCTCAACCGCACTTATGAACAGCAACGTTTCCAATTGCCACCAGGCGATTGGCACAGTGCATTTGGGGGCGCCAATGTGTGCGAAGGCAGCGCGCAGCTCCCAGGTGCTGGCATTTTTGTGTTTACTCGGTAAATCGAGTTGTATTACCGCGCAACGTTTTATTTTGTATTTAACGAGGAAAAAGTTATGGACGAGATTTTGAAAAAATCACCAAGCATGTTACGCATCACTGATGATACCTTGGTGCTCATTTTGGCAGGGGGTCGCGGCTCACGTTTGTATGAACTCACGGACAAACGCGCCAAGCCTGCGGTGTATTTTGGTGGATCTTGTCGTATCATCGACTTTGCCCTGTCTAACTGCATCAACTCCAATCTCAACCGCATCGGGGTGGTCACCCAATACATGGCCCACTCGTTGTTGCGCCATTTGCAACACGGCTGGTCCTTCTTGCCGCGTGAGCGCAATGAGTTTGTTGATATGCTGCCGGCGCGCCAACAATTAGACGACAGCACCTGGTATCGCGGCACAGCCGATGCGGTGTACCAAAACAGCGATATCATGAAAAATCATTATCGCCCAAAATATGTGCTGATTTTGGCCGGCGACCACATCTACAAAATGAACTATGCCCAAATGCTGCTCGACCACGTCTCCAGCGGCGCCAAATGCACCGTGGGCTGTATTGAGGTGGAAAAAGAAAAAGCCACCGAGTTTGGTGTGATGGCAGTCAATGAAAACTTGCAAGTGACTGATTTCATCGAAAAACCAGCCAATCCGCCAACCATGAAAGGCCGCCCAGACACATCACTGGCCTCAATGGGGATTTATGTGTTTGACGCCGATTACCTCTACGACATCTTAGAGCGCGAGTTCGTCAAACCAGAATCCAGCCACGACTTTGGTAAAGACATCATCCCGCAAGCGCTGAAAGAAGGCGTACTTTACGCGCACCCATTTAGCCGCTCATGCATGGGCCGCAACCCTGAAGGGGAAATCTACTGGCGCGATGTCGGCACCTTGGATGCCTTCTGGGAGGCAAACATTGACTTGGTGACTGAAAATCCGCAATTGGATATTTTCGACCAACGCTGGCCGATTCGCTCTAATCCAAAACAGACCTTCCCGTCGAAGTTCTTCTACAAACATTTGCGCAAAACCCGCGCGCTCGACAACTCCATTGTCGCCGGCGGCTGTATCATCAATGATGCGATTATCAGCAACTCCGTGTTGTTCGACAACGTGGTAGCTGAAGAGGGCTCACAGGTGGAATATTCTGTGATTTTGCCTGAGGTGACCATCGGCAAAAACGCGGTGATTAAACGCGCGATTATCGACCGCCACTGCGTGATCCCAGATGGAATGGAAATCGGTGTCGATCTCAAACGGGACGCTGAGCGTTTTCGCGTCAGCAAAGGCGGCGTGGTGCTTGTCACCGAGCGGATGCTGAGAAAGCTGCAACCCAGCGAAGAAAAATAAGTAATTAATAAAACCGCACTTTGCATTGAGTAAAGTGCGGTTTTTCATGACAAAAAATTAGGACCTATTATGAGAATTTTACACGTTTGTTCGGAGTTATACCCACTACTGAAAACCGGTGGCTTGGCCGATGTGACCCGCGCACTGCCCTTTGCGCAACAGCAAAACGGCGACGATGTGCGCGTGTTGATGCCCGCCTATCCTGCCGTGATCGGCGGCTTGCCACCGTCCACCGAGGTGGGCACCTACGCCACCTTTGCCGGCTGGGTCACCTTGCGCTACACCGACTACAACGGCCTGGGCATTTATTTGATTGACGCACCGCACTTGTATCAACGCGAGGGCAACCCTTATCACGATCAGTGGTACAACGACTATGCCGACAACTACAAACGCTTTGCGCTGCTCGGCTGGTTTGGTGCTGAATTGGGCGCGGGCTTAGACAGCTGGTGGAAGGCGGATGTAGTGCACGCCCACGATTGGCACGCGGGCATGGCTTGTGCTTATCTCGCCGCCAAAGGGCGCCCAGCCAAATCCGTCTTCACTATTCATAATCTGGCCTACCAAGGGATGTTCAGCTTTCATCATATGTATGAAATTGGCCTGCCGCTGGAGATGTTCAACGTCAATGGTGTAGAGCTCAACGGCCAGATTTCATACCTTAAAGCCGGCCTGTATTATGCCGATCACGTCACCGCCGTGAGCCCAACCTACGCGCGCGAGATTACCACCCCTGAATATGCCTACGGGCTTGAGGGGTTGCTGTCAACCTTGATGTATGAAGGGCGCTTAAGCGGCGTGCTCAACGGGGTGGATTACGGCATTTGGAATCCGGCGATTGACGGTGCGCTGCCGGCGAACTATCAGCTGGGCAACATGAAAGGCAAAACCGAGTGTAAGCTGGCGCTGCAACGCGCGTTTAACCTGCCTGAAAATAAAACGCGCAAGTGTTTGTGATGGTCACCCGCCTAACCGCCCAAAAAGGGTGGATATGTTGCTTGAAGCCCTGCCACACGTGCTCAATGAAAATATGCAATTTATCTTGCTCGGCTCAGGTGATAGCTACTTTGAAGAGGCCTTTTGCCACCTGCGCGACAACTTCCCAGCGCAAATCGGGGTTGAAATTGGCTACAACGAAAAACTCTCCCATTTGGTGATTGCCGGTGGCGATGTAATTTTAGTGCCAAGTCGCTTTGAGCCTTGTGGATTAACGCAGCTTTATGGGTTAAAATATGGCACCTTGCCATTAGTAAGAGCAACGGGCGGGCTTGCGGATACAGTCGTTGCCAGCCACAAAGACAGTATTAAACAACGAACAGCCACCGGCTTTGTGTTTGAACATGCCAACGCACAAGGGCTAATTTGGGCCTTTGGGCAAGCGCAAACACTGTGGCGTGCTAAACCGCAATGGTACAAAGTTCGTATTGATGCGATGGAAGCGGATTTCAGCTGGCATCTTGCCGCCGAGAAATACGCCATGATTTATCATAGTTTATTTAATTAAGACGTTAACACTCATCAAAAGGAAATTAATCCAATGGTTAATCCAATTTTACACCCAACCCCACAAGACAGCGTGGAAGGTGTTAAAAACTCTATTGTCTACAAACTGATCTATGCTATCGGCCGTGACCCAAGTGTGGCAAGCCAACGTGACTGGCTCAATGCAACCTTGCTGGCGGTGCGCGATTTAGTATCAGATGGCTGGCTGAAAACCCAACGTGCAACCCAATCCCAAGGCTGCCGCCGTGTTTATTACCTCTCGATGGAATTTTTAATGGGCCGCACCCTCTCTAATGCCATGATGGCGGTCGGTGTTTACGACACCGTGCGCGAAGCATTAGAAGCGCTCGGCTTGGATGTAGAAGAAATCATTGAAAAAGAGTTGACCCAGGCTTGGGTAACGGTGGCTTAGGCCGCTTGGCTGCCTGCTTCTTGGATTCTATCGCCACCTTGAATTTGCCAGGCATGGGCTATGGTATCCGTTATGAATACGGCATGTTCCGCCAAGAAATTGTCGACAGCCAACAAGTAGAACGCCCAGACGCCTGGCTTGAAAAAGGCGTGCCTTGGGAGTTTGTCCGCCCAACCAAACGCTACATTGTTGAATTTGGTGGCCACATTGAGTGCGAAACCAAAGACGGCAAATGCAACTGGGTTGACACCACCCAAATCACCGCACTGGGCTATGACCAAATCATCCCAGGCTATGAAACCGATATGTCAAACAGCCTGCGCTTGTGGTCTGCAAACGCCGGTGATGTGTTTGACTTAAATAAATTTAACCGCGGTGACTACTTCGCGGCGATGGAGCAACAAAACAGCTCTGAAAACGTCTCCCGCGTGCTTTACCCAGATGACTCGACCTATGCTGGCCGTGAGCTGCGCTTGCGCCAAGAATACTTCTTGGTGTCTGCCTCATTGCAAGACATTTTGCACCGCCACCACTGGGAATACAAAACCTTTGATAACCTCGCGGAAAAAGTCTCGATCCACTTAAACGACACTCACCCGGTGTTGGCTATTCCTGAGTTGATGCGCCTTTTGATCGACAAAGAGGGCTTTAGCTGGGATAAAGCGTGGGAAATCACCCAACAAGTGTTCTCCTACACCAACCACACCTTGATGGGCGAAGCGTTGGAAACCTGGCCGGTGGATATGATGGGCGCGATTTTGCCACGCCATTTGAAATTGATCTTAGAAATCAATGAAAAATTCTTAGAAAGCATCAAAGAACACACCGCCAAAGACCCAGATTTGATTCGCCGCGTATCGCTGATTGACGAAAACGACGGGCGCAAAGTGCGCATGGCGTGGCTGGCGGTGGTGGCCTCTCACAAAGTCAACGGTGTGGCCAAACTGCACTCCGATTTGATGGTGAAATCGATTTTTGCCGACTTTGCGAAAATCTACCCTGATCGTTTCTGCAACATGACCAACGGCATCACCCCACGCCGCTGGATTGGTGTGGCCAACCCAGGCCTTTCGTCGGTGTTTGACCAATACATTGGACGGGCGTGGCGCAAAGATTTGAGCCACCTCACCGAGCTCAAACAATACGCCGACTTTCCGAAATTCATGCAAGAAGTGCGTGATGTGAAAAAAGCCAACAAAGTGAAACTGGCCAACTACATTGCCCACAACCTCAACATTGTGGTCAACCCAGATTCCCTGTTTGACGTGCAAATCAAACGTATTCACGAATACAAACGTCAATATTTGAACTTGTTGCACATCATCGCACGCTACAACGCGATTTTGCGCAACCCTGAAAAAGACTGGACACCGCGCGTGTTCATCATCGCGGGTAAAGCGGCGTCGGCCTACTATGCCGCGAAACAAATCATCCGCTTAATCAACGATGTGGCGAAAGTGATCAACAACGATATGCGCGTGCACGACAAACTCAAGCTGGTGTTCATCCCGAACTACAGCGTGAGCCTTGCGCAGTTGATCATCCCAGCTGCTGATGTGTCAGAGCAAATTTCACTCGCCGGCACCGAGGCCTCAGGCACCAGTAATATGAAATTTGCCCTCAACGGCGCATTGACGATTGGTACGCTCGATGGCGCGAACGTGGAGATTTTGCAAAACGTGGGTGAAGATAATATCTTTATCTTCGGTAACACGGTTGAGCAAGTCGAGGAGTTGCGCCGCAATGGTTATAACCCAGCGCAATATTATGAAAACGATCCGCAACTGCGTGAGGCGATTCAGCAAGTCACTAGCGGCTTTTTCAATCCAGATGAGCCAGGCCGTTATCAGTCTTTCTCACCGTTTAGCGATTTTTATCAAGCTTTTGCGGATTTCCGTAGTTATGTGGATACGCAAGAGAAGATTGATGAGATTTATCGCGATCAAGATGTGTGGGTTGCCAAGGCCATTCAGAATATTGTGAATATGAGTTATTTTTCATCAGACCGTACGATTCAGGAATACGCGGATGAAATCTGGCATTTAAAACCTGTGAAACTGTAATGACAAAAACGGCGCCCAGCGCCGTTTTTATTTCACCGCACTTTGCCTAAAGTGCGGTTTTTTTGTTGCGCATTATTCTCAGCTGGCGCTCGGCGCGCGCGTTCTTCACTCCGCCATTTCGTTTATTTTCTTTCCTTGTTTTCTTTCATGACTCCGTCATGG
>NZ_JABTBO010000021.1 GCF_014884965.1 Spirabiliibacterium mucosae | reverse complement strand
GGGTTAAAATACAAAGTGCGGTCTAAACGATCGCAAACCGTACTTTAAAATCATGTATAACCGCACTTTATGTTTTTTAAAAATCAAAACTTGGTCATGCGATCGCCCCCGGAATAAGATGCTGAGCGGGTGCCTAAAGTGCTAGACGATGAGGGTGTGATCCTTCAGCGAGTAGCAATTTGGCGCTAAGCGAATATCTTATGGACAGGGGCCATTGCCGTTTCTTTGCTTCCTTTCTTTGGACAAGCAAAGAAATCGGGTCGCCAGCGGCGAAACCGTAGCGGCATGACGGAGTGATAGCAGAAAAAAGAGCGCCCGCCGCAGGCGGAAAAGATAGTGATGACGGCGTCATGAAAGAGAAAAGTGCGGTCGCCGCCGCAGGCGGAAAGGCGATAGTGGTGACGGAGTTATAAAAGCGCCCACACAACATCTTAAATAAAAAACGAGCAGAAAAGTAAAAGAACGGTTAAAATACCCTCAAACACCAAACCAACCTCACCAAAAGGACACAGGATGAACATCTTAATCATAGGAAACGGGGGGCGTGAACACGCACTGGCCTGGAAAGTGGCACAATCGAACCAAGTTGAACGCGTCTTTGTCGCCCCTGGCAATGCGGGCACCGCACTTGAGCCCAAAGTTGAAAACATCGCTATTGCCGTCACCGACGTTGCCCGCTTGGTGGAATTTGCCCGCGAAAAAGCCATCGACTTGACCATCGTTGGCCCTGAAGCGCCATTGGTGCTCGGCGTGGTTGATGCCTTTCGTGCCGCGGGGTTGAAAATCTTCGGCCCAACCAAAGCGGCCGCCCAACTTGAAGGTTCAAAAGCCTTTACCAAAGATTTCCTGGCTCGCCATAACATCCCAACGGCGGAGTATGCCAATTTCACCGAAGTGGAACCAGCCTTGGCTTATGTGCGTGAAAAAGGCGCGCCGATTGTGGTCAAAGCCGACGGCTTGGCAGCAGGCAAAGGCGTGATTGTGGCGATGACGCTGGAAGAAGCCGAAAGTGCGGTGCGCGATATGCTCGCGGGCAATGCCTTTGGAGACGCGGGTCACCGCATTGTGGTGGAAGAATTTTTAGACGGCGAAGAGGCCAGCTTTATCGTGATGGTTGATGGCAAACATATCGAGCCGATGGCCAGCAGCCAAGATCATAAACGCGTGGGCGAAGGCGACAGCGGCTTGAACACTGGCGGCATGGGTGCTTATTCCCCTGCACCGGTGGTCAGCGATGAGATTCATCAACGCATTATGCAAGAGGTCATCATCCCAACCGTTGAAGGCATGGCGGCGGAGGGCAACACCTACACCGGCTTTTTATATGCTGGATTGATGATCATGCCAAACGGCCAGCCGAAGGTGATTGAATACAACTGCCGCTTTGGCGACCCTGAAACCCAGCCGATTATGATGCGTTTGGAATCTGACTTGGTGGAATTGTGCCTTGCTGCCTGCGATGGCCAGCTTGACACTGTGCGTTCACGCTGGCGCGCGCAAGCCGCCCTTGGCATTGTGCTGGCCGCTGAGGGCTACCCAGGGGAATATCGCAAAGGAGATGTGATTTCTGGCATCAAAACCGCACTTGAGGGCGGCAAAGTCTTTTTGGCGGGCGTGAAGGAAAGCAAAGGCAATTTTGTTACCGACGGTGGGCGCGTGCTGTGTGTCACCGCACTAGGTGAAAACGTCACAGACGCGCAGGCTAAAGCGTTGCAACTGGCGGAGAAGATCAGCTGGGATGGGCGGTTTTATCGCCGTGATATTGGCCATCGTGCCATTGCGCGTGAGCAGGAGCAATGAGTGAAGCGCCTTTTAACCGCACTTGGCTTGTTGCTGCTGGGTGGCTGCGCACCGCACTTGGGCAGCCAGTCAACCTCGTCGCTGGTGGGCGATTGGGTTTGCCCGATGACGCACAAAAAGCAAAATATGGCGCAGACAGACTACATCCGCTTTTTGCCCGATGGCCGCTTTGAGGGCAAGGGCAGTTTTGTTTACCCCATCAACAAGCCGCAATTCCGCTTTGCACAAACGTTTACAGGACGCTGGCAGCAGCAGGGTAATCAGGTGGATTTTCAGGTCACGAATGCCGAGCTGACCCGTCAGCATAGCGACGGGACTATGCGCAAATTGAAAAAATCGAAAAAATGGCGCGCGCAAGAGCAAGCGCTGTTTGCTCGCGCCAATGCCGCGCACCGCCCAGGCGATGTGGCCAGCCGCGTGGAGTTGATTGATGTCAGCGCGCGGGAGTTTTCTTATGTGCAGCATCGTGGCGATGAGAGTTATTTCGGCGGCTGCGTGCGCGCCCACAAGCAATCAGGAGGGCAGTGATGAAGCCAATTGTGACCGCACTTTGCCTTTTGGCCAGCCTCAATGCTGCGGCCGTGACGGTGAAACCGGCCGATTTACACGGCAAATGGCTGTGCGGCGTGAGTTATGACGACATCAGCCTTGGCACGATTGATGCCACGGAATTTAACGCCGACGGCACCTTCACAAGCCAAGGCATTGCCGAAACGCCAATTGAAAAGCCGGTGTTGCGTTATCACAGTCAAGCCCGTGGCCACTGGGCGCTCAAGGCGGGGCATTTGATCATGACACTGGATGAAAATCAGGTGCAGCGTGCCTTTTCCGCCGAGGCGAAAGCCATGTTGGCCGATAACCCGCAAGCGCAAAAAATTGAGCAGGCGCTGTTTGAGGCGCTGTCAAGCGATGACGAGCAAGGCAATGAAATTGACTTTCGGCTGCTGGATTTTTCGCCGGAGAAATTTAATTACGAGCAGCGCATTGGTGAGCATAAATTTTATGGTGGCTGTAAGCGCTGATGAATGCGATTCATTCATGCGTGAAAAAATTGATGCCCTGCGCGCTTGAACCGCGCGCAAAAACCGTTAGACTATACACATTCAACCCCCATTGACACAAGGAAACACTATGTTAAAACGCGCCATGAACATTGCAGACTACGACCCGCAGCTGTGGGAGGCTATCAAAGCGGAAGACCGCCGCCAAGATGAGCACATTGAGCTTATCGCCTCTGAAAACTACGCCAGCCCTCGCGTGATGGAAGCGCAAGGCTCGCAATTGACCAACAAATATGCCGAAGGTTACCCAGGCAAACGCTACTACGGCGGCTGTGAGCACGTGGATGTGATTGAGCAATTGGCAATTGATCGCGCCAAAGCGCTCTTCGGAGCCGATTATGCCAACGTGCAACCGCACTCAGGCTCACAAGCTAACGCCGCGGTTTACATGGCGCTGCTGCAACCAGGTGACACCATTTTGGGCATGAGCTTGGCCCACGGCGGGCACTTGACCCACGGTGCGGCGGTGAGCTTTTCAGGCAAAATTTATCACGCCGAGCAATACGGTATCACCGATGATGGCGTGATTGACTACGATGCGCTGCGCAAGCAAGCCCATGACGTGAAACCGAAAATGATCGTCGGTGGTTTTTCAGCCTATTCACAAGTGGTGGATTGGGCCAAAATGCGTGAAATTGCTGATGAAGTGGGCGCTTACTTGTTTGTTGACATGGCACACGTGGCCGGCCTTATCGCCGCAGGCGTTTACCCAAGCCCAATTGAGCACGCCCACATTGTCACCACCACCACCCACAAAACCTTAGCCGGCCCTCGCGGTGGCTTGATTTTGGCCAAAGGTGGTAATGAAGAGTTGTATAAAAAACTCAACAGCGCCGTGTTCCCAGCCGGCCAAGGCGGCCCGTTAATGCACGTGATTGCCGCCAAAGCGGTGTGCTTTAAAGAGGCGATGGAGCCAGAATTTAAAGCCTATCAGCAACAAGTGGTGAAAAACGCCAAAGCGATGGTAGAGGTGTTTAAAGACCGCGGTTACGACATCGTGTCTAACGGCACAGAAAACCACCTGTTCTTGGTGGATTTGGTCAACAAAGGCTTGACTGGCAAAGCCGCAGACGCCGCATTGGGCAAAGCGAACATCACAGTGAACAAAAATGCCGTGCCAAACGATCCGAAAAGCCCGTTTGTCACCTCAGGCATCCGTGTTGGCACACCGTCTATCACTCGCCGTGGCTTTAAAGAGCAAGAAGCGAAAGAACTCGCCGGCTGGATGTGTGATGTGTTAGACAATATTGACAGCGATGACGTGATTGCGCAAACCAAGGAAAAAGTGCTGGCGTTGTGCAAACGCTTCCCAGTTTATGCGTAATTCGCGCAGTAGAAAAAAGCGAGCTTGGTGCTCGCTTTTTTTATGCATTAAAAGTGCGGTCAAACCGCACTTTGGTTAAACGCGGGTTAACTGCGGTTTGGGTTTGCGGTGTGTGAACACGCGCAGGGTGACATAACCCAAAATTGCTGACACCAGTGAGCCCATCAAAATGCCGATGCGTGAGAGGGTGTTAATCTCTTCGCTGGCGTTTTCAAAGGCCAAGCCTGAGAGGAACATCGCCATGGTAAAGCCGATGCCGCAGAGCATCGCCACGCCAAAAATGTGCTTCAACCGCACTTTGTCTGGCAATTTGGCCACGCCGAGTTTGATCGCCAAAAAAGCAAAGCCAAACACGCCCAAGGTTTTACCCACCAAAAGCCCGGCGCTGATGCCCATTGGCAGCGCGCTGAATAAGGTGTCACTATTCACGCCTGCCAGCGACACGCCCGCATTAGCAAAGGCGAAAATTGGCAAAATGAAAAACGCTGACCACGGCGTGAGGGTGTGCTCAAGGTGTTCAAGCGGGCTGTGGCCGTCTTTGTCTTCCAGCGGAATAGTAAAGCCCAAAATCACGCCTGCCAATGTGGCATGCACGCCAGATTTCAGCACGCACACCCACAGCACCAAGCCCACCAGCATGTAGCCTGTCAGGGAGCTGACGCGCATGCGGTTCATGATCACCAGCAGCGCTAAGCAAATGCCCGCGCCAATCATCGCGCCAGTGCTGAGATCGCTGGCATAGAAAATGGCGATCACCACAATCGCGCCGAGGTCGTCAATAATCGCCAAGGCGAGCAAAAAGATCTTCAACGCCAACGGGATGCGACGCCCAAGCAGGGCTAAAATCCCCAAGGCAAAGGCGATGTCGGTCGCCATCGGGATGGCCCAACCTTCCATCGCCACCGGGTCATGCTGGTTGATGCCCCAAAACACCAGCGCTGGCACCACCATGCCCCCAATGGCGGCAAGCACGGGCAAAATCGCCTGCTGGTAGCTCGACAGCGAGCCTATTAAAATCTCGCGCTTGACCTCAAGGCCCACGAGCAAGAAAAACACCGCCATCAATCCGTCGTTGATCCACAACAACAAGGCTTTAGATAAACCGTATTCGCCAAAGCTGATGGTCAATTTTGTGTTAAGAAATCCAAAATAGCTCCCCGCCCACGGTGAGTTGGCATAGGCCAGTGCGAGCAACGCAGTGGCGAGCAAGATGATGCCGCCGGCGGATTCCATTTTGAGAAAACGCTTAATAAATGAGGTCATATAACTCCTTAAATTCTTGTGCATTTTCATTGTAAAAGTGCGGTTTTATTATAACTGAAAATCATAAGAATGTAGAGTTAGCTCACATTTTCTCGCATTAATTTGGATATTTTATTGACAGTTTTAGACAGAGATCATATTTTCAATGTTACAGAAATGCTAAAAACGAGTTACATCATAAAAGGAGAGCCTATGAAATTGATGAAAAGTACCCTTGCTTTGGCCATCGGCGCGGTGAGCGTGTTGACCTTGAGCGCCTGCGACGACAAAAAGCCTGCGCAAAGTGCAGAAAATGCCAATGCCAGCGCCCAACCTGCCGCCAGCCAAGGGCTTGAGAGCAAATTTGTCACCATTGCAACCGGTGGTGCTTCGGGGCCTTATAACATCATTGGCACCACGTTGGCGGAGACCTATTCAAAAGTGTTCAAAACCAACTCCAAAACCCAAACCACGGGTGCTTCGGTTGAAAATATTAATTTGATTAATCAAGGCAAAGTGGAAATGGCGTTTGTGATGAGCGATGTGCTCAGCGATGCGGTCAACGGCACAGGGAATTTTAGCCAAAAACTCGACAGCGTCAGCGAAATCGCGGCGTTGTACCCGAACTTTGTGCAAATTGTGACTTCAGGTAAAACGGGCATTAAAACCATTACCGATCTCAAAGGCAAACGCGTGGCCACTGGCGCGCAAAACTCAGGCGTTGAGGTCAACGCGCGTAATTTGTTGGAGGGCTTTGGCATCACCTATAACGACATCACCGTTGATTATTTAGGCTACGCCGAGGCGGCCGATGCCCTCAAAACGGGCAAAATTGACGCGGCGTTTTTAACCAGCGGCCTGCCAAACTCCTCGTTGATGGAGCTGCAACAAGGCTTTGATTTGCAATTGGTGAGCATCCCAGCGGACGGCGCGGCGAAGATTGCGGAAAGCAAGCCGTACTTCACGCCGATGGACATCCCAGCCAACACATACGGCAACCAAGAGCCTGTGCCGACGGTGGCGATTAAAAATGCGCTCGTGGTGCAAACCAAAATGAGCACTGATGATGTGTATAAATTAACCAAGCAGTTCTTTGAAAGCCTGCCTGAGTTGGCCACCGCGCACCAAGCGGCCAAAGCCATCACGGTGGAAGGCGCACAAGAGGGCTTGGTGGCACCGTTGCACCCAGGCGCGGAGAAATACTACGCTGAAGTGAATGCCAAATAATGAATAAGCTAAAGTGCGGTTTGACGGCGTTAGCTCTGACCGCACTTTGCGCTTTTGTGCCAATGCAGGGTATTGAGCTTGACGGCGAAACCCTGCATTGCCTGTTAAAAGGCGATGAATTTCGCCTGCGCTGGCGCCACTCGGTGGAGCATCAGTGGTGGATTGAGCACTATCGCGCCCAAGGTGAGGTGCTCACCCTCACCGCCACCTGGATGCAGACCTTTGGCGCGGGCACACCGTCAAAAGGTGAGGTGATTGACGCCCCGCCTGGCTTTGTGGGGTTTAAGCGAGAGATTAATATGCCTGAGCTCAATTGGGCGGTGTCTGCCAATATGCAAGGCACGCTTGAGATCAACGGCAAAACGCTTGCGCTTTATCAACGCTTGCCGCAATACAGCACGCTGCGCATTCGTGCGCAGTCGCATCCATTTTTTTATGTTTTTATGGAGAACATGTCATGAGTGACAAGCAGCACGCGCCCAATGCGTTAGGGGCGCACGAACAAGCCATTTTGAAAAATTCGATCGTGAATCCGTCACCCGCCACCTCTCAGGTGGCGTGGCGCAAAAGCTTGTGGCTGCCATTGCGATTTTTTTACTCCCTTTTCCACCTCTATATCACGTTTTATCCCATGCCAACGTTGTTGCAGCGCGCCATTCATGTGGGCGTGGGCTGCTTGCTGATTTTTTTGCTTTACCCGGTGAGCAAATCGGCGCGGCGCGACAAAATTGCCTGGTTTGATTGGCTCTGGGGGCTGGCGGCGCTGGCGGGCGTGGGCTATTTGATGGTGCAATACGATGCCATCATGACCGTGCGCGGCGGCATCCCGAATGATTTAGACATTATTTTTGCCATGCTCACCGTGCTGGTGGTGCTGGAGGCGGCGCGGCGTATCACAGGCTGGATTTTGGTGATTTTTGCGCTGATCTTTTTGGTTTATCCGTTTATCAGCTCGATGAGTTTTATGCCCGATCGCCTGCTCACACGCCCTTATGACATTGGCGATATTTTCGGCCAGCTTTATCTCAAAACCGAGGGGCTCTATTCCTCCGCCATTGGCGCGTCGGTGACTTTTATCTTTTTGTTTATCCTCTTTGGGGCGTTTTTAGGCCGCTCAGGCATGGGGCAACTGTTTAACGATTTGGCCTTGGCGTTGGCGGGCGACAAACAAGGGGGGCCGGCCAAAGTGGCTGTGATCTCCAGCGGCTTTATGGGCAGCATTAACGGCGCGGCGGTGGCCAACGTGGTCAGCACCGGGGCGTTTACTATCCCGCTGATGAAAAAAATCGGTTATCGCAAAGAGTTTGCCGGCGCCGTGGAGGCCAGTGCCTCTGTCGGTGGGCAAGTGCTGCCACCGATTATGGGGGCGAGTGCTTTTATCATGGCCGAAACCACAGGCGTGAGCTACGCCACCATTGCGCTGGCCGCCTTGCTGCCAGCGGTGCTCTATTATTTAAGTGTGATTGCGCAGGTGCATTTCCGCGCGGGCAAACGCAACCTCAAAGGCATTGCGCGCGATCAGTTGCCGCAACTCAAAGCAGTGATGAAAGCCCGCGGGCATATGCTGCTGCCGATTGTCGCGTTGGTGTGGTTTTTGATTGAATCGGTGCCGATTGGCTACGCCGCGGCGTACACTATTGGGATTACGGTGCTGGTGAGCCAAATTCGCAAAGAAACTCGCATGGGCTGGCGCGATATTCTCGGCGCACTTGAAGATGGCGCGCGCCAAGCGCTGCCTGTGATGGCCGCCTGTGCCGTGGTTGGCATCGTGATCGGCGTGGTGAACCTCACCAGCTTTGGCTCGGTGATGACTTCATCCATCGTGACCTTAGGTGCTGGCTCTTTGCTGTTGACCTTGATTTTAACCATGCTCGCCTCAATGGTGCTTGGGATGGGCTTGCCGTCGATTCCGGCGTATATCATCACCGCCACCATGGCTGCACCGGCGCTGGCGACCTTTGATATCCCAGTGTTGGTGGCGCATATGTTTGTGTTTTATTTCGGCATTTTCGCTAACATCACGCCACCGGTGGCACTGGCGGCCTTTGCCGGCGCGGGCATTTCAGGCGGGGATCCGATGAAAACCGGCTGGCAGTCTTTGCGCTTGGCGCTGGCGGGCTTTATCGTGCCGTTTATGTTTGTTTACAACCCAACCATGTTGATGATTGACCCAACGGGGCTGGCCATCACCGCGCGCGAGTTCCCGCTGCCGAGTGTGTTGGCGATTATCAGCGTGATTGTCACCTCCATTATCGGCGTGCTTGGCCTTTCTGCCGCACTGGAAGGGTATTTCAAACAACCGATGCCGCTGTGGCAGCGCGTGGTGCTTGCTGGTGGCTCGTTGATGTTGATTACCCCAGAACACATCACTGATTTGGCGGGCATCATCATTGTGCTGGCCATTGTGTTGCTCAATTTCCGCCGCCGCTAACCACCTCCCCAGCAGTCGCTGGGGATTTTTTCAGCGATTGATTTTCAACAAACGAAACTTTGAAGCGGATCGCATTTTTTGCGCGCCGCTTTGGGTAAAATGGCGCTCCTTATTTTCCTTTTAGAACACACAGGAGTCACAAATGAAAAAACAATGGATCGCTGTTTTACTCGCCGCAGCATTCGGCGCGAGCACAATTTCAGCCCTAGCCGCGCCAAAAGAGCCTTATAGCCAAGCGGGCACCAACGCCAAAGAAATGTTAGTGGAAGCCCCCGTGCATTGGATCTCTGTTGAGCAACTGGCCAAAGAACTCAAAGGCGTTGAGCCGATGGCGGTGAGCTTTGACATTGATGACACTGTGCTGTTCTCCAGCCCGTGCTTTTATCAAGGGCAACAAAAATATTCCCCAAACAGCGGCGATTATTTGAAAAACCAAGACTTCTGGAATGAAGTCAACGCCGGCTGTGACCAATATTCTATTCCGAAAAAAATTGCCCATGACTTGATTGAAATGCACCAAAAACGCGGCGATACCATTTATTTCATCACTGGCCGCACCGCGGGTGATGTGGACGGCGTGACGCCAATTTTGCAAAAAGATTTCGGCATCAAAAATATGCAGCCGGTGGAATTTATGGGTGGCAAACCGCGTGATACCAAATACAACAAAACGCCAGCCATCAAGGCTCACAACGTACAAATTCATTACGGCGACAGCGATGATGACATCTTAGCCGCGCGCGAGGCGGGCATTCGTGGCATTCGCATTATCCGTGCGGCCAACTCCACTTACCAACCGCTGCCAACGGTGGGTGGCTACGGCGAAGAGGTGCTGATCAACTCCAGCTACTAATTGGCTCGCAGGATGCAAAGTGCGGTTTGGGGTGCCTGACCGCACTTTTTGTTTTGCTTGCGTGCAAAATCCTTTACAATGAAGAAAAACACAAAAAGGATACGCGTATGATTATTGTAACGGGTGGCGCTGGCTTTATCGGCAGCAACATTGTGAAAGCATTGAACGACAAGGGCCGGCGCGATATTTTGGTGGTCGACAACCTCACCGACGGCACCAAATTTGCCAACATGGTGGATTTAGACATCGCTGATTATTGCGACAAAGAAGATTTCATCGCCTCGATTATCGCCGGCGACGACTTTGGCCCCATTGATGCAGTGTTCCACGAGGGGGCGTGCTCAGCCACCACCGAGTGGAATGGCAAATACATGATGCAAAACAACTATGAATACTCCAAAGAGTTGCTGCATTACTGCCTTGAGCGCCACATTCCGTTTCTTTATGCTTCTTCAGCCGCGACCTACGGCGACCGCGACACCTTTGTGGAAGAGCGCCAGTTTGAGGCGCCGCTTAATGTGTACGGCTATTCCAAATTTTTGTTTGACCAATATGTGCGCGAGATTTTGCCCGAGGCGCAATCGCCTGTGTGCGGTTTTCGCTACTTCAACGTTTATGGCCCGCGTGAGAGCCACAAAGGCAGCATGGCGAGCGTGGCGTTTCATTTGAATAATCAAATTTTAAACGGCGAAAATCCCAAATTATTCCAAGGCAGCGAGCATTTCCGCCGTGATTTTGTTTACGTTGGCGATGTGGCGGCGGTCAATTTATGGTGCTGGGAGCACGGCGTGTCTGGCATTTATAACTGTGGCACCGGCAACGCCGAGAGCTTTGAAGAAATCGCCAAAGCGGTGATTGCCTACCACGGCAAAGGCGAGATTGAAACTATCCCATTCCCTGAACATTTAAAAAGCCGCTATCAAGAATATACCCAAGCGGATTTGACCAAACTGCGCACCGCCGGCTACGACAAGCCATTTAAAAACGTGGCAGAAGGGGTGGCGGAATACATGGCGTGGCTTAATCGATAAAGGTAAAGTGCGGTGAATATTCTCATTATTGGGCCGTCGTGGGTGGGGGATATGATGATGTCTCACAGCCTTTATCAACAGCTCAAACAACGCTATAACGACTGTAACATCGACGTGCTTGCGCCGAATTGGTGCCGTGCGCTGCTCACGCGCATGCCCGAGGTGCGCCACGCCCTTGAAATGCCCATTGGTCACGGCCGCTTTGCCCTCGCCGAGCGCTATCGCCTAGGTAAAACCTTGCGCGGGCAATACGACATGGCGATTGTGCTGCCCAATTCCTTCAAATCCGCCTTGGTGCCGTTTTTCGCGCGCATTGCCCACCGCCGTGGCTGGCTTGGGGAAAGCCGCTACGGTCTGCTTAATGATTGGCGTAAAAATAAACACGATTATCCACTCATGGTGCAGCGCTATGTGGCGCTGGGGTTTGATAAAGACCAAGTGCCGGCCGCGGTGGAAATGGTTGTCCACAAGCCGTATTTGCAAGTGGAGCAAAGTGCGGTTGAGCAAACACTGGCAAAATTTGCTCACCAAAGTGCGCTGGCGGAACATCGACCTGTGATCGGCTTTTGCCCTGGGGCGGAATTTGGCCCGGCCAAACGCTGGCCGCACTTTCATTATGCCGCATTGGCGAAATTATTGATTGCGCGCGGCTATCAAGTGCAGATTTTCGGCTCTGCCAAAGATGAAGCAGTGGGCGAGGCGATCCAAACCGCACTTTGCGCGGATGACCAGCGTTTTTGCGTCAATCTTGCCGGCCAAACCAGCCTGCCAGAGGTGATTGATTTGCTCTCATGCTGCGATGCGGTGGTCAGCAACGATTCAGGCTTGATGCACATCGCCGCGGCGCTCACGCGCCCGCTGGTGGCGCTTTATGGCCCAACCAGCCCAGAATACACCCCGCCGCTGAGCGACAACGTGGAGATTATCCGCTTGATCAAAGGCGGGCTGATTAAAGTGCGGTCAAGCCGCGACAGCGAGCAGGGTTATCATCAAAGTTTGATTGACATCACCCCAGAGATGGCGCTCGCCGCCCTTGAGCGGGTGCTGGCGAAAAGTGCGGTGGCGCAATGAAAATCTGCATTGTCAAAACCTCCTCGATGGGCGATGTGCTCCACACCCTGCCGGCGCTGACCGACGCGCAACAAGCACTGCCTGGAATCCGCTTTGATTGGGTGGTGGAAGAGGGCTTTGCCGAAATCCCGCGCTGGCATAGCGCCGTGGAGCAGGTGATCCCGATTGCGATTCGCCGCTGGCGAAAATCCCTGTTCAACGCCAGCACCTGGCGGGAATATCACGCCTACCGCCGCACGCTGCAACGCAGCCAATATGACGCGGTGATTGACGCTCAAGGCTTAATCAAAAGTGCGGTTTTTGCAACCCGCCTAGCGCACGGCACCAAGCACGGCTACGATCGCCACAGCATCCGTGAGCCGCTGGCAGCATGGTTTTATGATAAGCGTTATGCTATTGCTTATGAGCAGCACGCCGTTGAGCGCATCCGTGCGTTGTTTGCCCACGCCTTGGGCTACGCCTTGCCGCAAACTCAGGGCGATTACGGCATTGCAGCGCATTTTCAAACTCAAAGTGCGGTTGAGCCTTATTGCGTGTTTATCCACGCCACCACCCGTGATGACAAACACTGGCCGGAAGCGCACTGGCGTGAGCTGATTGCCCGCACCGCCGCCCTTGGCATGGCGGTGAAACTGCCGTGGGGCAATGCGCGCGAGCGTGAACGCGCCGAGCGCTTGGCGGCCACAAGCCCGCAGGCCGCGGTGTTGCCGAAATCCAGCCTAAGCGAAATTGCGGGCATTTTAGCCAACGCCAGCGCTGTGGTGGCGGTGGACACGGGGCTTTCTCACCTCACAGCGGCGCTTGATGTGCCGTGCATTGGCCTTTATGGCGCGACCGATCCCAAACTGATTGGCAGCTACGGGCAAAACCAAACCGCACTTTCCGCCAGTGGCATGGCGAATTTAACCCCAGATACAGTGTGGGATGCGCTCATCAACTGGATAGACCCATAAAAATAAAAAGGCGGTTTGATTTAGATCAACCGCCTTTTTCAATCATTGGGTATGATAAAACCAAGGAGAAATCAATGAACGAATTAATCAACCTCAACACCCCGTTACTCGAGCGCCTGTTGCGCTATGTGAAAGTCTTCACCACCTCGGATGCCGCCAGCAACACCGTGCCCAGCACGCCACAACAGTGGGATTTGCTGCGCCTGTTAGAGCAAGAAATGCAAAAAATGGGCCTAAGCGAGATCACGCTTGACGACAAAGGCTATTTGTTTGCCAGCCTGCCTGCAAATGTGGACGATGCACCAGTGCTTGGTTTGCTCGCGCACGTGGATACCGCGCCGGATTTCAACGGCAAAGATGTGCGGCCACAAATTATTGAAGATTACGACGGCCAAGCGATTGCGCTCAAAGGCAGTGGCGATGAGCTCTCACCTGAACAATTCCCAAATTTGACCGCACTTTTAGGCCACACGTTAGTAACCACTGACGGCACATCGTTGCTCGGTGCCGATGACAAATCCGGCATCGCAATCATCTTATCGGTGATTGAATACCTCCAAGCGCACCCTGAGATTCCGCACGGCAAACTGCGTGTGGGCTTCACCCCAGATGAAGAAATTGGCCGCGGGCCGAAGCATTTTGATGTGGAAAAATTTGGCGCCGATTTTGCCTACACCCTCGACGGCGGGCCGCTGGGTGAGCTGCAATTTGAAAACTTCAACGCCGCTGAGGCAACAGTGACCTTCTTTGGCCGTGCAGTGCACCCAGGCAGCGCGAAAGGCAAAATGATCAACGCCTGGGAGCGCGCATGTGAATTTCAAGCCGCGCTGCCAGCACACTTGACGCCCGCGACCAGTGAGGGCAAAGAGGGCTTTATTTACTTGCGCAAAATCGACGGCTGCCTTGAGCGCTGCCAGCTGCATTACGCTTTGCGGGATTTTGAGCGCGCCGGCTTAGATGAAAAAGAAGCGCAACTGCGCGAAACTTTGCAGGCGATGCGCCAGCGCTACGGTGAAAAGTGCGGTCAGCTTGACGTGGTGCAGCACTACGCCAATATGCGCGAAAAAGTCGCCGATTACCCGCAACTCATTGAGGTGCCAAAACAGGTGATGGCCAACCTTGGCATTACACCCAATCTTGAGCCCATCCGCGGCGGCACCGACGGTGCGCAGCTGTCGTTTATGGGCCTGCCAACCCCGAACTTGTTCACCGGCGGGGAGAATTTTCACGGTAAGTTTGAGTTTATTTCACTGGATGTGATGAACCAAGCCGCCAATGTTTTATTGGGCACCATTGTCGCCCTCAGCAAAAAAGGATAAGGAGAACACATGGGATTACTTCTGGGATTTTTAGCCATATTTTTGGTCGGCTTTTTCATCATCAAACACTATAACGCCAAGGGCGTGTTGTTTGTGGCGGGCATCGCATTGTTGATTGTCGGCGCCTTTATGGGCAACTCCCCGCTGAAAGAAAGCACCGGCACCAGCGTGACCGACATTGTCGAATACATCTATTCCCTGATGGAAAAACGCGGCGGCGGCTTGGGGCTATTGATCATGATTTTGATCGGCTTTTCTTATTATATGTCTGAAGTGGGCGCCAACGACGTGGTGGTGCGCGTGCTGTGCAAACCGCTGCGCCACATTAAATCGCCGTATTTGCTGCTAGTCGGCGGCTATTTGATTGCCTATCAAATGGGCTTTGCGATTGGCTCGGCCACCGCGCTGGGTGTATTTTTGATGGCGACCTTCTTCCCAATCATGACGCGCCTTGGCATCTCCGCACCCAGTGCGGCAGCGGTGTGCGCCACCACCTCGGCGGTGAACCTCAACCCAACCGCGGCGGATTTGATTTTGGCGGCAGAGAAAGCTGAAACCAACATCATCGATTTCTCGTTTTTCACCATTTTGCCAATGAGTATCGTCGCGCTGTTGGCGATTGCGGCCACGCACTTTTTCTGGCAGCGTTTTTGCGATCGCCAAGAGGGCTTGCACCCAGAGCAAACACGCTATCAACCAAGTGATGACGTCGATGCCGATAGCTTGTTGAAAACCAACGCACCAACGTTTTATATCATTTTGCCATTTTTACCGATTGCAGGCCTTTTGCTGTTCAACGGCGAAACCTTGCCAAAACTCTCTCTCGGTGCGGTGGTGGTGCTCACCATTATTATCACAGCGGTGATCGAATTTATCCGCAAACGCAGTGCGCAAGCGGTTTATGAAGGCATTGAAGTTTGCTACAAAGGCATGGCGGAGGCCTTCTCTGGCGTGGTGATGCTGTTGGTAGCCGCGGGCGTTTTTGCTGAAGGGCTCAACCAAATTGGCTTTATCCGTGATTTGATTGATACCACACAACAATTTGGCTCAGCCGCGCTGATCATGATGCTCACCTTGGTGATAATTACCATGCTGGTGACCATCGCTTCAGGTTCGGGTAACGCCGCGTTTTATGCCTTTGTGGAAATTGCCCCAAAACTAGCCGCTCACTTGGGCATCAACCCAGCCTACTTGATTGCGCCAATGGTGCAAGTCTCCAACACCGCGCGCGGCATGTCGCCGGTGTCAGGCGTGATTGTGGCCGTCTCTGGCGCGGGTAACATTTCACCGCTGTTGCTGGTCAAACGCACCAGCGTGCCGTTGCTGGTGGGCGCGATTGTCATCGTCGTTTACACCATCTTCGCCATCCCTGCGGTGGTGTAACACCAACGGATATCAAAGTGCGGTTTCGACCGCACTTTTTTTTGCCTTAAATTCACCACACCTTGAAAGTGCGGTTTTCATACCCATATAGTCACTATTGAATAGCAAAAGGCAAAGTGCGGTTGCGCTTTGCACGAGAGGGAATCATGACAACGATAGTCAGTGTGCGCCGTAATGGCGAAGTAGTGGTAGGGGGCGACGGGCAAGTGTCGCTGGGCAACACCGTGATGAAAGGCAACGCGCGCAAGGTGCGCCGTTTGTATGGCGGCAAAGTGCTTGCCGGCTTTGCGGGCGGCACGGCAGATGCATTTACGCTGTTTGAGCTGTTTGAGCGCAAGCTGGAGATGCACCAAGGGCATTTGCTCAAAAGTGCGGTTGAGCTGGCCAAAGAGTGGCGCACCGACCGTGCGCTGCGCAAATTAGAGGCGATGTTGATTGTGGCGGATGAAAAAGAGTCACTCATCATCAGTGGCCTTGGCGATGTGGTGCAGCCTGAAGAAGACCAAATCCTCGCTATCGGCTCGGGCGGCAATTATGCGCTTTCTGCTGCACGCGCGCTAGTGGATAACACCGCACTTTCCGCCCGTGAAATTGTGGAAAAATCACTCAAAATTGCCGGCGATATTTGCGTGTTCACCAACACCAATTTCACCATTGAGCAACTCCCGAATCCAGAAAAAGAATAAGGAAAAAGTATGTCTGAGATGACACCTCGCGAAATTGTATCCGAACTCGACCGCCACATTATCGGCCAAAGTGACGCCAAACGCGCTGTGGCCATTGCCCTGCGCAACCGTTGGCGGCGTATGCAGCTGCCAGAGCCGCTACGCCATGAGGTTACACCGAAAAATATTTTAATGATTGGTCCAACGGGCGTGGGGAAAACGGAAATCGCCCGCCGTTTGGCCAAGCTGGCCAATGCACCGTTTATCAAAGTGGAAGCCACCAAATTCACTGAAGTAGGTTATGTGGGTAAAGAGGTGGATTCCATTATTCGTGATTTAACCGATGTGGCGATGAAACTGGTGCGCCACACGGAGATTGAAAAAAATAAATACCGTGCCGAGGAAGCGGCAGAGGAGCGCATTTTAGACGCACTGTTGCCGCCGGCGCAAAATCAGTGGGGCGAGGCCGAAAAAACGGAGACTGCCAGCCACACTCGCCAAGTGTTCCGCAAAAAACTGCGTGAAGGCCAGCTTGACGACAAAGAGATTGAAATTGATGTGGCGCAAGCGTCGATGGGCGTGGAAATTATGGCGCCTCCTGGCATGGAAGAAATGACCAATCAGCTGCAATCGATGTTTCAAAATATGTCGAGCGGGCAGACCAAAAAGCGCAAAATGAAAATTAAAGATGCGCTCAAAGTGCTGACTGAAGACGAAGCGGCCAAGCTCATCAACCCTGAAGAGCTGAAACTCAAAGCGATTGAAGCGGTGGAGCAGCACGGCATCGTGTTTATTGATGAGATTGATAAAATCTGCAAACGCGGTGAAACCTCAGGGCCTGATGTGTCGCGTGAAGGCGTGCAGCGTGATTTGTTGCCGCTGGTGGAGGGCTCAACCATCAACACCAAACACGGCATGGTGAAAACAGACCATATTTTGTTTATCGCCTCGGGTGCCTTCCAAGTGGCACGCCCGTCGGATCTTATTCCTGAATTACAAGGGCGGCTGCCAATTCGTGTTGAGCTGGGCGCGCTGAGCGCACAAGATTTTGAGCGCATTTTAACCGAGCCGAATGCTTCACTCACCGAGCAATATCAAGCGTTAATGAAAACCGAAGGGGTGGAGATCACCTTCACTGATGAAGCCATCGCCACCATTGCGCAAGCGGCGTTCACCGTGAATGAGAAAACTGAGAACATCGGCGCGCGTCGTTTGCACACCGTGCTTGAGCGTTTGATGGATAAAATCTCGTTTGACGCCAGCGAAATGAGTGGCCAGGCAGTGAGCATCGACAAAGCCTATGTGCAAAACGCCCTCGGCGAGGTGGTGGAAAACGAAGATTTAAGCCGCTTTATTCTCTAAAGGGCAAAACAAAAGCGACCTGCGGGTCGCTTTTTTATATCAATGCAGGCCAAAATGCACCGAGCTGGAGTTTGACTGCCAGCGCTCTTGGCTGTGCTCAATGGTGCGGGTGTGTTTTTCCGTTGGGGTGTTTTTAATTATATCGGTTTGCACGTCGCTTTCACGGATATAACGGCGTGAGCCTTGCTCATGCACTTTCATGGTGGCTGGGATGCCCACCGCGCTGCCAAAGCCAATGTCACCACCGGTGCCCATGCGGATGCCGCGGATTTTGCCCGGCTTTCTTACCGCACTTTTATTGTCGCTGGCGTTGAGCACCTCTGTGCTTTGTTCACTGACATAGCGGCTGTTGGCGCTAGGCTTAGAGACACTTTTTTGATAATCCAACACGGTTTTGGTATCAAGCGGTTGCGCGGGCTGACTTTCCACTTGGGTGCAGCCAGCCAAGGCCACAGGCAAAATGCAAAGTGCGGTTTTAAGCAGTTTCATTTTCTCTCCTTGTCTCAAATAGAAAGGGGCACACGGCCCCTTTGTTTTATTATGCTTTAGGTGCTTCAATCAGCGCAGGCTGGGCAGGCACGGGGTTGGGTGTTTTGCCCATGGCCTGTGTTAGGCCTTGCTCGCGGATTTTTTGCGCGCCGCTGTGATCGCCCAATTGCTCATAGACATACGCCGCCATGGTGTAATCCGCCGCTTGGCTTAGCGCTGGCTCACTGATGAGGTTGTCTAAATAAGTTTTGGCCTGTTCAAAGGCGTCAATGCGGGCGTTCAAATAGCCTAATGTGCGGCTGTACGCCACTTGCAATTGCGCATCGTCGCAGTTGACCAATTGTTTTTCCAACACTTTGATGAGCTTGTTGTTTTTCTCCCATTGCAGCAGTGGCAATTGCTCTAACAACGCGAGCTTGTCGGCTTTGGCATCCACCCGTTTGGCGCCATCAAGAGCAAAATCGTAGGCCGATTCGTGATCATTGGCCGCCAGCAGGCGTTTAAGCATGCCGATTTGCGCATACGGATCGTTGTGGCGCGCGCGCGATTGCGCCTTCCACCACGCCAGCAAGCCGTCAACACCCTCTTCATTGAGTTTTTCGTCTTGCAAGCCGTCTTCAATCGTGTGTTTCAAGGCCAACAACTGCTCGTTGCTGTAATTGAGGCGGTTTTCCACGCGGTTATACAACTCATCAAGGTGGGCATAGGCTTTGGATTGCAAATAAATATCCACTGCCAAGCGCAGCACTTCAGGGTTGTGTGGGCAGGCCACCAGCAAGCTGTCGATAGCGCTGCGGGCAGCGGACACTTTACCTTGCATCAGCATGATGCGCGCGCGGGCAATTTCCACCACCAAGTTGTCGTTGCCGGCCAGTTTGGTGGCCTCCATTAAATAGTGGTTGGCATTGAGATCGTCGCCTTTTTGCTGCGCAGCTTCAGCGGCTTTAATAAAGTTCAGCACAGGCTCTGGCGCGTGTTTGGCATTTTTGGCGATTAATTTTTCCGCTTTGGAATAATCGCCCTCGTTCATTTTGATCAAGCCCGCCATGGTTTGTTTTTCTGCTTTCACGCGTTTACGGCGAGAAAACCAGTGGTAGGTGTTGTTGCTCATTTTGAAAAAACGGCTCACCAACCATTGCAGCAAGTAAATCACCGCCAAGCTCACCACAAAGAACACCACCAAGGTTGGGATGCTCATTTCAATGTTGTAATCGGCGGTAGAGATCAACACATAACCTTGTTTGCCAGAAAGATACGGCCCAGCCACGAGGCCGGCGAGTAATAGGAGCATTAAAAAGAGTACTTTAAACATAGCTGCCTCCTATCACTGTGCGCTGTCGGCAGGTTTTGGCTGCGCATCGTCAGCCGGTGCAGCCGGCGTGCTGTCACTTGCGCTGTCTGCTTTGCTATCACTGGCGCGCTCTGCAGGTGCTTTTTCATCGCTCGTCGCTTGTTCTTCTTTAGCGCTATCGGCCGCTTTGTCGTCATTTTTTGCGGCCGTAGCGGAGAGATTTTCTAACGCTGAGTTGTTGCGATTAAGCACGGTGCTGATGGTTTTCCACGCGTTGAGTTGCGCTGGTGCGTCGATATAAATCGATTGCTCTTTAAGTTGATCTACTTGTTGCAAGAACTGCTCAACCGAGGCATCTTCTGTGTCGAAATAGCTGCGAACCCAGGTGGCGACAGAGTCAAGAGATTGCTTGTACACCTCGTTTTGCTGGCGCGGCACGGCAGCTAAGGCAATTTGCAAGCTCATGCGGATATTTTCTTTAAGATAAATATCTTGATTGGGTGCCAAAAGCTCTGGTGTGTCTTTGTCTTTTTTGCTCACGCGGATAAAGTGATCCAAAAACGAGTTGGCGCTTTTTTCTAAATTTTCTGCCAGTCATCCACCGAGTCGCTGACATCCGCACTTTCGTTGTTTGGGTTGAGAGACAGCACTTTGAGGTTGTCCACTTGCGAGATGAGCAAGCTCAGTTTAGACATGATCAAATCTTGATCCACCTCGTTGAGGCTTTGCAATTGAGTGATGTCTTGGCTGATGGCGGAGCGAATGGCCACCGCTTGTGAACTTTGCACTTTTTCCAAGCTGGCGTTGGCGTCTTGCAGCAGGGAAATCACGGTATCCACATCGCCATCGAGCACCAGTTTACGCTGTGCGTTGCTGAGCAAAAAGTCAGCCTCCGACATCAACCAATCGCTGGCTTGGGTTTTGTTGTTGAAGCTTAGCTTATTGAGTTGGTTGCGCAGCTCTGCGTTTTGCGCTTTTTCCAATTCCACCGCGTCATTTAAGCTTTTGATTTGTGCGTTGGCCTGCTCAAGTTGATCGTGGGCTTGCGCCAGCGCTTGGGCTTGGGATTCTTGCGTTTGCTTAAGTTGTGAAAGGGCATTTTCAAGCTCACTGTTGGCCGCTTGGCTGACCGCACTTTGGCCGCCTTTTTGGCCTACGAGTTGATAAAGCTCATTGTATTTTTGCATGCCGAAATAATAGCCCGTGCCACCCACGCCAAGCGCAATCAAAATGGCCAACAGGGCAAGACCTTTGCCGCCGCCTGATTTTTCAGCTTTTGCGTTGTCGGCTTTTTTCGCTGCCTCTTTCGGCTCGACCACAGGCTTGGCTGCGTTGTCTTTAGCCGCAGTGTCTTTGGCTTTGTTCTCGGCCGGCTTGGCACTGAAGGTTTTGGCGCCGGTGAAGTCAGCTTTCTTCTCCGCGCGGTTGTCCGCATTATCCGCGCGCTTATTGTTATTGTTTTTCATATTTGGGCTGTTATTGCCCTTTGGCGCATCAGGCGTTGGCTTGTTTGGCGCAGCTGGCGCGTTGCCTTTGTTTTGCCCATCAATGGGTTGATTGCCACGATTAGTCGGCGTTTTCGAACTTTTATCACTCATATTCTACCTCATCACTGATGTTGTTCATTTTGAGCAAACGCAATGTTGCTAAAATCGACGCATTGTCCGCCCGTGCGCTGACAGCCACCTTGCGGCAGCCATATTCTTGCGCCTGCTGCGCGATGCGCGCACTGATTGTCACGAATTGTTGTTCCAATAACCAATTATGATGGTTTTTGCCAACAGATTCCACTAAATAACGTAAAATTTCGCCACTGGTCACAATAATTGTGCTGATGCCCGCGCGTTTCCACATATTCAGCTGCGCGGCCATGTCATATTCCAGTCCCACGCGCTGATAGGTTTGCACGTATTCCACCGCCACATCACGCTCACGCAGATGATTGGCGATAAGCTCACGCCCGCCATTGCCGCGCAAAATCAGCATTTTCTGCCCATCAAATTGGGCAAAGTGCGGTTGCGCGAGCAAGCCCTCGCTGCTCTCCTGTGGGAAAGGGTAATGCACGCCGTGTTCGCAGCACTCGCACAGCGCTTGCGCGGTTTTCGCCCCGACGGTGAAATAGCGCACGTCGTCACGCCAGCGCGCCCCGACATTGCAAAGTGCGGTATGAGCAAAGCGCACCGCACTTTGCGACACCGCCAGCACGCCATCGCCAGCATTAAGCTCACGCATGCGCGCAGGCAGCGCGTTGAGATCCGCGCCTGAGATAATCTCAATTAACGGCACGTGCAAGCTGGCAAAGCCGTTTTGGTTGAGCAGCTCGCACAGCGTTTTGCCCTTTTCACCCGGGCGGGTGACCAAAATCGCCATGTTAGTGCTCGCTAATGTAGGCTGCGTCCAGCAGCGTCTGCGCCCCTTGGGCGAGCAGGCTTTCCGCCAGTTGCACGCCGAGTTGCTCGGCTTGGGCAAACGGCGCAACCCCTTGGGCGCGCAGCAATGTGTCGCCGTTGACGGCGCCGACCAGCGCGCGCATTTGAATCTGTTCACCCACAATTTGCGCAAAACCCGCAATCGGCACTTGGCAGCCACCTTGCAAACGGGTGTTCATTGCCCGCTCAGCACGCACGCAAAGTGCGGTGTGCTCGTCTTGCAATGGGGCGAGCAGGGCGTTGAGCTGCGTATCATCAATACGCGTTTCAATCCCCAGCGCGCCTTGCCCAACGGCGGGCAAAATGTGCTCAGGTGGGATCACGCTGCGAATGCGCGCCTCCAGCCCCAAGCGCTTCAAGCCGCTGGCGGCAAGGATAATCGCATCAAACTCGCCAGCATCAAGCTTGCCGAGTCGGGTGCCCAAATTGCCGCGCAGGGATTTAATTTGTAAGTCAGGGCGCAGCGCTTTTAACTGCGCTTGCCGGCGCAGGCTGGAGGTGCCGACAACCGCACGTTGCGGCAGGGCATCGAGGCTGTCGTAGTGGTTAGACACAAAGGCATCATTGGGCACTTCCCGCGCGCAAATCACACTTAGCCCCAAGCCTTCAGGGAAGGCCATCGGCACATCTTTCATCGAGTGCACCGCCAAATCGGCGCGGCGCTCAAGCAGTGCGTGTTCAAGCTCTTTAACAAACAACCCCTTGCCGCCAATTTTGGCCAGTGGCGTGTCTAAAATCACATCGCCTTTGGTCACCATCGGCAATAATTCAACATTTAAGCCTGGGTGGAGCTGCTCTAACCGCACTTTGATATGTTCTGCTTGCCACAACGCCAGCGGGCTTTGGCGGGTGGCGATTTTGATGGTTTTTTGCATAGTCTTTAAAATCAAATGGATATTAGCCTTAGTCTACCACGTTCAGCGCGGGTTGTCAGGCAAGCGCGCGGCATAAAAAAACCGAGCCAAGGCTCGGTTTAAAAAGGCAAAGTGCGGTTATTTCGCTGCGAAATATTGCTCTAAATCATCGCTGCCGCCGATGTGTTTACCGCCGATAAACACTTGTGGCACAGTGTGGCGGCCGCTGATGGCGCGCAGGCTGACGGTGGTAGCGTCGTGGCCTAAGATGATTTCTTCATATTGCAATTTGTGGTCGATCAGCATTTGTTTCGCTTTCGCACAATATGGGCAACCAGGTTTGGTGAAAATCGCGATAGATTCTTGTGTTTTGTGATCCGGCGCGATGTATTTCAACATGGTGTCGGCGTCAGAAACTTTGAACGGATCGCCTGGCTCTTCCGGCTCGATGAACATTTTTTCAACCACGCCGTTTTTCACCAGCATGGAGTAGCGCCATGAACGTTTGCCAAAGCCCAGGTCCGCTTTTTCTACCAGCATACCCATGCCGTCAGTGAATTGGCCGTTGCCATCTGGGATAAAGCGGATGTGTTCTGCTTTTTCGTCTTCTTTCCACGCGTTCATCACGAAGGTATCGTTAACAGACACGACTAAAATGTCATCCACGCCGTGCTCTTTAAAGGTGGCGGCCAGCTCGTTGTAGCGTGGCAGGTGGCTTGATGAGCAAGTTGGGGTAAACGCACCTGGCAGTGAGAATACGATCACGGTGCGATTGTTGAATAATTCGTCGGTTGTCACATCCACCCATTGGTCGCCTTGGCGAGTGTGGAATGTTACGCTAGGGACTTTTTTGCCTTCCATTGACTGTAACATAATGTTCTCCTTATGTTGTAAAATAGGATTAAGATCAAAAATAAACACGCTGTTTATTAACTTGGCCTTGATTATAATTGCAAATCTATTATAGTTATAATCAATTAAGACAATTCTTTCAATCGTTTTTTTCTATGGAGTGCCGTTTTGAACATTCGTGATTTGGAATATTTGGTCGCGCTGTCGGAATTCAAACATTTTCGCAAAGCCGCTGATGCCTGCAACGTCAGCCAGCCAACGCTGAGCGGGCAAATTCGCAAGCTGGAGCAAGAATTGGGCATCTTATTATTAGAGCGCACCAGTCGCAAAGTGCTGTTCACCCAATCAGGCATGTTGCTGGTGGAGCAAGCGCGCAAAATTTTGCTCGAAGTGCAAATCTTCAAAGAAATGGCCAGCAATCAAGGCAAAGAGATGAGCGGCCCGCTGCACATTGGCGTGATCCCAACCTTGGGGCCTTATCTGCTGCCGTGCATGCTGCCTGTGTTAGAAAAAGACTTCCCTGAGCTTGAAACCTACCTTTATGAAGCGCAAACCCAAACCTTGCTGGATAAATTAGAAAGCGGCCAGCTCGATTGCGCGATTCTCGCACAAGTGCCCGAAACCGCGGGCTTTATTGAAGTGCCGATGTTCCAAGAGCCGATGCTGCTGGCTGTTGCACCCCAACACGCGTGGGCCAGACGTAAGCAAGTCAAACTCAATGAGCTTAAAGATCACGAAATTTTAATGCTCGACGACGGCCACTGCCTGCGCAATCAAACCATGGATTACTGCTTCACCGCCGGCGCGAAAGAAAACCAACACTTTCAAGCCACAAGCCTTGAAACCTTGCGCAACATGGTTGCCGCCAACACAGGCGTGACCTTGATGCCGAAACTGGCGATTTTAAACGAAGGCAAGCGCCGTGGCGTGAATTATATCCACTTTGAGCAGCCCCAGCCTTATCGCAATATTATTTTGGTTTATCGCCCAGGCTCGCCACTGCGCAGCCGCTATGAGCGCATCGCCAAAATTATCAAAAGTGCGGTCGAGCCCGTGCTGATGCAAGCGTTGTAGAGGTGGCTATGGGGGTTCGAGCGCAACAAAAAGAAAAAACACGCCGCGCCTTGATTGACGCCGCATTCAACCAGCTCAGTGCTGAAAAGAGCTTTTCAAACTTAAGCCTGCGTGAGGTGGCGCGCGAGGCGGGCATTGCGCCCACGTCGTTTTATCGCCACTTTCGCGATATGGACGAGCTGGGGCTAACTATGGTGGACGAAGCGGGGCTCATCTTGCGCCAGTTGATGCGCCAAGCGCGCAAGCGGATTGAAAAGGGCGGCAGCGTGATTGCCATTTCGGTGGAAACTTTTTTTGAATTCATCGCCGAGCGCCCGAATATGTTCCGCTTGCTGCTGCGTGAAAGCTCTGGCACCTCGCAGGCGTTTCGCACCGCCGCCGCGCGCGAGATCAAACACTTTGTCGACGAACTGGCGGAATACATCGCCCAACGCAACGATTTTTCTGACTATGTCGCCTATATCCAAGCTGAAGGCATGGTCACCATCGTCTTCACCGCCGGTGCCAACGCACTTGATATGAGTGCCAAAGAGCGCCTCGCGCTGCAAGAGCGCGTGACCTTGCAGCTCAAAATGCTCGCCCGCGGCGCCGTCCCGCTGCTCGGCGAACACGCCATGAGTGCTGCCAAAGCGTAGAAAATGAAATTAAAAGTGCGGTTTTGAACATAAAAATTGATTTATGTCACCTATCGCCCTTTTTGTTTTCGCTTTTGAAAAACGATAGCAGTACAATTTTTACTCCCAAATTAACATAAGGAGTAAGCTATGGGCGTATTTCGCGAAGCGCCGGATCTTCCTATTACTAAAAGCAAAGAAGAAATCGACAAAACCTACCGCTATTGGCGTATGCAGCTGATGATTGTCAGCTATATTGGCTACGCTGTATTTTATTTCACCCGCAAAGGGTTCAATTTTGTGATGCCAGCAATGCTGGCCGACCTCGGGCTTGAAAAAGCCGACATCGGGGTGATGGGCACCGCATTTTATCTCACCTACGGCTGTTCAAAATTTTTATCAGGTGTGTTAGGCGATCGCTCCAACCCACGCTACTTTATGGGCTTAGGGCTGATGGCCACAGGGGTCATCAACATCTTTTTTGGCATGAGCTCCTCAATTTTTATGTTCGTGACCTTATGGATGCTCAATGCGTTTTTCCAAGGCTGGGGCTGGCCACCGTGTGCGAAAATCCTTAACACCTGGTATTCGCGCAACGAACGCGGTGTGTGGTGGTCAATTTGGAACACCTCGCACAACCTCGGTGGTGCCGTGATTCCGCTGATTGCAGGTGCTGTCACCTTAGCCTATGGCTGGCGCTACGGCATGATTGTGCCAGGGATTATCGCCATTGTGGTGGGCCTTGGGCTGTGTGTTTTCTTGCGTGATCGCCCGCGTTCAATGGGCTTGCCGACCGTTGGCCAATGGCGCAACGACGAGGCGGAAAAACAGCACGAAAGTGAAGGCCAAGGGCTGTCCACCTGGGAGATTTTAAAAGGCTATGTATTTAAAAACCCGATCATCTGGGCGCTGGCGATTTCTTACGCGTTAGTGTATGTGGTGCGCACCGGCATCAATGACTGGGGTAACTTATACTTAACCGAAACACACGGCTACAACTTGTTGCAAGCCAACGCCAGTGTGAGCTTTTTTGAAGTGGGTGGATTTATTGGTGCCCTGTGCGCCGGCTGGGGTAGCGATAAATTATTCAAAGGCAACCGCACCCAAATGAACATCATCTATGTGGTGGGCATTATTTTGGTATCTTTAAGCTTGTGGTTGGCGCCAACCGACAGCAGCATTGTGATGTCAGCGCTGTTTTTCTTGATGGGCTTTTTCATCTTTGGGCCACAATTTTTGATTGCCATGGCCGCCGCTGAAAACTCACACAAATCCGCAGCAGGCGCATCAACAGGCTTTGTCAGCTTGTTCGCCTACATTGGTGCAGCGGTGGCGGGTTTGCCGTTGTCGTTAGTGATTGAGCATTTCAAATGGAATGGCTTTTTCGGCACCTTATTTATGATTTCACTGCTGTGTGCCATTTTGCTGATTTTGGTTTATCTCTTGCAACGCAAGAAGAACAAAGCTTTAGCTTAATACCACTCAAGGCTGCCACTGGCAGCCTTTTTAATAATGCGGCGGTGGGGTTTCTTCGCTCATGGAGGCGATGTTGCTCGGTTGCAAATCGGTGATTTTTTGCGCAAGCAACCGCACTTGCTGTTGCAGTTTGTCGAGGGCAAATTGCTGGGTGATGAGTGCTTGATTGAGATCGTCAATCAACCCTTCTTGAAAGGTGATTTTGGTTTCAAGCTCGGCAATGCGGTTTAATAAGTCGTGGTTATTCATCATTATTTTAAAAAGTAAAAAATTTTGCAAACACTTTAAACTATTCCCTGTCAAAGATATAGTGTAAGATACACAAATTATGTTTTAACCTCGTTTAAGGGCACAGTTATGCTAAATAAAAATTATCTCTCGTCACCGTGATGATCGCAAGTGCGGTGGCAGGTTCTGCGTTTGCAGCCGACAACGCCAAAGACAGCGCGTTTGTGGCGGATTCTTCTTATGCCGTGGGCGCATTGATGAGCAAGCAAATGCAACAAATCATCGAAAGCCAAAAAGACTTGGTCAACTACAACAAAGATGAAATGCTCAAAGGTTTCACCGAAACCTTCAACGGCAAAGGCAAATTTGACGACAAACAACTCGGTGAGCAATTGACTAAGCTAGATAATCTGTTGAAAGAAAAAACACAAGCCAAAATTGAAGCCGACGCCAAAGCCGCTGAAGAGCAAGGGGCGAAATTCCGCGCCGAATACGCTAAAAAAGACGGCGTGAAACAAACTAAATCAGGCTTGTTGTATAAAATCGAAAAAGCCGGCAGCGGTGATGCTGTCAGCCCTGAAGACACAGTGAAAGTGCACTACAAAGGCACATTGATCAATGGTGAAGAATTTGACAGCTCCTACAAACGTGGCGAGCCGGTGGAATTCCAACTCAACAAATTGGTTAAAGGCTGGGTGGAAGGCATCCCGATGATCAAAAAAGGCGGCAAAATCGAGCTCGTGTTGCCACCTGAATTGGGCTACGGCGCGCAAGCCACAGGCTCCATTCCACCAAACTCCACCTTGGTGTTTGAGATTGAATTGTTGGATGTGAAAAAAGCGAAAAAATAATCTCGCTCACAAGGCAGGGTGCGCCCTGCCTTTGTCTTTTTTATAATAATGATAACTATGCAAACGGATAACGCTTTTACCGCGCAAGATCACGCTATTCTCAACTCCTATGCCGCCGTCGTCGACGGGCTGGCGGCGCTGATTGGCGAGCATTGTGAGATTGTCTTGCACTCTCTTGAGGACTTACAACACTCGGCGGTCTACATCGCCAACGGGCACAACACCAATCGCAAAGTCGGCTCACCGATTACCGATTTGGCGCTCAGCTCGCTGCACCATATGCAAACGGATAATGTCTCCAAGCCTTATTTCACCCGCGCCAAAGGCAATGCGCTGATGAAATCGGTCACGATTGCTATTCGCAATCCGCAGCAGCGCATTATCGGGCTGTTGTGTATCAACATGAACCTCGACGCGCCGTTGTCGCAATTTTTGCAAGCCTTGGTGCCAACGCAAACGCAGCCAGAGCTGACGGGGCCGGTGAATTTTGCCAACTCGGTGGAAGATTTGGTGGCACAAACCATTGAGCACACCATTGATGAAATCAATGCCGACGCCAGCGTGGCGAACAACAGCAAAAACAAGCAAATTGTGTATGCGCTGTTTGAAAAAGGCATTTTTGACATCAAAGACGCCATTCACCAAGTGGCCGACCGGCTGGATATTTCGCGCCACACGGTTTATCTCTACATTCGCCAAATCAAACAAGACGACACGGAGCTCTGATGCGCTACGTGTTGCAAGTCACCCAATCGCCCAACGTGGGCACAGGCAATGCCTTGGCGTTGGCCTTTGCCACAGAATTGCTCAAGTGCGGTCACGAGATTGCGCAGGTGTTTTTCTATGGCGAGGGCGTGTTGACGGGCAACGCCTTGAATTATCCTGCCAATGACGAGCCGAATTTGACCGCGCAGTGGCAGGCGTTCGCCGAAAAACATCAAGTGCGGTTGAACTTGTGCATTGCCGCGGCGCAACGTCGGGGCGTGGTGAACTCTGACAGCAGCGCTAGCGGGCAGGCGAGCAACCTCGCACCGCACTTTGAGCTGGCAGGCCTGGCGGATTTTATCCAAGCCACGCTGCAAGCCGACAGGGTGGTGACGTTATGATCAAACTGGCGATTGTGTTCACCCACAGCCCTTTTGAAAGTGCGGCCTCGCGTGAGGGGCTTGACGCAGTGCTTGCCGCCACGGCCTTTTTAGAGCCTGAGGAGCTGGCGGTGTTTTTCCAAGGCCGCGGCGTGCTGAACATCAAGTGCGGTCAAACGCCAAGTGATATTGGCCAGCTAGATTTTTTAAAACGCTTTAAATTGCTCACTCTTTATGAAATTGAGCAATGCTACGTTTGCGCGGATGCAATGCAGGATTGGGCGCTCACCACAGATGATTTATTGCTTGACTGCTCAGTGCTTACGCGCGCAGATTACACCGCCAAACTGCAAAGTGCGGTCAAGATCTTAACCTTTTGAGGTGGCGATGTTATACACTTTCTCGAAATCCCATTACCCCGAAGATGAACTCGCGCGCATTCTCGCCCACCTCCGCGCCGATGACGCCGTGCTGTTGTGGCAAGAGGGCGTGATGTTAGCACAGACGCACCGCACTTTATTGATCTCACTTAACATCCCGTGTTATGCGTTGGCGCAAGATATCAAGGCGCGCAACCTGAGTGCACTTTTCACCACACTGCCCGCGATTGAGCCAATCGGCCTGGCTGAGCTGGTGCGTGTGAGCGAGCAGTTCTACCCACAGCTGGCGCTGTGAGCATAAACCCCCCGATTAAACTTGACATCACAGGTTGCAAAGACTACAATTTGGCGTCCATCTTGTATAAGGTGGTGGATTTTTATACATTCTATTTATGAATAATTATTAAAACTGGAGCTTTTTTAATGGCAACTATCAACCAGCTAGTACGCAAACCGCGTGTGAAGAAGGTTGTAAAAAGCGCCGTTCCTGCGTTGCAAGCTTGCCCGCAGAAACGTGGCGTGTGTACTCGTGTGTACACTACTACACCTAAAAACCTAACTCAGCACTACGTAAAGTTTGTCGTATTCGTTTAACTAACGGTTATGAAGTAACTTCATACATCGGTGGTGAAGGCCACAACCTTCAAGAGCACAGCGTTGTGCTTATTCGTGGTGGTCGTGTGAAAGACTTACCAGGTGTGCGTTATCACACCGTTCGCGGCGCATTAGACTGTGCAGGCGTGAAAGATCGTAAACAAGGTCGTTCTAAATACGGCGTGAAGAAACCTAAAGCTTAATGGACTCCGTTAAGTAAGGCCAAACGTAATATTTTAGCAACCTATTAATATCACCAGACTCCAGTAACAAAGAGTTTTGGGTAACCTGAAGAAAAATACGGAGAAATGCCATGCCACGTCGTCGTGTGATTGGTCAACGCAAGATCCTTCCAGATCCAAAGTTCGGATCAGAATTGCTTGCAAAATTTATTAATGTATTAATGGTAGATGGTAAAAAATCTATCGCAGAAAAAATCGTGTACAGTGCGCTAGATACACTAGCAGAACGCACTGGTAAAGAACATTTAGATGCGTTTGAAGCAGCGCTTGACAATGTTCGTCCAACCGTTGAGGTGAAATCTCGTCGTGTTGGTGGTTCAACCTACCAAGTGCCGGTGGAAGTTCGTCCGGTGCGTCGTAATGCCTTGGGTATGCGTTGGATCGTTGAAGCTGCGCGTAAACGTGGTGACAAATCCATGGCTTTGCGCCTAGCAAATGAGCTGTCTGACGCAGCAGATAACAAAGGTGCCGCAGTGAAAAAACGTGAAGACGTTCACCGCATGGCTGAAGCAAACAAAGCGTTTGCGCATTACCGTTGGTAATACCGCACTTTTGTGTAATCGATACGCAGGCTGTATAATGGCCTGCGTAACAGAATTTTTTCAACGCCTAACGAGAGGAAATAATCGTGGCTAGAACTACTCCCATTGAGCGCTATCGTAACATCGGTATCAGTGCTCACATCGACGCAGGTAAAACAACGACCACTGAGCGTATTTTGTTCTATACTGGGATAAGCCATAAAATTGGTGAGGTGCATGATGGCGCCGCGACCATGGACTGGATGGAACAAGAGCAAGAGCGTGGTATCACAATTACCTCTGCGGCTACAACGGCATTCTGGAGCGGAATGTCAAACCAATTCCCACAACACCGTATCAACATTATCGATACCCCAGGACACGTTGACTTTACTATCGAAGTAGAACGTTCAATGCGTGTACTTGACGGTGCGGTGATGGTTTACTGTGCGGTTGGTGGTGTACAACCTCAATCTGAAACTGTATGGCGCCAAGCTAACAAATATCACGTGCCGCGTATCGCGTTCGTGAACAAAATGGACCGTACAGGTGCAAACTTCCTACGTGTGGTTGAGCAAATCAAAACCCGCTTAGGCGGTACTGCTGTGCCAATTCAATTGCCAATCGGCGCAGAAGACAACTTCAAAGGTGTGGTTGATCTGTTAAAAATGAAAGCGATCAACTGGAATGAAGCCGACCAGGGTATGACATTCACCTATGAAGACATTCCTGCTGAATTGCAAGAGTTGGCCGATGAATGGCACCAAAACTTGATCGAATCAGCGGCAGAAGCCTCTGAAGAGTTGATGGAAAAATACCTCGGCGGTGAAGATTTGACTGAAGAAGAGATCAAATCGGCTATCCGTACCCGTGTATTGAACAACGAAATTATTTTGGTCACTTGTGGTTCAGCCTTTAAAAACAAAGGTGTACAAGCCATGCTTGACGCGGTTGTTGATTACCTGCCAGCACCAACTGATGTGCCTGCAATCAAAGGTATCAACCCAGATGAAACAGAAGGCGAGCGTCACGCAAGCGATGACGAGCCATTTGCGGCATTGGCGTTTAAAATCGCAACCGACCCATTTGTGGGTAACTTGACCTTCTTCCGTGTTTACTCTGGTGTGGTTAACTCAGGTGATACTGTGTTGAACTCGGTGAAAGATAAACGCGAACGTTTTGGTCGTATCGTACAGATGCACGCCAACAAACGTGATGAAATCAAAGAAGTTCGCGCAGGCGATATCGCCGCTGCGATCGGCTTGAAAGATGTGGGTACTGGTGACACATTGTGTTCACAAGATGCGCCAATCATCCTTGAGCGTATGGAATTCCCAGATCCCGTCATCGCGGTTGCGGTTGAACCTAAAACCAAAGCTGACCAAGAGAAAATGGGTATCGCACTTAGCCGTTTGGCGCAAGAAGATCCTTCTTTCCGTGTTCACACTGACGAAGAATCGGGTGAAACCATTATCTCTGGTATGGGTGAATTGCACTTAGACATCATCGTTGACCGTATGCGTCGTGAGTTTAAAGTGGAAGCGAACGTTGGTAAACCACAAGTGGCTTACCGTGAAACTATCCGCACCGCTGTGAACGATGTTGAAGGTAAACACGCAAAACAATCTGGTGGTCGTGGTCAATATGGTCACGTAGTGATCGATATGTACCCACTGGATCCAGAAGGCCCAGGCTACGAATTCGTCAACGAAATCAAAGGTGGTGTAATCCCTGGTGAATACATCCCAGCGGTTGATAAAGGTATCCAAGAGCAATTGAAATCAGGCCCATTAGCGGGCTACCCTGTGGTTGATTTGGGTGTTCGTTTGCACTTTGGTTCATACCATGATGTTGACTCCTCTGAATTGGCGTTTAAATTGGCCGCTTCACTTGCGTTCAAAGCCGGTTTTGCGAAAGCAAACCCTGTATTGCTTGAACCAATCATGAAAGTGGAAGTGGAAACACCAGAAGAGTACATGGGTGATGTGATCGGTGACTTGAACCGTCGTCGTGGTCTGGTTGAAGGCATGGAAGATTTAGGCCTTGCGAAAATCGTTCGCGCACAAGTGCCATTGTCTGAAATGTTTGGCTATGCAACTGACCTGCGTTCACAAACTCAAGGTCGTGCGTCATATTCAATGGAACCATTGAAATATGCTGAAGCACCATCTAGCGTTGCAAGTGCTGTAATTGAAGCGCGCAAAGCAAAATAATTTTGTTAACCAAACCGTAGGCCTTCGGGCTTACGGTCACACATAAGGAAACTTAATCGTGTCTAAAGAAAAATTTGAACGTACAAAACCGCACGTTAACGTGGGAACAATCGGCCACGTTGACCATGGTAAAACAACTTTGACTGCTGCTATCACAACTGTATTGTCTAAAAAATACGGTGGTGCAGCACGTGCATTTGACCAAATCGATAACGCGCCAGAAGAAAAAGCGCGTGGTATCACCATCAACACTTCACACGTTGAATACGATACTCCAACTCGCCACTACGCCCACGTTGACTGCCCAGGACACGCCGACTATGTTAAAAACATGATCACTGGTGCTGCGCAAATGGACGGCGCAATCCTCGTGGTTGCTGCAACTGACGGCCCAATGCCACAAACTCGTGAGCACATCTTGTTAGGCCGCCAAGTAGGCGTTCCATACATCATCGTGTTCTTGAACAAATGTGACATGGTTGATGACGAAGAATTGTTAGAGTTGGTTGAAATGGAAGTGCGTGAACTTCTTTCTCAATACGACTTCCCAGGTGACGATTGCCCAATCGTGCGCGGCTCTGCTTTGAAAGCATTGGAAGGCGACGCTGAGTGGGAAGAAAAAATCGTTGAACTGGCAAACCACCTTGACACCTACATCCCAGAACCAGAGCGTGCGGTTGACCAACCATTCTTGTTGCCAATCGAAGACGTATTCTCAATCTCTGGTCGTGGTACTGTAGTAACAGGCCGTGTTGAACGTGGTATCATCCGCACTGGTGACGAAGTTGAAATCGTGGGTATCAAACCAACTGCGAAAACAACCGTAACTGGCGTTGAAATGTTCCGTAAATTGCTTGACGAAGGTCGTGCAGGTGAAAACATCGGTGCCTTGTTGCGTGGTACAAAACGTGAAGAAATCGAACGTGGTCAAGTATTGGCTAAACCAGGTTCAATCACACCACACACTGATTTTGAATCAGAAGTGTACGTATTGTCTAAAGATGAAGGTGGCCGTCATACTCCATTCTTCAAAGGCTACCGTCCACAATTCTACTTCCGTACAACTGACGTAACCGGTACTATCGAGTTACCAGAAGGCGTAGAAATGGTCATGCCAGGCGACAACATCAAAATGACTGTTAGCCTGATCCACCCAATCGCGATGGACCAAGGCTTACGCTTTGCGATTCGTGAAGGTGGCCGCACAGTCGGCGCTGGCGTTGTAGCCAAAATCATCAAATAATTGATGCTGAATAAAAAGGGCGATTCACTCGCCCTTTTTTGTTGCCTGAAACCGCACTTTAGGTTTTCTGTTCCGCCTCGCGTGCGGCTTTTTCTCGCCGATCGTTTTCATCTCGCAGTAGGCTTTCTGCTTTCAAGCCAGATTGTCGGCATAATCCCACCACTGCATAGAGCAGTTGGCCTAATGCTTCGCTGTCTTGTGCGTTGCCTTGTAGGTTGTGGAGAAGTTGCACACTGTGTGACATCAAATCCGCGCGGCTTGGCGTGTCGGCATCCAATTTAGCGATGCGTTTTTGCAGTTTTTCGGCGCGCAGCAAGGCAGGCAGAGCGCGGGGGATGTCGTCAAGCAGTGAAAATTGCTTTTTCTTTAATCGCTCTTGCGCTTTTTGCGCTTCCCAGTTTTTCAGTGCCTCTTCACCGTTTTGCGCTTGTTGTTCGCCAAACACGTGCGGGTGGCGGAAGACGAGCTTCTCGTTGAGATTATTCACCACGGCTTCAAAATCAAATTGCTTATCTTCAGCAGCTAGTTGGCTTAAAAAGATCACTTGCAATAACAGATCGCCGAGCTCTTCACGCATTGCGCGAAAATCAGGCTCTTGCAAGGTTTCCACCACCTCGTAGCTTTCTTCTAACACATTGGGGATCATGCTTTGATAGGTTTGCTCCAAATCCCATGGGCAGCCGCCGTTGGGGTTGCGCAGCTGGCGCATAATGTCCACTAATCGATCAATTGCGTGCATACGTTCTCCTTGATAATAAAAAACCGAGCATAAGCTCGGTTTGAGAAAGATAAAAGTGCGGTCACCACTTATTTTTTAGAACCAGGAATGCTGAAACGTTTGTTGAAACGCTCTACACGACCGCCAGTGTCCACTACACGTTGTTTACCTGTGTAGAATGGGTGACAAACACCGCATACGTCCAGGTTAATATCGTGCCCCACAGTGGAACGAACTTTAATCACGTTACCGCAAGAACACGTTGCAGTCACTTCTTTATATTCTGGATGAATACCTTGTTTCATAGAAAACCTCAATGTGAAGCCATATCGCTATCGGATCAACTGCCCGACACCATATGTATTAATCAAGTGCAAATCGCACAACCTTGTATTTAAGGCGGTGAATTATACAAAATAAAACGCTTGTTCGCAACTTTATTTGCAAAGTGCGGTTTGAGAAAAGATCGGCTATACTTGAGGCGAAAATAAGGAGAGCTATGCCAACCCTCGTGCGCACCGTGCTGGCCATGCCGCTGGCAAAAACATTCGATTATTTTGCTCCTGATGACACGCCCATTGCCATCGGTGCGCGCGTGCGCGTGCCTTTTGGGCGGCAAACCCGCACCGCGATCGTGATCGAAAAGCCAGCACAAACGGCGATTGCGCAAGACAAACTCAAAGTGCTGTGCGAGGTGCTAGATGATAAGCCAATTTTCACTGATGAGTTATTTGCACTCCTGCACTGGGCGGCGCGTTATTATCACGTCGGCCTAGGTGAGGTGTTGTTTCAAGCGCTGCCGGCAAAATTGCGCGCCGGCGAGCAGGATGCGTTGACGCCGAGCGTGGTTTACCGCCTCACTCCCGCGGGGCAAACCGCACTTTGTGATGATGCGTTAGGCCGTGCGCAAAAGCAAAAAGCACTGCTTGCGCACTTGGCCAAGGCGCCAGAACAGACATTGCCCGCGCAGGCGATTGAGGCGAGTGCGGCAGTGCTGCGCGCATTGCTGGAAAAGGGCTATGTAGAAAAGTGCCAACAACAGCCCTCCCTCACGCCTTGGCAAACCGCACTTTCAGCCCAGTGGCTGGCGACAGAGAACAAACCGCGGCTGAATAAAGGGCAAGCGCTGGCCGTTAATGCTATTGTGATGGCCAAAGGGCACACCACTTGGCTGCTTGACGGCATCACAGGTTCAGGTAAAACAGAGGTGTACCTGCAAGCAATCGAGGCGCAGCTGAGTCAAGGCAAGCAAGTTTTATTACTCGTGCCCGAAATCGGCTTAACCCCGCAGCTGGTGCGCAGCGTTGAGCAGCGCTTTAACGTGCCGATTGATGTGTTGCATTCAAGCCTGACGGATCTGCAACGTTTCAGTGCCTGGAAAAGAGCAAAGTGCGGTGCCAGCAGCATTGTGATTGGCACGCGCTCGGCGCTATTTACGCAATTTCACGATCTTGGCTTGATCATCGTCGATGAAGAGCACGACGCGTCCTATAAACAACAAGACAGCCAGTGGCGATATCATGCTCGCGACATGGCCGTGGTGCGGGCGCGCAAGCTTGGCATCCCGATTATCCTCGGCAGTGCCACCCCAAGTTTGGAGAGCTTAGCCAATGTTGAAAAAGGCAAATATCGCCATCTCCAACTCGACCGCCGCGCCATCAGCACCCATGCGTTGTTGCAGCAAATCATAAATTTGAAAAATCAGCCACTCAAAGCAGGCATTTCGCCCAAACTTGAGCAACTGATGCGCCGCCATTTGGCGCAGGGCAATCAAGTGCTGCTGTTTCTTAACCGCCGCGGCTTTGCGCCTGTGATGCTCTGCCATGAATGCGGCCACATCGAACAGTGCCACCAATGCGACAGGCCTTATACTTATCACCAACATGCGCGCCATTTGCGCTGCCATCACTGTGGCATTCAGCGCGCCGTGCCTAAGCAGTGCCCAAAGTGCGGTTCGAGCCATTTGATCACAACAGGCGTGGGCACCGAGCAGCTTGAGCAGGCGCTGGCTGAGCATTTCCCTGAATTTAAGGCGGTGCGCATTGACCGCGACAGCACGGCGCGTAAAGGCAGCCTCGAGGCGCATCTGCGCACGATTAAATCCAAACAGAGCCAGATTTTAATCGGCACGCAAATGTTGGCCAAAGGGCATCACTTCCCAGATGTCACCTTGGTGGCGCTGCTTAACATCGACGGCGCGCTATTCTCGCAAGATTTCCGCAGCGAAGAGCGCCTTGCCCAGCTCTATGTGCAAGTGGCAGGCCGTGCCGGCCGCGGTGTTCAAGCCGGTGAAGTGGTGCTGCAAACTCATTTTCCGCAGCATCCGCTGCTGCAAACATTGCTCGCCGAAGGCTACCGCGCGTTTGCTCAACAAGCACTACACTTGCGATTACAGCTCGGCTTGCCGCCGTATGCAGGCCAAGCGCTGTTCAAAACCCGCAGCAAAAATAGCCAAAGTGCGGTTGATTACCTCCACCGCGTGGCCCAGTTTGTGCATCAGCAAGGGCTTGCCGGCGTGCAAATTCTCGGGCCTATTGAGGGGCTCCACCCGAAAAAAGCAGGCTTTTACCACTGGCAATTGCTGCTGCAACACCCCTCCAAAGTCGCACTGCAGCAACTACTCGACACCCTCGCGCAGGCGCAGATTGAACCGCCAAGCAACATCCATTGCATTGTCGATGTTGACCCGCTCGATTTCAGCTAAGCGGGAATATTTTGCATTGATACTAGGCAATAGCGCCTTTTTTGAGTAAAATTCTTAACTTAGTATTCATTTTAAAGTTGATCAAAAGGTTATCATCGTGGTTCAGCGAGATTACGCCGCCAGAGGCAGAACGAGAAAGAAAAAGCACGCGCCAGTGAACAAAACGCTATTGCTGATAATATTATTGGGTATCGTGGCTGCGTTTGCCGCGGGGCTGTTCTTGCTGAAAGAAAAGTCAACCGAAAGTGGTGTGGCGCTGCCACCGGCTGAAAGTGCGGTTGAAGAGCAGCCAAAAAGCACGCTGCCAAGCCGCCCTGAAGAGGTGTGGAGCTATATTCGCGATTTGGAAACGCGTGAAATTCCAATTGAGGATATGCCAAAAGACACCAGCAAAATTCAAAATCTCACCGAAGAGCAAAAGCAGATCCTAAAAATGCTTGAGCGGGATCAACCTGTGGCAAATGTGCCAAAAGTAGAAAAACCGCAAGAGCAAACGATCAAAGAGCAAAAAGTTGACAAAAAACCGCCACAAGTGGTTGAAAAACCGGTGGTGGTCGATAAGCCACAGCCAAAAGGGGTGGTGGTCACTGAAGCCAAATCCAGCAAAGCGGAGAAAAAGGCCGCACCAAGCGAGAAGAAACCTGCCAATGAAAGTGCTCCACCAAGCGCAGAAGCCACCGCCAGCAAAGGCAAATTTGGCCTGCAATGTGGCGCGTTTAAAAATCGCCAACAAGCTGAAAATCTACAAGCTAAACTGGTGATGTCAGGCTTTAACGCCCGCACCGCAGTGAGCGCAAACTGGACGCGTGTTTTCATCGGGCCGGTAGGCGATCGCAACGCTGCAAAAGCGGAGCTTAACCGCGCCAAAGCTGTGGCGACCTGCGTGGTTGTGGCGATGTAATCAACAATAAAAGTGCGGTTTGCCAGCAAGTTGGCGATAAAAACCGCACTTAATTATTTTTTGTGAAAAAAACACTTGCCAAAGTTTTGCTAGGCTCTATAATTCGCACCCACTGACGCACAGCAATGCAAAGTGCGGTCAGAAAAGATCACAAAGTTGAAAAAACTACTTGATCTCAGGCGAGAAG
>NZ_JABTBO010000020.1 GCF_014884965.1 Spirabiliibacterium mucosae | reverse complement strand
CGGCTCATTCGGGATCAAACCCTCACTCGCCTAGCACTTTAGGCACACGCTCAGCATCTTATTCCGGGGGCGGATCGCATCATTAAGTTTTGTTTTTTGAAAAGGTAAAGTGCGGTCACCGCACTTTTAAAAAGCTTTTAACCGCACTTTGTGTTTTAACCCTCGTGAACGGCTGTGGTGTTTTTGGGCCCCATAGAGCCGCTAGTGCGGAGCGCAGTGGTTATCAGTGAGAATTTTTCGTGTCCGAAGCCCGCGCAGCGGGCAAGTTAAAAATTCGAACGGTTAAATAACCACGTAGCGCAGCACGACCAGCGGCGAACCTGGAGTGCGTTGGGTTTGGAGGTGCTTGCGCAAACAAGCCCCTAAGCCGCCGAAGGCGGAACTGCGATAGTCATGACGGAGTTATGAACAAGCGCGCCGAGCGCCAGCTCAGAACGAAGAAAAACGATAGAGATGACGGCGTCATGAAAGAAAACAAAGAAAAAACCCCAAAGTGCGGTTAGCGTGCCTGATAGTCACAAATCAACGCCAAAAAGGCCGCGCCGAAGCGCGCTAATTTCCGCTCACCGACTCCATTAATCTCCAACATCGCCGCCTGACTGGTCGGCTTAAACTGCGCCATCTCCTGCAACGTTGCGTCATTAAACACAATATACGGCGGAATCGACTCCTTCTCCGCCAATTGCTTACGTAAAAACCGCAGCCGCTCAAATAAATGTTTGTCGTAGTTCTTCACCCGCTGCGATTGCACCTTACGCATCACCGACTGCGTCGTGCGCGGCGTGGCCAGCGAGAGGGCACTCTCCCCCCGCAGCACAGGGCGCGCCGCTTCGGTTAAGCGCAGCGCACTGTGATGCGTGATATTTTGCTCAATCAACCCGAGATGAATCAGCTGGCGAATCACATTAATCCAATATTCTTGCGATTGATCACGCCCTAGGCCATACACCGCGAGCTTATCGTGGCCGTTGTCTTTAATCCGCTGATTATTCAGCCCGCGCAACACCGCCACCACATAATGAATCGCAAACACCTGACCGGTGCGATAAATCACCGACAGCACCTTTTGTGCATCTAGCAGCCCATCGTAGTGGGTTGGGGGCGAGAGGCAAATGTCGCAGTTGTTGCACGGCGTTTGCCGGCTTTCGCCAAAATAGTTGAGCAGCACCAGCCGCCGGCAAGTTTGCGCCTCAGCAAAGGCGCCGATGGCTTGCAGCTTGTGTTGCTCAATTTCACGCAGCGGGCCTTCGGGCTTTTCCAGCAGGATTTTATTAAGCCAGGCGTAATCGGCCGGGTCATAGAGCAGCACGGCCTGTGCTGGCAGGTCATCGCGCCCAGCGCGGCCGGTTTCTTGATAATACGCCTCAATGCTGCGCGGCAGGTCAAAGTGCAGCACAAAGCGCACGTTGGATTTATTGATGCCCATGCCAAAAGCGACGGTGGCGACCACCACTTGAATATTGTCGTGTTGAAAATCGCGTTGGGTGGCCTCGCGCTGCTGCTGGCTTAAGCCGGCGTGATAGGGCGCGGCGTTGATGCCACGGCGCTTGAGGCTGTCACAGAGTTTTTCGGTTTTGGCGCGCGAGTTGCAATAGACAATACCGCACTTGCCCTTTTGCGAGAGCACAAACTGGCACATTTGCTCCACGCCTTTGTATTTTTCCATCAAGGTGTAGCGGATATTGGCGCGGTCAAAGCTGCCGATGTATTCATACGGGTCTTCAAGTTTAAGCAGCTGGAGAATATCCTCGCGCGTGGTGCGATCGGCGGTGGCGGTCAGCGCCATCATCGGCACGGTGGGAAAGCTGCGTTTTAGCCCGCCGAGCAGGCTGTATTCAGGGCGGAAATCGTGCCCCCATTGGGAGATGCAGTGCGCCTCATCAATGGCGATAAAGCTCAGCTTGCACTGGCTGACGAAATGATAAAAGCTGCTGGTCATCACCTTTTCAGGCGAGATGTAAAGCAGTTTTAAGCTGCCGTTTATCGCGCGCGATTGCACTTGTTGTTGCTCATCGCTGCTTTGGCTGGAGTTGAGAAAGGCGGCCGCCACACCGTTGCTGGTGAGTTGATCCACTTGGTCTTTCATCAACGAAATCAGTGGCGAAATCACCAGTGTCAGCCCGTCAAAACACAGCGCGGGCACTTGGTAACATAATGATTTGCCGGAGCCGGTGGCCATCACCAGCAGGCTGTCGCGCCCTTGCAGGGCGGCTTCAATGGCGTGTTGTTGGCCGTGGCGGAAGCTTTGGTAGCCAAACACTTGGCGCAACACGGCCAGTGCGGCCGCTTGACCGCACTTTGCATCACCGTCGGGCAAATCAGAACACGTCATTTAACGAAATGCCAAGCCCTACGCGGTGAATGCGGCGGTTGTAGTCAATCAGTGACTCGCCATAGCCCCCGTAATACTGCACATAAAACCGCACTTGCTTGGTGATTGGGTAGCTATAATTGGCCAAAATGCCGCCTTTGGCACTTTTGAAGTTATAGTGGCCGGTGAGCTTGACTTGGTGCTCGTTGTATTTGTAGCCGACAGTCAAATCAGAGTGGCCGCGATAGGCGGTGATGTCTGGGTTGTCGTCGTCTTCGGCTTTTTCAGGGATGCGCCACCACGGTTTAAATTCCACCATCCAGTTGTCTTTGCGCGCAGACACGCGGGCATAGAGGCGGTTCCAGCTGCGCGAGCGTTCAAATTGGTCGCTGCGGCCGTTGGATTCATGGTTGAAGCCCGTTTCAATGTCGTTGAGCGTCCAGCCCCATGGCAGAGCGTATTTGGTTGACCAGGCTAAAAAGAGCTGTGGTTCGTAGTTGGTTTCACGAAACGGCGAGGATTCAATCGTGTTGCTCAGTTGAAACCACGAGCGTTGGGTGTAGCTGGCACCGAGCAGCGAGTTTTCGCCCAAAATGCCGCGCCAAATCGGCAAGCCAAGGCTGATTTGGAATTTGATTTCGTCATGCTTTTTCTCTTTGCCGTCTTGCATGTCGAAATTGCCGTTGCTGAAGGTTTCCATAATGTAGTTTTGCTCACACGGCGCGAGCGAGAAGAAGTTGTCTTTGCTTTTGCGCAGCATCAGCTCGGTTTTCGAGTGATAGACTGGCGACTCGCTGGTGGCCAAATCAGCCGCCATGGCTGACAGCGGCAAAAGTGCGGTTAGGATAATCAGTTTACGCATAACTCTCTCATTTAAAACGCACCTGCTCGCCATAGGCGGCCAATGCATCGGTTAGTAATTGGAAAAATTCTTGATTGTCGGCGGTGAGCCATTGCCCTGAATGGAACTTGAAGTGATACCCGCCGAGTTTGCTTGCCAGCCACAGCTCAAGCAGCGGCTCTTGTTTGTTGATCACAATCTGTTGCCCGTCGGCAAAGGTGATGGAAAACACCGAGCCTAAAATATCGCAATCGACATCAATTTCTTGCTCGTCAAGGGCGGTTTCAATTTCAGCCCAGGTTTGCTCAACTTGCTGATGGTATTGTGTTACATTCATGATTTGCTCTCCACGCATAATGGCTCTAAATTATAGCATTTTACAACTTTCCAACAATAGTGATAGCACATTGTCGATATTAATGGTTAAAATAGCCAAAATCATTCAACAAGGACAGATTATGAAAACTGCAATTTTGACCGCACTTGCGGCTTTTTGCCTGTGTAGCCTCGCCAGTTGTGGCGTGAAAGGCCCGCTTTATTTCCCCGCTGACGACCAAAAAGCTGAGCAAAGCACCACGCAAGCACTAAATTAAGGATTGGCATGGATTTATTTCAATACCACGATAATCAACTCTACGCTGAAAAGCTCGCCATTAGCGCGCTGGCGAGCGAGTTTGGCACGCCGCTGTACGTCTATTCCAAGGCCACGCTGGTGCGCCATTTCCGCGCCTTTGATGATGCCTTTGGCACACACCCGCACCTGATTTGTTATGCCGTGAAGGCCAACTCCAACATCGCGATTTTAAACCAGCTGGCCAACATGGGCGCGGGGTTTGATATTGTCTCGCTTGGCGAACTTGAGCGCGTGCTGGCCGCCGGTGGCGAGCCGCACAAAGTGGTGTTTTCAGGTGTGGCAAAAACTGCCGAGCAAATCGCGCGCGCACTGGATCTTGGCATTCGCTGCTTTAATGTGGAATCCTTGCCCGAGCTTGAGCTGATCAACACCGTGGCAGGCGAGATGGGCAAAATCGCGCCGATTTCTTTGCGCGTCAACCCTGATGTGGACGCCAAAACCCACCCGTATATTTCAACCGGTTTGAAAGAAATAAATTCGGCATTAGCGTCAAGCAAGCGCGCAGCGCCTACCGGCACGCGCGCACGCTGCCCAACGTGAAAATTGTCGGGCTCGATTGCCATATCGGCTCGCAAATCACTGAATTGCAGCCATTTTTAGACGCTACCGACCGCTTGTTGGTGCTGATGCAAGCGCTCAAAGAAGACGGCATCACCATCGAGCACCTTGACCTTGGCGGCGGCTTGGGCGTGCCTTATAACGGCGAAACGCCCCCGCAACCGAGCGAATACACCAAAGCGCTGCTGGCAAAGCTCAAGGATTACCCTGAGCTTGAAATCATCCTTGAGCCTGGGCGGGCGATTGTTGCCAATGCCGGCGTGCTGGTGACCAAAGTAGAATTTATCAAAAGCAATGAGCAGCGCCATTTTGCGATTGTGGACGCGGGTATGAATGACATGATTCGCCCTTCGCTGTATCAAGCCTATATGCAAATCATCGAGGCCGACCGCACTTTAGATCGCCAAAGTGCGGTTTATGACGTGGTGGGGCCGATTTGTGAAACAGGTGATTTTTTGGGCAAAGACCGCACCTTGGCCATTGCCGCAGGCGATTTGCTGGTGCAGCGCTCGGCCGGTGCCTATGGCGCGTGCATGGCGTCAAACTACAACACCCGCCCGCGCGCGGCGGAAGTGCTGGTAGACGGCAATAAAGCGCACTTGATCCGCCGGCGTGAAACGTTGCCTGAGCTGTGGGCGCATGAGCAGCTGGTGCGTGAATAAATGCAGTTTCACCGCTCTTTAACCAAACGCCTGGCCTTGTATGTGCTCTCGATCATGCTGCTCTCGGGGCTGGCTACGGGTGTGACCACCTTGATTATGGTGGGCAATCAATCCGATGCGGAGATGATTAACGTCTCCGGCTCCCTGCGGATGCAAAGCTACCGCCTGCTGCATGATATGGACTACCAGCCACAGGCGGTTGAAACGGGCGTGGCGCTTTATCGTGAGACGTTGCGCTCGCCCACATTGGTGCGGCTTAATCACATTTATGTGCCCGATGAGGTGCAAATGGCGTACCGCACTTTGCTCTCGCGCTGGCAGGTGATGGAGCGTTTTATTCTCGCTGGCGACAAAGCGGGCTATCGTGAGCAGTTGGGCGATTATGTCAACCAAGTTGACCATTTTGTTAGCGTGTTGCAGACATTTTCCGAGCGCCAGCTGATGGTGGCGATTTATTCCAACATTTGCGCACTGCTGCTGATGGCCGCCTTGGGCTTGTTGCTGCTCGGTTATAGCCGCAAAAAAGTGGTCGAGCCCTTAGGGCGGCTGGTGACCGCCAGCCAACAGGTGCAAAACGGCCAATTTGAACACCTCCAGCTTGATGTCGACAGCGACAACGAGCTCGGCGTGCTCTCGCGCGGGTTCACGCAAATGGCCAAAGAGCTGAAAAAACTCTACGACTGCCTTGAGCATCAAGTCAATGAAAAAACCCACAGTTTAACGCAAATCAACCGCACGTTGTCGATGCTCTATTTCGCCTCCCAGCGCTTAAGCACCAGTGAGGTCAACCGCGAGGGGCTGCATATTATCCTCGCCTCGCTGCGGCAAAACGAATCCCTGCAAGCGCTGCGGCTGCAACTTAACGGCAATGAGATGTGGAGCATGGACGTGGGCGAGGTGAGCGAGTCCAAACCGTGGCACACCACACGCATCACCATTGGGGATAAAAATCTCGGCCAGCTCCATTGGCAGCGCGGGCAGGGGTACCCTGATTTGCGCACGATTGAAAACATCGCGCAAATGCTCGGCCGCGCGCTGCATTCGGCGCAATTGGCCAAGCAGCAGCAGCAACTTTTGCTGATGCAAGAGCGCTCCATCATCGCGCGGGAATTGCACGACTCATTGGCGCAAGTGCTGGCGTTTTTGCAAATTCAGCTAACGCTGCTCAAACGCGCGATTGAGCGAGAAATGGGCGACAATGCGCCAAAAAGCCTGCAAATTGTCAGCCAGTTTGAAACCGCGCTGTCTGATGGCTACACCCAGCTGCGCGAGCTGCTGGCCACCTTCCGCCTCACCGTGAACGAATCCAACCTTGCGCTGGCACTGCAAGAGGTGATTGACAGCCTGCAGCCTAACAGTGACGCCAAAATCACGCTGGAGTGCGCATTGCCGTCGCAAATTCTTGGTGCTCAGCAGCAAATTCACCTGCTGCAAATTGTGCGCGAGGCGGTGCTCAACAGCATTAAACACGCCAATGCCAGCGTGATTGAAGTGATTGCGCGCGCCAATGATGACGGTGAAAACGAAGTGATTGTGCAAGACGACGGTGTGGGTATTGCCTCACTCAACGAACCGAGCGGCCACTACGGGCTGAATATCATGAGCGAGCGCGCGCAAGAGCTCAATGCCACATTGAGCATCACAGCGCGCCCACAAGGGGGCACAAAAGTGCGGTTGTGCCTGTCGAATTGCCTGGCCTAACCGCACTTTGGCTTTTGGCTTATTTGCTCAAATCCAACTGATACAACGCAAAGCCGTTGTCGTCTTGCCCGATGTTTTGCATTGGGTATTGGGCTTTTTCTTTGATAAACGCCGCGGCTTTGTCTGACGGCGAGGTTTCAAAGAAGACGTGCGCTTTGTTGTCAGGGATGGCTTTGATGCGCCAGTTGTTATCGGCGGTGGCTTTCACTTCACCTTGCTCTTGGCTCACGCGGCGGATGTAATCGGCCACAATAGTGCGGTTTTCATCCGGTGCTGAGAAGGCGATGTGCGCGCTGCCAGTGCCTGGGAATTTTTCCCCAAAGGCGCGGTAGTTGTTGGTGGCAATCAAAAAGTGTTGTTTCACATCAATCGGCTTGCCGTTGAAGGTGAGATCAACAATGCGGTGCGCGTCAGGGTTAATCAGCTTGCACTCGCCGTCATAGCGCGCAGGTTGGGTCACATCCACTTGGTAATTGACGCCATCAATCACATCAAAATTATACGTGCGGAAGCCGTCCCAGTTGATCAAGCTTTGTTTTTCCGCCTTGGTTGGGTCAATTTGGTTAAATTGGCCGGCGGAGCACTCCAGCCACTCGCGCACCTCTTCGCCGGTGACTTTCAACGCCACCAGCGTGTTAGGGTAGAGGTACAAATCCGCCGCGTTGCGGAAGGTCAGCTGGCCTGCTTCGACCTCGGTGTAGTTGCTTGGGTCATTTTTGCGCCCGCCCACTTTAAATGGCGCCGCTGCCGAGAGCACTGGCAGGTTGCCTAAATCTGGGTCGCCTTGGGCAAAACGTTGGACATAATCTTGCTGGGCGAGATTGACAATTTGAATGGTTGGATCGTCTTGCACCAGCGCGAGGAAGCTGTACATTTTGTCATCGGCTTTGCCAATCGGTGCGTTGACATAATCGCGCGTGCTTTTGTGATCGTCTTTCAGCACGTCCAAAATCGGCACGTATTGCTTGGCGATGGCGGTTTTGTTTTTGCTGTCATAAATCGGCAACGCCTCGGTGGTGCCAGAGACCACTTTCCACTTGCCCGAATCATTATTGAGCTTGAGGTCAATCACACCAATGTGGCTGCCCCAGCGCCCTGGCATCACCGACGGCACGCCGTTAATGGTGCCCTTTTCAATGTCCGCACCTGGAATCTCGGCAAACTCTTTGCTTGGATAGACCGCGTGCGCGTGGCCAAAGGCGATGGCGTCAATGCCCTCAACTTTTGAGAGGTAATACACAGAGTTTTCGGCCAAAGTGCGGTACGGCTCGGCAGACAGGCCAGAGTGTGGCACAGCAATCACGATATCCGCGCCCTCTTCGCGCATTTTCGGCACCAGCTGCTTGGCGGTTTCGGTGATGTCTTTGGCGATCACTTTGCCTTCAAGATTCTTCTTATCCCAAATCAGCACTTGCGGCGGCACAAAGCCGATGTAGCCCACCTTGAGCTGTTGCTTGTTGCCGTCGGTGTCGACAAAGTCATACTCTTTGATGATATACGGCGTGAAATAGTGCTTGTCGTCTTTGCCGTTAGCAACATAAATATTGGCGTTGATATACGGGAATTTGGCGCCGGCAATTGAGCGGTCTAAAAATTCCAGCCCGTAGTTAAATTCGTGGTTGCCGATATTGCCCACATCATAATCGAGCAAGTTCATCGCTTTATACACCGGGTGCAGCTCGCCCTCTTTCAAGCCTTTGGAGGCCACCCAGTCGCCCATTGGGCTGCCTTGGATCAAATCCCCGTTGTCGACCAACACGCTGTTTTTCACCTCAGCGCGGGCTTTTTGCACCAAATCCGCCGCGCGCACCAGCCCGATTTTTTCTGACGGTTTGTCTTTGTAGTAGTCATAATCCATCATGTTGGCGTGCAAGTCGGTGGTTTCCACAATGCGCAGGTCCATATCCGCCGCGCTCGCCAACGCAGGCAAGCAAAGTGCGGTCATCATGGCAAGATGTAATTGATTAAACGTGATTTTCATAAACACTCCGTTTGTTATTAGAATAATCAGCCCAATTTTACGGGAATTGCCCAAGCCATGAAAAGTAGCGCGGGCGAGAGAATGTAAGAATTCCAGCCAAGATCACATTCTTGCAATAAACTTTCGTTTTTTTGCGCATTTATGTGTATCTTAAGCAATTATCTTGCAGCAATAACAATAAGGAGAATGTATGCAGCATCACAATGGCACCCCCTTCCCACCGCACTTTTTATGGGGCGCGTCGACCTCGGCCTACCAAGTTGAAGGTGCTTGGGACGAAGACGGCAAAGGCCCGTCAGTGATTGATATGGCGTCAGTTGTGCCCAATACCAGCGATTTCAAAGTGGGCGCGGATCACTACCACCGTTTTAAAGAAGACGTGGCGCTGTTTGCCGAGCTGGGGCTGAAAGCCTATCGCTTTTCGATTGCCTGGAGCCGCGTGTTCCCCGACGGCGACGGCGCGCTCAATGAAAAGGGCTTGGCGTTTTACAGCGCGTTAATTGACGAGCTGCGCGCGCACAATATTGAGCCGATTGTCACCCTTTATCACTTTGATTTGCCTTATGCCTTGGCGCAAAAAGGCGGCTGGTCAAACCGCGCCACCATTGATGCCTTTGAGCGCTACTGCACCGCACTTTATGAGCGCTTGGGCGATCGCGTGAGCTATTGGCTGACGATTAACGAGCAAAATATGATGATTTTGCACCCCAACGCGCTTGGCACCGGCGGCGGCAAGGGCGAGAATCCAATGAAAGATATTTATCAGCAAAATCACAATATGTTTGTGGCGCAGGCCAAAGCGATGGTCAAATGCCATGAGATGCTGCCGCACGCCAAAATTGCGCCGGCCATCAACATTGCCTGTGTGTATCCTGCCAGTGCACGACCTGAAGATATCATCGCGGCGGATAACTTTGAAGCGCTGCGCAACTGGCTCTATCTCGACATGGCCGTTTATGGCCGATACAACCACTTAGCGTGGGCGTTTTTGCAATCCCGCGATGCCACCCCAGACATCGCCGAGGGCGACATGGCGCTGCTTAAAGCCGCCAAGCCTGATTTCATCGCGTTTAACTATTACAGCTCGGCGACCGTGTCCGCCAGCCACGGTGACGGCGATGACGTCGGCTCAAGTGGTGACCAGCAACTTGCCGTGGGCGAATCGGGCTTTTTCCGCGGCGGCAAAAACCCGCACTTAAGTGTCAACGAATTTGGCTGGGAGATTGACCCCGCGGGCTTTCGCACTACGATGCGGCGCATTTATTCGCGCTACGCCTTGCCACTGCTGGTGACGGAAAACGGCCTTGGTGCCTTTGATGAAGTGGAAGACGACGGCAGCATTAACGATGACTACCGCATCGATTATTTGAAAAAGCACCTCCAGCAGCTGCAGCTGGCGATTGCCGACGGGGTGGAAGTGTTTGGCTATAATCCATGGTCGGCGATTGATTTGGTCAGCACCCACCAAGGGGTGAGCAAGCGCTACGGCTTTATTTACGTTAACCGCGATGAATTTGACCTCAAAGACCTCGCGCGTGGCAAGAAGAAGAGTTTTTATTGGTATCAAAAACTGATTGCCCACAATGGCGCCACCTTGTAGTGCAGGCAAAGTGCGGTCTGTGGTATGCTAGTGCAAATTCACATGAGGATATTATGAACAACTATAAATTAATTGCATTAGACATGGACGGCACGCTGCTTGATAGCCAAAAACGCATCAGCGAGCGCAACCGTCAAGCCATTTTGGCCGCCAAAAACCGCGGCGTGCGTGTGGTGCTGGCCTCAGGCCGCCCGTTTGCCGGCCTCAAGCACTATTTTGAGCAGCTTGAAATGACCAGCCCCGAGGATTATGTATTGTGCTTTAACGGCGCGCAGGTCAAGCGCATCAGTGATGAAAAGATCATTCAAGATTTCCAATTCACTGGCCGTGAGGCCAAGCTGCTCGCTGATCATGCAAAATCCATCGGCATCAACCTGCACGCCTTTTCACCTAGGCGTGGGCTCATCTCGCCTGATTGCGGGCCGTGCAGCCAGCACGAGGCGGAGATCAACAAAATCACGCTCAACCAATTGGATTTTGCCGAGCTGAGCGACGAGGAGCCGATCATCAAAGTGCTCTATGCCGATGATAGTGAAAAAGTCACCCACGCGATGACAACCTTGCCAGCAACGCTCAAAGAACAGTTCACCGTGGTGCAAAGCACGCCGTTTTTTATGGAGTTCCTCCACCCGAAAGCCAACAAAGGCAGCGGCATTGCGGCACTGGCGGAGTTTTTGGGCATCGCGGCGCGGGATGTGATTTGCATGGGTGATGCTGGCAACGACGCCCACATGGTGGAATACGCCGGCCTTGGCATTGCGATGGAAAACGCCACCGACGAGCTCAAAGCGATGGCCGATGCCATCACCGGCCACCACAACGACTCAGGCGTGGCGCAAGCGATTGAGCGCTACGTGTTATAAGGAGTGCCTATGCACATTGTGATTGCACCAGACAGTTTCAAAGAAAGCCTCACCGCCCAAGCGGTGGCGCAGGCCATTCAAGCAGGCTTTGCGCGCATTTTCCCTGATGCTAGCTACACTTTGGTGCCGATGGCCGACGGCGGCGAAGGCACGGTGCAATCGTTTGTGGACGCAACCGGCGGCAAGTTAATGCAAAGTGCGGTCAAAAGCCCACTGGGTGAAACAGTGCAAGCCCAGTGGGGGCTTTCAGGCGACGGGCGCACGGCGATCATCGAAATGGCCGCCGCCTCGGGGCTGCATTTAGTCCCTATGGATAAGCGCAATCCTGAGCACACCACCAGCTTTGGCACCGGCGAGCTGATCAAAACCGCACTTTGCCACGAGGTGGAGGACATTATTCTCGGCATCGGCGGCAGTGCCACCAACGACGGCGGCATCGGCATGCTGCAAGCCCTTGGCGCGCATTTTTATGATGACAACGGTGACGAGCTCGCTTTCGGCGGTGCTGCGCTGGCAAGCCTGGCGAGAGTGGATTTATCACAGCTGGATGAGCGCCTAAGTAAAGTGCGGTTGTCCGTTGCCTGTGATGTCGATAACCCACTGACAGGTGAGCACGGCGCGGCGGCGGTGTTTGGCGCACAAAAGGGCGCCGATGAGACGATGATCAAACGCCTTGATCATGCCCTTGGCCATTTTGCCGAGGTGGTTGAGCGTGAGCTTAACAAAGCCATCAATGACGTCAAAGGCGCAGGTGCCGCCGGCGGCATGGGCGCAGGATTGATGCTATTGCCTAACGTTGCGTTGCGCTCTGGGGTGGAGATTATGCTCAACGCCGTGGGGCTGGAGAGCAAAGTGCGGTCAGCCGATTTGGTCATCACCGGTGAAGGGCGCATGGACGGGCAAACGGTACACGGTAAAACGCCGATTGGCGTGGCGCGCTGCGCCAAAGCGCACAACAAGCCCGTGATTGCCCTTGTCGGCTGCTTGCGCGCGGATTATGTCGCCGTTTACGATCACGGCATTGATGCGGTGTTCCCGATTATTCAGCAACTCGACAGCCTTGAGAACACCTTAAAGTGCGGTGCGCAAAACTTGCAATCCTGCGCCGAGAATGTCGCGCGGCTGTACAAATTGGCAACCGCACTTTAGGTTTTAATCAATTTTCCAAGCGGTGAATGTGCTTTTTCGCCGCAATCAGCGCGCCGCACCAGCCGGTAAAGGCGGCCAGGGCGATGATAAACAGCACTTCGATAACATTCATGCCGTTGAGCTCAAATTTCACCGCAAAAATATTGGCGACATAGTCAATCGCCGTCGAGAAATAGGCAATCGTCAAGCCGCTCAACAAAGTGGCCAGCACGCCGCCGATAATGCCATAAATCAAGCCTGTGTAGAGAAACGGCCGCAGGATAAAGTGCTCGGTGGCGCCGAGGAGCTTCATCACCTCAATGTTGGCGCGCGCGCTGTACACATCCGAGCGGATGCTGTTGCCGATCACCAAAATCACCGCCAGCAACATCAACAAGGTGCACACCACTGCAATGCGCCCAGCCAGCCAGGTGATGGCGCCGAGTTTTTCCATCCAGTCGGTGTCTAGCCGCACTTCATCCACGCCTTTGATTTTGATCAGCGTTTGCTTGAGCTCGGTGAGCTTCGCGCTGGTTTGAAACGCCTCCGTTGGGGTTATCATCACCACCGCCGGCAGCGGGTTGTCGTCGAGCATCGCCAGCTCATCATTGAAGCCCGACCATTGGCGGAAATCCTCCAAACTTTGCTGGCGCGAGATGTAACTGAGCTCCGCCACGCCCTTTTCTTGGCGGATTTTGTCCACCACCAAATTGGCATCGGCCTCGCTTAAGGTTTTATGTAAGTAAACACTTATTTGTGACTCAGGGTAAAACTTGGTGGCCGCCTCTTTGGTGTTTTTCCACAGCAGATAACTGATGGTCGGAATGGTCAACGACACCGCGATCACCAGCACCGTCAGCGCGGTGCCAACACGTTTTAGCCACAGGTCATTGAACACGGATTTCAACACATATTGGGTTTGCATCCAAAACGGCGCTTGGGTTGGGCGTGAGCTCATAGAATCTCCTTATTGAAATGCACGAAGATGACCTTGCTCAAGCACTAAGGTCGGTTTTGGATATTGCTGCACAATGGTGTGATCGTGCGTGGCGACCAGCACCGTCACCCCCACGCGGTTGAACTCTTCAAACAAGCGGAAGATCTCACGCGATAGCGTTTTATCCAGGTTACCCGTAGGTTCGTCGGCCAGCAACAATTGCGGGCGGTTGACCACCGCGCGGGCGATGTCAACGCGCTGCTGCTCACCGCCAGAGAGATGCAGCGGCAGGTGATTGGCGCGGTGCAAAAGCCCGACTTTATCAAGCGCAGCACAGGCGCGGCGCTTGATTTCATTAGGGTGCATGCCCGAGATAATCAACGGCAAAGAGACATTTTCCAGCACGCTGCGGTCAGTCAGCAGGTGGTAGTCTTGGTGCACCATGCCAATTTGGCGGCGCAAAAACGGGATTTGATCATCGCTTAAGCGGGTGATGTCGTGCCCGTTGAAATAGACCGAGCCGCCATTGGCGCGCTCAATGCCCATGATGAGCTTCAACAGCGTACTTTTGCCCGCGCCAGAGTGGCCGGTGAGATAAGTCATGGAGCCCACCGGCAGGTGGAAGCTCAAGCCCTGCAAGGCAGGTTTGCCGCCAAGGTAGGCTTTACTAACGTTAATAAATCGGATCATATCGGCCCTTATTCTTCGTCTTGTTCTTGGCTAAACAGTGCATCGATAAATTCTTGCGCGTTAAACGGGCGCAAATCTTCAATTTTTTCGCCAATCCCGATGTAGCGAATCGGCACATTAAATTGATCAGCAATGGCAAAAATCACGCCGCCTTTGGCGGTGCCATCGAGTTTGGTCAGGCTGATGCCCGTCAGCCCTGTGGCCTCGTTAAACAACTTGGCTTGGCTGATGGCATTTTGGCCGGTGCCCGCATCAAGGGTGAGCATGATTTCATGCGGGGCGTCTGGGTCGAGCTTTTTCATCACGCGCACGATTTTTTTCAGCTCATCCATCAGGTGGTTTTTGTTTTGCAGCCGGCCTGCGGTATCCGCCAAAAGAATATCAATGTTGCGCGCACGCGCCGATTCCATCGCGTCATAAATCACCGACGCGGCATCAGAGCCGGTACTTTGCGCCACCACAGGGATGTTGTTGCGCTCACCCCACACTTGCAATTGCTCCACCGCTGCTGCGCGGAAGGTGTCACCTGCCGCCAGCATCACCGATTTGCCCTGTTGCTGGAACTGCCGCGCCAGCTTGCCGATGGTGGTGGTTTTGCCCACGCCGTTGACGCCCACCATCAAAATCACAAACGGTTTTTTGTCAGTGATTTCAAGGGGCTTGGCCACCGGCTCGAGGATCGCCGCCATCTCTTGTTTGAGTTTTTGATAGAGTTGCTCAGCATCGCGCAGCTCTTTTTTGCTGGCGTGTTCGGTGAGGTTGTTGATGATTTTGGTGGTAGTCGGCACGCCGATGTCGGCAATCAACAGCTGCTCTTCCAGCTCTTCAAACAGCTCATCGTCGATTTTTTTGCCCCGAAAGAGGTTGCGAAAGCCACTGCCTAGGTTCTGCTTGGTTTTCACCAGGCCTTTTAACAAGCGGCTGAAAAAGCCCCCTTGGCTCGGCTTTTCTTGCTCGACCGCACTTTGTCTTTTTTCTTGCTCTTCGGCTAGGCGTTTTTCTTCCGCTTCACGTGCCGCTTGCTCCTCGGCTAAGCGTTGCGCTTCTGCCTCACGCGCGGCCTGTTCTTCGGCTAAGCGTTTCTCTTCCGCTTCACGCGCCGCTTGTTCTTCGGCTAAGCGTTGTGCTTCTGCCTCGCGCGCGGCTTGTTCCTCGGCTATGCGTTGCGCTTCTGCTTCGCGCGCCGCTTGTGCTTCAGCCAAGCGCTTTTCTTCTGCCTCGCGTGCCGCTTGTTCCTCGGCTAAGCGCTTTTCTTCTGCTTCACGCGCCGCTTGCGCTTCGGCTAAGCGTTGTGCTTCTGCCTCACGCGCCGCTTGTTCTTCGGCTAAGCGTTGTGCTTCTGCCTCATGTTCGGCTTGTTCTTCTGCTTGCGCTTGTGATGACGCTTCCTCGTTTTCGGCTGGTTGCGGCTTGTCTTTGCCTAACCCCAGCCAAGACCAAAACCCACCTTTTTTCTTATTCTCTGCCATTGCTGCTCTCTCTTGTGACCGCACTTTGCATTATTTTTCCATAATTGGCTAAGTTTACCACCGATGGGGGATTTTTGTGAAATGTTATCCGCCAATAAAGCCGTGCGCGGCGATGATGCGCTGGCTCTGTGCGCTTTGTAAAAAGGTGAAAAACGCACTTGCTGCACCATTTGCTTGCAGCCGTGCGCAGCCGTAATCGGCGATGATATTGAGATCCCTTGGCAGCGCTAGCGTGATGAGTGCTGGGTCAGCGGCCAAAAGTGGGGCGTAATGGGCGTAGCCGAGGAAAAGATCAGCCTTATTGTGAGCGAGCAAATAGCGTGAGGCAATCTCCCCTTCAGGAATCGCCGCGGTGGTTTTGCCGCCCACCAAAGGCAGCGCGCGCTGTTTGAGGCTTTTTCCTTCGCCTGGGTAGCGCGCGTCAATCCGCTCAAACAGCTGCCAGGCGTAATCACCACAAGGGTCGGCGTTCGGGGTTGAGGTGCCCAGGCGCAAAGTGCGGTCAAACAACAAACTCAAGGCATCGCGCCCCTCGGTTTGAGGGCTGCGCTTGGCGGTGAGCCCTAGGCAGTTGTGGGCGATGGTGGCGCGCTCAAGCACCTTGTGCTGCGCGCTCAAGGTGTCGATGTGCTCAAGATTGGCGCTGATGAAAATATCACAGTGCTCGCCTTGCTCAATCCGCTCACGCAACAAGCCTGCTGGGCCAAAGTGGCAATCAATAGTCAACGTGCGGTTTTGCTCGTGAAAGGCGTCAGCCAAGGCGTTTAAGGCGCGGCGAAAGCTGCCGGCGCTAAGGATAGTCAGTGTGTTCATGTGGCGTTACCAAGGTGTCAAATAGTGGGATGATATGCTCAAAGCGCACGCCGTGCTCGGTCACGCGGTGGCGAGACATCGCCAATGTAAACAGCCGGCTTAATTGCTCAGCGCTGAGCACCGCGTTGCTGGCGCCAAAGTGCGGTTGGCCGGGGTGCATCAGCAATGTTTTGTCAGCGATTGCCAAGGCGTGGTTGGGCTGGTGGGTGGTGAACACAATGCTGATGCGGCGCTCGCGCGCAAGCTCGGCGAGCAAATTGAGCACCTGATTTTGGTTGAACAGATCCAGCGCGGAGGTTGGCTCGTCGAGCATCATTATCTGGCACTCGCTGGCCAGCGCCTGGGCAATCAGCACCAGCTGCTTTTGCCCGCCAGAGAGCGTGTTGAAGCTTTGTGGCGCCAGCGCGCTTAATTGCATTTGCGCCAGTGCGGCCAGTGCGGCTTGGCGGTCTTGCGCGCGCGGGGTGGCAAATGTGCGGATATGTTGGGCGCGGCCCATCAGCACAATGTCCAGCACGGTGTAATCAAACGCGGCGGTAAAAAATTGCGGCACAAAGCCGATGGTGGAGGCCACTTGCAGCGTGCCTGTGCGCGGCTTGAGGTGGCCGAGCAGCAGGGAAAGCAGCGTGCTTTTGCCGCAGCCATTAGGCCCAAGAATGGCTAAAATCTCTCCTTGGGCTAAGGCAAAGGATAAATCCTCAAACAGCCAAGGCGCGCGCGGGTAGTGAAAGCCCAATTTATGCAGGCAAAGTGCGGTCTTATTCATCGTGCACCTGCCGTCGTAAACGATAGACCAGCAGCGCGAACACCGGCGCGCCTAAAAGTGCGGTGAGGATACTGATCGGGATTTCGCTGGCGGTTAAAGTGCGCGCGAGATCGTCGATCACAATCAAATAAATCGCGCCCACGAGCATGGCGGTGGGCAGCAATTTTTGGTGGTCAGCGCCCACTAACATCCGGCTGATGTGAGGGATAATCAGCCCCACCCAGCCAATGCTACCGCTAATCGCCACCTGGCAGGCCACAATGGTGCCCGCGCAAAACAGCACGCACCAGCGCAAAGGAGCGACCTTGACGCCCAGGGCGCAGGCGTCGCGATCGTTGAGTGACAGCACGTTGAGCCGCCAGCGCAGCCCAAGTAACACCGCCGAGCACAGCGCCCATGGCAGGGCGAAAAAGAACAGTTTTTGCCCGTTGGCGGTAGCAAAGCTGCCCATCAGCCAAAAAACGATGCTCGGCAGCTTTTCTTCAGTGTCGGAAATGTATTGCAACAGGCTCACCAGCGCGGCGAAAAAGCCGCTTAAAATCATGCCGGTTAAAATCAGCATCAACAAGCTGCCACTGGCCACGCGGCGGTTGAACAAAAACACCAGCACTAAGGTGGCGATGCCAAAAGTCAAGGTGCTGGCAAACAGCGCCAAGGTGGACAGGCTAAAAAAGATCGCCAATGTGCCGCCAAAGGCCGCGCCTGAGCTGACACCAATCACGTGGGGATCGACTAACGGATTGCGAAAAACGCCTTGCAGTACCGCCCCGCTGAGTGCCAAGCCCGCGCCGACAAGGCCAGTGGTTAAAATGCGCGGCAGGCGCACATCAAACAGCACTTGGCTTTCAATGGCGGGCATGGGCATCGCGGTGATGCGCTGGTACAACAAAGTGAGGATTTGCTCAAGGGATAAGGCATACCGCCCCAGACCGAGTGAGATCAGGACGGTTGCCAGCAGCCCAAGGGCGAGCAGCCATAAAGTGCGGTTACTGTTTAGCTGGGGTTGGGACATAGTGGGTGCGATAGAATTTTTGGTAATAATCGTTAACCATTTTATCTAAATCAATGTCTGCAAAGCGCTCAGGGTAGAGCTTTTTCGCCATCCACAACTCGCCTAAACCGACGGCCTCAGGCATTGGGTAGCCCCACGCTTTGGCATATTGCGGCATTAAATAGACTTTTTTGTCTTTCACCGCTTGGATATTTTGCCATTGCGTGCCGTTGACAATCTCAGGCACCACGTCTGGGTAGCGGTTTTGCACAAAAATCACGCTTGGGTTCCAGCTCAGCACTTGCTCCATTGACACTTGTTTGTAGCCTTTGATGGTGCTGGCTGCCACGTTGTTGGCGCCCGCGTGCTCCATCATCAAGCCGGTGTATTTGCCCGAGCCGTAGGTGGTTAAATCAGGGTTAGCCATGTAGGTTGGCACGCGCGCACCTTTGGGCACATTGGCCAAGCGGGCTTTGAGCAATGGGCGGTTGGCAAAGGCGGCTTTGATCAATGCTTCACCGTTTTGTTGCTTGTTGAACACGTTAGCAATCAGTGCGATGCCTTGTTTGAGCCCCTCGCTGTAAGCTTCGTTTTCATCTTGCAAGGTTGGGTTGAGCTTGGCTTGCTCATCTTTTGGCGACACCCGCAGTGAAATAGCAATCACCGGCAGGCCCGCGTCAGAGATTTGTTTAATCATCTCAGGTGGCGCGTAGTTGGTGACAAATACCACATCAGGCTTGAGTGAGAGCAGGCTTTCGATATTCACTTTGGTCAGCTCACCAGGCATGGCCATTTTTTCCAATTGTGGTGCCAAACGGACATAATCTTTACCGAGATTTTTCTTCCAAGTGGACAAAATCCCAACAATTTGGTCGGTTGCGTCAAGCTGCACGGCAATATCCAACGTTTGGTGTTGCAACACCACCGCGCGGCTGATGGTGTCAGGAATCGTCACTTGACGGTCTAGTTGGTCGGTAATTTGGCGATCGGCCCACGCCATGGTTGAGGCAAAGGCCAGCGTAAGCAAAACCGCACTTTTAATTTTTTCATAGCAACTCCATCGTTATTTAAAAAACCATATAACGATAACAAAGTTTATCGCGATGTGAAACGAGTTTGTTTATTTTTTAAAAATTGCTGTGACAGGCCAACGTGCGGCAATAAAAAAGCCACTCAAACGAGTGGCTTTGAAGATGGAATAAAAGAATGATTATTTTCTTTTTTACCGCCGAATACACCAGTGTAGCCGCCTTTATCAAATTTACCACTGATTTCAGCCGCGTTATCACCGTAGAATCCACCAGTTACACCGTCTCCACTAAATTTGCTTGAGCCTTTCGCAAAGTCAGTTTTGAATGAGGTGATGGATTTATTTTTGTCAGAGATGATTTCACCATCGATCTCACGTTTACCAAAATCCACACCAATATTTGCGCGACCAGATTCTAATGTTTTGCCACCATCTTGGGTAAATAACGCACCACCAAAGTAGTTTGCTTTACCTTCATCAGGCATATCTTTTGTCGGCACACCATAGCTAAAGAATTTGCCATGATTAGCCAGTTTTACGACACCGAAATTGCTTTCTTCATAACCATCACTTGTGATGATTGTTGTTGAATCTTCTTTTTTCTCTTTGAAATCTTTAAATTCTTTTGATCCTTTAGCGTCAGTTAAATCATAGGTTTTGTCACCAATTTTGATTGAGTGAATTTTACCTTTAACTGATTCGACGCCATCTTTGAAAGAGTCTTCCAATTGAGTGTATTTGTCTTTCAATTGATCTTCTGTGCTCTTGTCGTCGTCGCTGCTGCTACACGCGGCAAGACCTAAAGATGCAACTAATGCCAGAGCTAAATAAGTACGCTTCATAGGATATCCTCCAATTGTTGTTATGGTAATTTGAAATGTGCGATTTCAAACGTCTATGAAAGCATAGCAAATATACCATTTGGGATCAAATGTCTTTTTTGTGAATACTTTTTGATATATATAGTTTACAAATGTGACTTTCAGTTGAATAAATAAAAAGGGAAGTGATAAGCAAAGTGCGGTATTAACCGCACTTTTGGTTTTACTTGGCTTTGCCCTTCGGTTTTGGCTTGCCGATGTTTTTGCGATCGCGATGGCGCACCTTGATTTTCTTTTGCGTCGTCTTTTTTTCCGGCTTTTTTCGCTTTAGCGCGTGCTTTTTGTTTTTTGCTCGGGGATTTTTTGCCGTCGTCTTTCGGCGCTTTGGTGCGCGGCTCAAGGCCTTCAATCACGCGTGGTTTGATGAGCTCCTGGGTGTAGCGGCGGATTTTGCCCAGCAGTTTGTAGTCGTGCCCTTCCACCAAGCACACCGCCGCGCCCTTTTTGCCTGCGCGCGCAGTGCGGCCAATGCGGTGGAGGTAAACGTCGGCGCTATAAGGCAAATCGTAATTGAAGACATAATCCACATCGTCAATGTCGATGCCGCGGGCGGCCACATCGGTGGCCACCAGCACGTTGACCACGCCGTTTTTGAGCTTGTCGATGGCGTTGTTGCGCTGGGTTTGCGCCATTTCGCCTTCAAGGTAGGTGCTGCGCACGTTGCGTTTGCGCAGCATCTCGCTAAGTGGGCGCACGTCTTCACGCTTGCGCACAAACACAATGGCGCGGGCAATTTGCTCGTTTTCAATGATGCGCACCAGCAGCTTGAATTTGTGCTCTTTGCTATCAGCATGGCACATCCATTGGTGAATTTTTTTGCGCTCACGCCGGCTTGGCTCAGCGTCCACGGTCACGGGGTCATTGAGCAATCGCGTGCTGAAATCGTGCAGTAATTCGCCCTCCAATGTGGCAGAAAAGAGCAGCGTTTGCCCACGCCAGCGGGTTTCTGCCGCAATCGTTTCCGCATCTTGGCCAAAGCCCATCTCCAAAAGGCGGTCAGCTTCATCAAAAATCAAAATCTCCACCGCGCGGCAATCAAAATGCTCTTCTTTGATGTATTGCAACAGCCGCCCTGGGGTGGCCACCACAATATCTTGCGTTTCACTAAAGGCCTCAGCGTGGTTTAAAAACGCCACGCCGCCGGTGATGGTGGTGACTTTCAGCGGCGTGAACTGGCATAACGCTGTCGCTTGTTCAGCCACTTGTAGAGCCAACTCGCGCGTTGGTGTTAGAATAAGCACACGCGGCGCGCCGGGCTTTTTGCGCGGGAAGTCGAGCAAATGCTGAATGGCGGGGATCAAAAACGCCGCCGTTTTGCCCGTGCCAGTTGGCGCAGAGCCTAAAATATCGCGCTTGTCGAGCGCCGGCTCAAGCGTTTGGCGTTGAATTTCCATTGGGCGCGCATAGCCCTTGGCGGCAATGGCCTTGAGCAGCGCGGGGTGTAAATCAAATTCGTCAAATGTTGTCATAGGGTATCCTTTTATGTTGCCCTGATTATAGCGGTGTTGGTGGCAAACCGCACTTTTTTTATCGCGAGAATCCGATGAGCTTTCAGTTTAAACAGTTTTTTATCCAAGACGATCGCTGCGCCATGAAGGTGGGCACCGACAGCATTTTGCTCGGCAGCTGGGTGGCGCTGGATAGCGTGCGCTCGGTGCTGGACATGGGCTGCGGCTGCGGCATTTTAAGTTTAATGCTCGCCCAGCGGCTGCAAACGCAACCGCACGTTGCTATTGCCGCCGTTGACATTGAGCCCAACGCTTGCGCGCAAGCGCGCGAGAACGCCGCGCAATGCCCGTGGGCGGCGCAGATTGCGGTGCACCAAGGCGATGTCGCCAGCTTTTGCGCGCACGCTGACCGCACTTTTGATTTGATTGTCGCCAACCCCCCGTATTTCCCGCTCGGGGTTGCTTGCGCCAACGCCCGCCGGCAAACCGCGCGCTACATCGGCCACAGTGCGCTGGCCTCGCACCTTGACTGGCTGCTGTGCGCCAAACAGTGCTTGGCGCCCAACGGCCGCATTGCGCTGGTGCTGCCGTTTCACGCCGGCCTTGATTTAATTGATGCCGCTTGCGCCCACGGCCTTTTTAACCACGCGCGGCTTGATGTGGCCACCACCGCCGGCAAAGCGCCACAGCGCATGTTGCTGAGCTTTACCGAACAACAAAGCACCTGCGCGCACCACAACCTCACCATTCACGACAACGGCGATTACAGCGCTGATTACCGCCAACTCACCCGCGCGTTTTATCTGCGCTTTTGATGGGATAAAGCGCGTGACCGCACTTTGTATTTTGGCATTTTATTACGGCGCAAAAGGCAGTATAATCACTGGATAAATAACCAGTAAAAGTGCGGTTGGGATGGAATTTTCAGAGCTTCTTGATGGATTGAATGCGCGCCAGCGTGAGGCCGTGGCGGCGCCGTTGGGTAACTATTTGGTATTGGCGGGCGCAGGCTCGGGCAAAACGCGGGTGCTCACCCACCGCATTGCCTGGCTGATTGGCGTTGAGGGCGTGCGAGAGGGCGAGATTTTGGCGGTGACCTTCACCAACAAAGCCGCTGCCGAGATGCGCCAGCGCATTTTTGCCACTTTGCAGCGCGAGAGCTATCAAGGCAATCGCGGCATGTGGATTGGCACTTTTCACAGCATTGCCAATCGCATTTTGCGCGCCCACCATGAAGACGCCAACCTGCCGCAAGATTTCCAAATTATGGATAGTGAAGACCAGCAGCGCATGATTAAACGGCTGCTGAAGCTGCACAATTACGACGAAAAAAACTTCCCGCCCAAGCAGGTGGCGTGGTACATCAACCACCAAAAAGACGAAGGCCGCCGGCCGCAGCACTTAGATCACGCCAATTATCAAGAGCGCGAATGGGTTGAGATTTATAAACTCTATCAAGACGCGTGCGACCGCGCGGGGCTGCTGGACTTTGCTGAGCTGTTGCTGCGCGCTTATGAACTGTGGCTGAAAAAGCCGCTGATTTTGCAGCGTTATCAACAGCGCTTTGGCCATATTTTGGTCGATGAATTCCAAGACACCAACACCATTCAATACGCTTGGATCAAGCTGCTGGCAGGCGGCGTGGGCAAGGTGATGATTGTCGGCGACGACGACCAATCAATCTACGGCTGGCGTGGCGCGCGAGTGGAGAATATTCAGCGCTTTTTGCAAGATTACCCCAACGCGCAAACCATCCGCTTGGAGCAAAATTACCGCTCCACCGGCAACATTTTGCGCGCCGCCAATGAGCTCATCGCCAACAACGCCGAGCGGCTGGGCAAAAAGCTCTGGACAGAAGGCGGCGAGGGCGAGCCGGTGGGCATTTATTGCGCCTTTAACGAGCTGGATGAAGCGCGCTTTGTGGTTTCTCAGGTGGAAAAATGGGTCGACGACGGCGGGCAATACACCGACTGCGCGATTTTATACCGCAGCAACAGCCAATCGCGCGTGCTTGAAGAGGCGTTTATCCAAGCCAAGGTGCCTTATCGCATCTATGGCGGCGTGCGCTTTTTTGAACGCCAAGAGATCAAAGACGCGCTGGCCTATTTGCGATTGATTGCCAACCGCCACGACGATGCCGCCTTTGAGCGCGTGGTCAACACCCCTGCGCGCGGCATTGGCAACCGCACTTTAGACACCCTGCGAGAAATCACCCGCGAGCGCGGCGTGACTCTGTGGCAGACAATTAACCTCGCCTTTCATGAAAACCTGCTCGCCGGCCGCGCGCTGACCGCACTTTTCCGTTTCACCGAGCTGGTCAACGCCCTTGATCAAGAAACGCAAGAAATGCCACTGTTTGCACAAACCGATTATGTGATCAAGCACTCAGGGCTATATGCTATGTATCAGCAAGAAAAGGGCGAAAAAGGCGAAGTGCGGATCGAAAACTTAGAGGAGCTGGTCTCCGCCGCGCGCGGCTTTGTCAAACCCGACGAGGCGGAAGATCTCAGCGATTTGACGGCGTTTTTAACCAACGCTTCGCTTGAGGCCGGCGAAGGCCAAGCCGACAGCCATCAGGCGTGCGTCGAGATAATGACATTGCACTCCGCCAAGGGCTTGGAGTTCCCACGGGTGTTTATTGTCGGCGCGGAAGAGGGCATCTTCCCAAGCCGCATGGCGCTAGAAGAGCCCGGCCGGCTGGAGGAAGAGCGCCGCTTGGCGTATGTTGGCATCACCCGTGCGATGCAAAAACTCACCCTCACCTACGCCGAAAGCCGTCGCCTTTATGGCAAAGAGGAGCGCCACACCCTCTCGCGCTTTGTCGCCGAATTGCCGAAAGAGTGCGTGCAAGAAATCCGCCTGCGCGGCAGCGTGACCCGCACCTTCCAGCCAAGCCAAAGTGCGGTCAGCGCGTTTGGTGAGAGCGAATGGAAGGTGGGGCAAAAAGTCCAGCACAACAAATTTGGCCAAGGCACCATCATCAACGTGGAAGGCGCGGACAAAAACACCCGACTGCAAATCGCCTTTCAAAACCAAGGCATCAAGTGGCTGATCGCCCATATCGCCAAATTGGAAAAACTGTGACACCGCGCACAAAAAAACCGCACTTTTCGCTCGCGACAACGTGCGGTTTGCATTAGTATAGGCAGGTGACTATTTACAGGAAACGCCCAGGCCATGATAATTTCTGACCGACCGACCGACCGACCGACCGACCGACCGACCGACCGACCGACCGACCGCCACCTAACGGCGCGCTTTCTCGAGCGCCTTTCTCCCGCGTTTATTTGTACTCTTTTCCCTTCACCACGGCCTGATGCGCTGTGCGCGTTGCCGTGCGTGATGTTCCCCCATTCATTCAATTAACACAACCATAAGGAGCATATTATGTTAGAGAAGAAACTCATCAAACTCAGCTTAACCGCACTGGCCGCATTAGTGTTAACCGCTTGTGGCAGCAGCGGCGGTGACGGCGACAGCAGCAGCGATTCTGCCGTGAACAAAGTCGAAAACTCCGCGAAAAAGGTAGAAGATAAGGCGAAAGACGTTGTCAATAAAGTTGAAGCTGCGGGCGATAAATATCATGGTGGCAGCGTGACGTTGAACGTTGAAGACGGCAAGCCTGCCAATGCGATATATGCCGCAGTCAGCTCAAATGATTACGGTAAAATCAAAGTCGATGGCAAAGAAATGTCTGTGTTAAAACAGAATCAATATTCAGGCATTTATTCTGGCCGCTGGATGATTATCAATAACGAGGCTGTTTGCTGCGGCAACGTGTTAGATTACGTTCAAGTGGGTTACACCGTCAAAGGTAATAACGCGATTGCTTATTACAACGGTGAGTTGACCGCACTTAAGGATATTCCTCAATCAAACAAAGTGAAATACGCCACAACAAACTCCGCGATGGTAGGGCTGTTTGATCTTGATGGAACCAAAGAAAAAGATGCATTGAGAGCCATGAACTTCTCACCTGAGCTGACCGCTGATTTCGATGCTAAAAAACTCACTGGTAGCATTTATGCATCAACCAAATCCAATGATAAAGACAGAAAAGAAATGGTGACGCTTCAAGCAGACATCAAAGGCAACAAATTTGCGGGTACAGCAAGCTTGGTTAACCTAGATAAAGCCGATATTGAGCGCGCTAATTTGCAATCTGAAGCAGAAAAAACAGCGCAATTAAATGGCGCATTCTACGGGCCAAATGCCGCAAATGTGGCAGGTATTGCGCACAATGAAAAATGGGGCGTGGTGTTTGCTGCTGAAAAGCAAAAATGATAAAGTGATAAACATTCTTATTTAACCTGTTACAATAAAGCTATTCGCATGGATAGCTTTATTTATTTTAGGGAGCCGTATGACGTATCACATCAGCAAATTACCCTTGTCGCTGCTGGCGACCGCACTTTTGATTTCCGCGCCTGCTTTGGCGCAAGAGGCCAAGCCTGAGCCGCGCGATTTGCCCGAAACTCAGCTTGACGTTGCCCGCCCTGTTGCGCCGAAAAAGGCGCCTGCCGTGGCGCGCGAAAAGGACGACAAAACGCTGTCGATCAGCAAAGAAGAGCTGGCCAAACACCCTGATTTGGTGGTGCGCGCGCTGGTGCCAGCCTTGGTGCAAAACAACGCCGATGGCGTGGCGCTGTTGCTGCCGATGTACCGCACTTTTGATAAACATGACCCACTGTTGGTGAAATGGGGCGAGGCGATTTTGGCGCGCGAAAAAGGCGATTATGCCCGCTCGGTGGCGCTTTATCGCCAACTGTTTGCTGAAAATCCGCAAGTGCTGCCAGTGCGCTTTCAAATGGCGCAGGCGCTGTTTTTAAACAACGAAAACGACGCGGCGAAAGATCAATTTGAAAAGCTGCGCAGTGAAAAGCTGCCTGCTGAGGCCAAAGAGGTGATTGATCAATATTTGCAAGCGCTCAATCAGCGCGATGCGTGGTCGTTCAACGGTGGCGTGAGTTATATGCGTGAGCCGAACATTAACAACGCGCCCAAAGCGGGCACCACGCTTGATGTCAACGGGCGCAAGTTCACCGCTTGGGATCGCGAAGATGCGCAAGGGCTGAGTTACAATTTTGGCGTGGATAAAAAATGGTCACTGCAAGGTGGCTGGTTCACCAAGCTCAGCGGTGATGTTTATGGCAAATACTATTGGGATAACAAAAAATACAATCAAGTCACCGCACGCGTGGGCGCAGGCGTGGGCTTTCAAACCGCGCGCAGTGAAATCAGCCTTACGCCGTTTTTTGAAAAACGCTGGTATGGCGGCGGCTCAAGCGGTGGCGATGCGTTAAAACAGTTTTCAAAAACCACCGGCGCGCGGCTTGATGCGAGCTATTGGCTCAGCCCGCACTGGCAAATTTCCAGCGCGCTGGAATACGGCGAGCAGCGCTACCAAGAACGTAAGCACTTAAACGGCAACAACTATTTGTGGTCCAACACCTTGCTTTATATGCCAAGCGGCAATCAGTATTGGCTACTCGGCGCCGATTACAGCCGTGACAACGCGCGCGACAAAGACGACGCCTCCGATCGCAAAGGTTTGCGCCTAGGCTGGGGGCAAGAGTGGAAATGGGGCCTGTCAACTCGCGTGGTGCTGGGCTACGGCAAGCGCGAATACAAAGCGCCTGGGCGGTTTTTGACCGTGGCGCAAAAAGACGATGAATACTCCGCCAATGTCAGCCTATGGCATCGCAGCGTACACTTTTGGGGCATCACCCCGCGCGTGACCTGGAGTTATCAAAACGTGAAAAGTAACCACCCGTTTTACACCTACGACAAAAGCCGCATCTTCCTTGAGCTGAGCAAGCGCTTTTGATCAAAACGTGCGGTTGCGCGGATTTTTATACCAACCAACCGCACTTTGGTGCTAAAATAGCGCCATTTTCACCCTTGGAACAAATCTATGCGAACAAGCCAATATTTATTATCAACCTTAAAAGAAACCCCCAATGACGCGGAAATTGTCAGCATTCAACTGATGCTGCGCGCAGGCATGGTGCGCAAACTGGCCGCCGGCCTCTACACTTGGCTGCCAACCGGGCTGCGGGTGTTGCAAAAAGTCGAACGCGTGGTGCGTGAAGAAATGAACAAAAGTGGCGCGATTGAAGTCTCGATGCCGGTGGTGCAGCCAGCGGATTTGTGGCAAGAATCAGGTCGCTGGGAGCAATACGGCCCTGAGCTTTTGCGCATTAAAGACCGCGGCGAGCGTGACTTTGTGCTCGGGCCCACTCACGAAGAGGTGATAACCGATCTCGCGCGCCGTGAGCTGACTAGCTACAAACAGTTGCCGATCAATTTATACCAAATTCAAACCAAATTCCGCGATGAAGTGCGCCCTCGCTTTGGGGTGATGCGCTCACGCGAGTTTTTGATGAAAGATGCTTACTCATTCCACATCAACAAAGCTAGCTTGCAAGAAACCTATGATGTGATGTATCAAACCTATTGCAACATTTTCACCCGCTTGGGGCTCGATTTCCGCCCTGTGCAGGCGGACACCGGCTCGATTGGTGGCAGCGCCTCCCACGAGTTCCAAGTGCTGGCCGCCAGCGGTGAAGATGATATTGTTTTTTCAACTGAATCCGATTACGCCGCCAATATTGAGCTGGCGGAAGCTTTGGCATTAGGCGAGCGCCGCGCGCCGAGTGAGGCGATGCGTGAGGTGGATACGCCGAATGCGAAAACCATCGCACAACTGGTTGAGCAGTTTAATCTGCCAATTGAAAAAACCGTGAAAACTCTAATTGTGCGCGGCGTGGCAGACGAAAACGGCAAGTGCGGTTTGGTCGCGCTGATGGTGCGCGGCGATCACGAGCTCAATGAAGTGAAAGCTGAGAAATTGCCACAAGTCGGCTCGCCGCTGACTTTCGCTGACGAGGCAGAGATCAAAGCCGCGATTGGCGCAGGCGTTGGCTCACTGGGGCCAGTGAATTTGCCACTGCCAATTATTGTTGACCGCAGCGTGGCGACAATGAGTGACTTTGCCGCCGGTGCCAACATTGACGGCAAGCACTATTTTGGCATCAACTGGGGGCGTGATTTGCCAGAGCCTGAGGTGGCAGATTTGCGCAACGTGGTGGAAGGCGACCCAAGCCCGTGCGGCAAAGGCGTGCTGCAAATCAAACGTGGGATTGAAGTTGGCCACATCTTCCAGCTCGGTGAAAAATACTCCAAAGCGATGAATGCCACTGTGCAAGGCGAAGACGGCCGGCCGCAAACCATGGAAATGGGCTGCTACGGCATTGGCGTGAGCCGTGTGGTGGCCGCCGCGATTGAGCAAAACCACGACGAGCGCGGCATCATCTGGACAGATGCGCTCGCGCCGTTCCAAGTGGCGATTGTGCCGATGAATATGCACAAATCCCCCGCCGTGCAGGCCTACGCCGAAGAGCTCTACCGCACTTTGAGTGCCCAAGGCATTGAGGTGCTGTTTGATGACCGCAAAGAGCGCCCAGGCGTGATGTTTGCCGACATGGAGTTGATTGGCATCCCGCACACGATTGTGATCGGCGAGAAGAACCTCAACAACGGCGAGATTGAATACAAACACCGCCGCAGCGGCGAAAAACGCATGATCGCCAAAGACGCACTGTTAGACTTTATCCAAAGTGCGGTCAAGGCATAATTGACTTATACGTCAGTGAAAAGCCCCTTGGTCTTCAAGAGCAAGGGGCTTTTTGTTATTCGTCGTTGAGCTCAAACGGCAGGGGCAGCACCGCTAAAGGCACCTCGCCTAGGCGCAGCTTGGCGCTGGCTTGGGTGTCTTTCGGTAGCACCACTTGCACATAGTGCGTGTTGTTATGGCAGGTTACACTTACAATATGGCCGGTTTTGCGCCAGTTTTGCTCAAGTGCCAGCTCCACACTGGTGCCAAGTTCGGCTTGCACAGGGGTTGTTGCAATCAGGGTGAACAGCGCGCGTTTATTCGCACCGCGGTATTTGGCGCGGGCGACCGTTTCTTGCCCGATGTAGCAGCCTTTTTGGAAGGAAATGGCGCGGCCTAAGTGTTGCAAATTCAGCGCCTGCGGGATAAATTCCTGCTGGCTGGCACCAGAGAGCACGGGCACGCCGTCTTGCTGGTCAAGCACATCCCACAGCGTTGCATCGTGCGTTGTCTTAAGCGTGAAACCCTCAACGGGTGCAATGAGCAAAAAGCGCGGTTGTGGGCAGGCAAGGTAGCAGGCGTGCAGCTCGCCGCGCTGGCTGAGCGGCGTTTCACTATTCGGTGCCTCAAGGTGGGCGCCCAGTGCCTCGGCTGCATCACTGCCCGCCAGGCCAAAGAGCGCTGCCTCACGCTCGGTGAAGGTCACTTTTGAAAACACGGCGTATTTTTTCAGTTCTTGCAACGCTTGTGGCAACAAAGCCTTTCTCACCAGCAGCGCAAAATGCGTTTCGCTGAATTTCACCAGCCAATAGACCGCCCACACTTTGCCTTTCGGGTCGCAGTGCGCACACAAGGTGTTTTCGCCCACAGCAAGTTTGTTGACATCACAGGTGAGCTGCCCTTGCAGGAAGGTTTGCGCATCCGCGCCTTCAATATCAATCAGTTGGAATTGGTTTAAAGGGCAACTGAGCAGCCCATGCTGGGCGGAGAGCTGGGTGTGGGGGCAAAGTGCGGTCATACAAACCTCGAATACAAATAAGAATGATTATGGCTAGATTGTACACGTTCATTTTTCAGCGCGCAAAAAAAACCGCACTTTGTGCAAAGTGCGGTTGGAGAAGAGCTTAAAGCTGATTATTTTTAGGGCCTGCGCTGACCAACGCTTTGCCGGCTTCGTTGCCAGTGTATTTCGAGAAGTTTTTCACGAAACGGTCTGCCAAGTCTTCAGCGCGTTTGGTCCACTCTGCTTTGTCGGCATAAGTGTCGCGTGGGTCAAGGATTGATGGGTCAACGCCTGGCAGTGCGGTTGGCACTTTGAAATCAAAAATTGGGATATTTTTGGTTTCGGCTTTGTCGATTGAGCCATCTAAAATTGCATCGATGATGCCGCGGGTATCTTTAATGGAGATACGTTTGCCGCTGCCGTTCCAGCCGGTGTTGACTAGATAAGCTTTGGCGCCAGTGGCTTCCATTTTTTTCACCAATTCTTCGGCGTATTTGGTTGGGTGCAAGCTCAAGAAAGCCGCGCCGAAACACGCTGAGAAGGTTGGGGTTGGTTCAGTCACGCCGCGCTCTGTACCGGCCAATTTGGCGGTGAAGCCAGAGAGGAAGTAGTATTTGGTTTGCTCTGGTGTCAAGATAGACACCGGTGGCAACACACCAAAGGCGTCAGCCGACAAGAAGATCACTTTGTTGGCGTGTCCCGCTTTTGACACCGGTTTCACAATGTTTTCAATGTGATAGATTGGGTAAGACACACGGGTGTTTTCAGTCACGCTCTTATCAGTGAAGTCGATTTTGCCGTTTTCATCCACGGTGACGTTTTCAAGCAACGCATCGCGTTTGATGGCGTTGTAGATGTCTGGCTCGTTTTCTTTAGACAAATTGATCACTTTCGCGTAGCAACCGCCTTCAAAGTTGAAGATACCGTCGTCGTCCCAGCCGTGTTCATCATCACCAATCAACAAACGTTTAGGGTCGGTTGACAGGGTGGTTTTACCCGTGCCTGAAAGGCCGAAGAAAATCGCGGTTTCTTTGCCGTCTTTGCTGGTGTTAGCCGAGCAGTGCATAGAAGCCATGCCGTTGAGTGGCAGCAGGTAGTTCATGTAAGAGAACATACCTTTTTTCATTTCCCCGCCGTACCATGTGTTTAAGATCACTTGCACTTTTTCAGTCAAGTTGAACACCACGGCAGTTTCAGAGTTGAGGCCGAGTTCTTTGTAGTTGGTCACTTTCGCTTTAGAGGCGTTCATGATCACAAAATCTGGCTCGCCGAAGTTGGCCAATTCTTCTTTGGTTGGGCGAATGAACATATTGGTTACAAAGTGCGCTTGCCAGGCCACTTCCATCACAAAGCGCAATTTCAAGCGGGTGCTTTCGTTGGCACCACAGAAGGCATCCACCACGAACAAACGTTTGTTGCTCAACTCTTCGGTGGCGAGTTTTTTCACTTCTTTCCAAGTTTCTTTGCTGACAGGTTTGTTGTCGTTTTTGTACTCGTCGGATGTCCACCAAATGGTGTTTTCAGTGGTTTCGTCTTTGACAAAGAATTTGTCTTTTGGTGAGCGGCCGGTGTAAACGCCCGTTTTCACGTTCACGGCACCGAGTTCGGTCACTTGGCCTTTTTCAAAGCCTTCAAGGCCGTCTTTGGTTTCTTCGGCGAAAAGTTGATCATAACTTGGGTTGTAAACCACTTCTTTAACGTCGTGAATACCCAATTTTGCTAAGTCTTGAACGACTTGTTCTACACTGCTCATAATTACCTCGTTAGTTGAAGATTAAATACCAAATAATGGTGACATTCTACGGCAAAAAGTTTTGTAAAACTGTTAGCTTGATCAAAGTCTGAGAAGTTGATCACAAAATTTTATAAAAAATAAAACAAATAAAACCCCGCATTGTGCGGGGTTTTTGCTAGTGCTGCTGTTTCATTTGGGCAATGGTGTCTTTGTTGAAATAGTAATGGGTGCCACAACATTCACAGCGCATGTCTATGCTGCCATTGTGCTCGGCGAGAATGTCATCAATTTCATCGTCGCTGAGCAGCATCAGCGCGCCGCCACTGCGCTCTTGCGAGCAGCCACAGTGAAAGCGCACCGCACTTTTCGGAAATAATTCCACCTCTTCTTCGTGATAGAGACGATAGAGCATCTCTTCCGCACTAAGGCCAAAAAGCTCCTCAGCCTTGGCGGTTTCCATCAGCACTTGCAGGTGTTGCAAATCGTCTTGCTCACCGATGCCATCGGGCATCACTTGCAGCAACATGCCGGCGGCGACACTTTCGCCGTCATAAACGCCAGTTTTAATGCAAAGTGCGGTTTTTAATTGCTCGGAGCGCTCAAAATAGTCTTGTAAGCACTCACTCACACTCGGCTTACCGAGTTCGACAATGCCTTGGTAGCGCTCGCCTTGGCGCGGGTTGATGGCAATTAACAACACGGCGTTGCCCACCATCGCGTGCAAGCTGGCGTCGTCGGCAATCTCGCCGTCACAGCGGGCCAGGGCGCGCAGTTGCAGTTGGTCGTCGCCGTTAATCAGCGCCAATTTCAGCGGCCCGTCGCCACGGATTTGCACCGTGATTTCCCCTTCAAATTTCAAGGTGGCGGTTAACAGTGCGGTCGCCACCATCATTTCGCCGAGCAAGTTGCGCACCGCGGTTGGGTAATCGTGGGTGTTGAGGGTGTCAGTAAACGTGCGGTTTAGGCGCACCCATTCGCCGCGCACGGCGCGGTTTTGGAATAAAAATCGGTATAAACTGTCGTTATCGTGTTTTGCTGTTGTCATAATCGGCCTTTTTTGCTTTGATGTGCTTTATATGGCGCCAAATTGCGCGAATACAAGGTCAGCGTTGATATTTAAATTTCAGCAAATCGCGCCGCTCTTTCTTGTTTGGGCGCCGCTCAGGGTTGGGCATCGACAGCGCATTGGCCTTGCGCGCCAGCGCCATCGCCTCACGTTTTTGCACGCTTTGCGCTGTTTCTTGATACAACGTTTGCGCCACGCTGGCCGCGCCGCGCTTGTCACTCAGCGCTTGCACAATCACCTCTTTTTCATCGCTGCCTTGGCGCAGCGTGATGTGCGCGCCAAGCTCGACGATTTTGCTCGGCTTGCTGCGCTGGCCGTTGTAGTGAACCTTGCCGCCATCAATCATCTCGCGGGCGAGGCTGCGGGTTTTATAAAAGCGCGCCGCCCATAGCCATTTGTCTAGGCGCACAGCGGGGGAATTGGTGTCCATAATGCCTCCTTGGAGGCATTATCATACCGCACTTTGCATTAGCGTGACTAGGCTTGGATGTCGTTATGCCGCGGGAAGTGGCCTTTGAGGTAATAGTAGATAAATTCACAAATATTTTGGCTGCGATCGCCAATGCGCTCAAGCGCGCGGGTACACATCAACACCGTGATAAAGCGCTCAAGCTCATCGGGGTTGGCGCGCATCAGATCGGTGATTTCGCTTTTCAGCGCGCGGTATTGCTGGTCGATTTGCTGGTCTTGCGCGTAGACTTCAATGGCGTAGTTGAGATCCATCTCATTGAGCGCGTTGAGGCTGTTGTGCAGCATCGCAATCGCCTGTTGTGCCATCAATTGCATTTTCTCAAGCACCACGTGCTCTTTGGCGATGTCGTTGTGTAACAGGGTGCGGCAGAGTTTGTCCACCGTGTCGCCAATGCGCTCAAGCTCGGAGGCGGTTTTCAACACCGTGATGATAAAGCGCAAATCCTGCGCCACGGGCTGGCGGCGGGCAATCAGGGTGACACAGGCTTCATCAATCGCCACTTCCATCGCGTTGACTTGCTTATCGCCTTTGATCACCGCTTGTGCATCCACGCCCTCATCGCCGCGGATCACGCGCATGGCGTTGGTTAGTTGCTGCTCCACCAGCTTGCCCATGGTCAACAGCAGCGAAAATAAGTGCTGCATATCTAGGTCAAATTGGCCGCTGGTGTGTTTTTTCTGCTCTAACATACTCTCTCCTTATCCAAAACGCCCAGTGATGTAATCAGCGGTGCGTTGATCTTGCGGCTGGTTGAATAGCACGTCGGTTTCGCCAAACTCGATTACATCGCCAAGATACATAAAGCAGGTGTAATCCGAGCAGCGCGCCGCTTGTTGCATATTATGGGTGACAATCACCACGCTGTAGTCTTTTTTCAGCTCAAAAATCAAGTTTTCAATTAAGCCGGTTGAAATCGGGTCAAGCGCCGAGCAAGGCTCATCGAGCAGCAGCACTTGCGGCTTGACGGCAATGCCGCGGGCGATGCACAGCCTTTGCTGCTGGCCGCCGGAGAGGCTGTAACCACTTTTGTGCAGTTTGTCTTTGGTTTCATTCCAAAGTGCTGCTTTGGTCAGCGCCCACTCCACGCGGTCGTCCATTTCAGGCTTGCTGAGCTTTTCAAACAAGCGCACGCCAAAGGCGATGTTGTCGTAAATCGACATCGGGAACGGTGTCGGCTTTTGGAACACCATGCCCACTTTGGCGCGCAGGGCGGCGACATCTTGGCTGCTGGTGACAATATCTTCACCGTTGAGCAAAATTTGCCCCTCCACGCGCTGCTCGGGGTAGAGCGCGTACATTTTGTTGAAGGTGCGCAGCAAGGTGGATTTGCCACAGCCCGACGGCCCGATAAAGGCGGTCACCTTTTTCTCGGCGATATCAAGATTGATGTTTTTCAACGCTTTGAAATCGTTGTAATAAAAGTCGAGGTTTTTAACTTGAATAATCGGTTGTTGTGAATGCATAATCTCGCCTCGTTATGATTTGCGCCCTTTGCTGATGGCCACGCGCGCAATGATGTTAAGCAGCAATACGGTAAAGGTAATAATCAACACCCCAACCCAGGCCAGCGCTTGCCAATTTTCAAACGGGCTGAGGGCAAATTTAAAGATGGTCACCGGCAAACTGGCCATCGGCTGGCTCAAATCGGTGCTGGTGAACTGGTTTGAAAGTGCGGTAAACAGCAACGGCGCGGTTTCACCGGCAATGCGCGCCACCCCGAGCAGCACGCCCGTGGCCACGCCCGCCAGGGAAGATTTGAGCGTGATGGCGACAATCATTTTCCATTTGGGTGTGCCTAACGCATAGGCTGACTCGCGCAAGGTGTTGGGCACCAAATTGAGCATATTCTCCGTGGTGCGGATCACAATCGGGATTTGCAACAAGGCCAGCGCCAACGCGCCCGCCCAGCCCGAAAAGTTGCCCATCGGCGCCACCAGCAAGGCATAGACAAACAAGCCGATTACAATCGACGGCGCGGAGAGCAACACGTCGTTGATAAAGCGCATTACGTTGGCCATTTTGGCGCCGCGGCCATATTCAGCCAAATAAACTCCCACCAAAATGCCCAGCGGCGTGCCAAGCAAGGTGGCCACACCGACCATCATTAGGCTGCCGATAATCGCATTCGACAGCCCGCCCTCACCGCTTGGTGGTGGTGTCATTTCGGTAAATACCGACCACGACAGCCCGCTGAAGCCGTGCTGGACGATGGTGATTAAAATCCAAATCAGCCACACCAAGCCAAAGGCCAGCGCGCACAAGGCGCAAGCCAGGGCAATGGCGTTTTGAATCCGGCGTTTGCGTTGCAGGGCGTGGCGAACGTTGTGTGCACTCATTTTGTGCCCTCCTTCTTCGCAATGGCGCGCACCAGCAATTTGGAGAGCACCAGCACCACAAAGGTGATTAAAAACAAAATCAGCCCCAGCTCCATGAGTGCCGAAATATGCAAGGCGGAGTCGGCCTCGGCAAACTCATTGGCAATGGCGGAGGTGATGGTGGAGCTTGGCGTGAACAACGACGCTGACGTCAGACGATAAGAGTTGCCGATCACAAAGGTGATTGCCATGGTTTCCCCCAGTGCGCGGCCTAAACCGAGCATAATGCCGCCGACCACGCCAGATTTGGTAAAGGGCAGGATGATTTTCCACATCACCTCCCATTTGGTGCAGCCAATGCCGTAGGCCGATTCTTTCATCAGCGCAGGGGTTTGCTCAAACACATCGCGCATCACCGAGGCGATATACGGGATAATCATAATCGCCAGCACAATGCCCGCAGCCAGCAGCCCAATGCCAAAGCGCGGGCCGCTAAACAGCACGCCGACAATCGGCAAATCGCCGAGCAAATCCCCCACCGGGATTTGGAAAAACTCGGCAAAAAACGGGCAAAAGACAAAAAAGCCCCACATGCCATACACAATGCTGGGAATGCCAGCCAGCAGCTCAATGGCGGTGCCCAGCGGGCGGCGCAACCACGGTGGTGAAATCTCGGTTAAGAAAAAGGCGATGCCAAAGCTGATTGGCACCGCGATTAACAACGCGATAAACGAGGTGACCAGTGTGCCGTAAATCGGCACTAAGGCGCCGAAGGTTTCACGCGAGGGGCTCCAAGTTTTTTGCCACAAAAACGACAGGCCGTATTTATCGAGTGTTGGCATCGCGTCTTTGATCAAAAACACGATAATGCCCGAAAAGAGCACGAGCGTGAACAGTGTGGCGGCTTTCACCAGCAGCGCAAAGGCCGCATCTTGGCGCGCGGCGGTGGCAGGTGAGGTGGGTTTTGACATAGGCACAATCTCTCAATGCGCCCCAGCGTACTGGGGCGGGTTGGGTTATTTCACGCTATTGCCTTGGCTGTCTTTAATGTTAGCCTGCCAGGCATTTTGGATGGTTTGCACCACGGAGTTTGGCAACGGTGCGTAGTCCAGCGCTTGGGTTTGCGCGGTGGCCTCGGTCAAGCCCCAGTTGAAGAAGTTCAAGACCGCACTGGCCTTTTTGCCGTCTTGCTGGGTTTTGTGCAGCAAAATAAAGGTGGTGGCGGAAATTGGCCAAGCGTTTTTGCCTTTTTGATTGGTCAAATCTTGGGCAAAAGTGCGGTCCCAATCAGCGCCTGCGGCGGCATTAGAGAAACTCTCCGCACTTGGGCTGACCACTTCACCGTCGGCAGAGATTAATTTCACGAACGGCAATTGGTTTTGCTTGGCGTAGGCGTATTCCACATAGCCAATCGAGCCTTTTTGGCGCTGAATGGTGGCCGAAACCCCTTCATTACCTTTGGCACCCGCGGCGTAGCCTTTTTCAGGCTCTGGGAAGGATTTGGTAACCTGGCCCTTCCATGCATCGTTGACTTTCGCCAAATAGCTGGTGAACACATAAGAGGTGCCCGAGCCGTCGGAGCGGAAGACCACTTGAATATCTTGCGATGGCAGTTTTAATGATGGGTTGAGCTTGGCGATGGCCGGGTCATCCCATTTGCTGATGTTGCCTAAATAAATCTCGCCTAAGGTTTTGCCATCAAGCACCAATTCGCCCGATTTGATCCCAGGCACGTTGACTGCCAGCACCACGCCGCCAATCACGGTTGGGAATTGGAACAAGCCCTCTTTGGCCAGCTCATCGTCGCTCATTGGCGCGTCGGACGCGCCAAAATCGACGGTTTTGGCTTTAATTTGTTTCACCCCACCGGAGGAGCCAATGCTTTGGTAGTTGACTTTGGTGCCGGTGACTTTTTGGTAATCGGTGGCCCATTGGCTATACACAGGCGCTGGGAAGGACGCGCCTGCGCCGGTGATGTCTTGGGCGAGCGCCGGTGTGGCGAGGGCGAACGCACCAAGGCTTGCGGCCAACAGGCTGCGGCGGATAACGTGTGATTTTTGCATAATGTTCTCCTTTCGAATGCACTTTTTGTTGAGCTCATTCTAACGGAGAAATATGACAGAATTATGACAGCCTAATCCTCAAGCAATTGAGCAAAATCGCTGATGCTCTCATGGCCGTCAAAGTGCTTTTCGCCCGCTAAAGAGTTAGGCGTGCGAATGGCCAGCGTGTGGCCAATGCCGTTGGCGCGCGCGCAATCGAGCACTGGTTGCATGTCATCAATCAACAAAGTGCGGTCAGGGATTATCCCATAGGTCGCTATCAGCTCACGCCATAAGGCATCGGTCATTTTCGGGTGTTGGAACTCATGGGAGGACACCATGATGTCGAAAAACGGCGCCAAATCACACTGGGCGAGCTTTTCTTGCAGGCTGTAAGGGTGCGAGTCGGTCAGCAACATCAGCTGCTTGCCCGCGCGCTTTAACGCCGTGAGTAGTTTTTGCGTGTTCGACCGCACTTTGATGTTTTGCACGTGCGTATGCAGCATCTCGCGAATCGGCAGCTGCAGCGTGTCGGCCCAGTAGTCCACATCATACCACTGCATCGAGTGCTCAATCCGCGCGTAGTGCGCGCTAAGCAGCTGCTCGGCGGCGGCATCAGCCACCGCGTGGGTGGCGCTGTAGGCTTGTGGCACAATCGTTTTCCAAAATTCATAATCCAGCGCGAGGTCAATCAGCGTGCCGTCGAGGTCAAAAATCACGGTGTCGATGGCGGCCCAATTTAGCTTTTTCAACATGGGAATGCGTCTCTTTTATTGTTTTTATTGCCTGCTATGGTATCGTTATGCTAGCACTTTGTAAAATAAGGGGGCGTTATGGCCAACAAGTACCCAAACCCAGCCATTCTTGACGTGCGAGAACTGGCGAAAACGCGGCTGTTTTGCGTGCAAGCGGTGGATTTGCGCTTCGCCAATGGCGTGTGCACCACCTACGAGCGCCTGCGACCAAGCCAGCGGGGGGCGGTCACGGTGGTGGCCATTGACGGCGACGATTTATTGCTGGTTAATGAATATTCTGTCGGCACCGAGCGCTACGAGCTGGGCTTTGTTAAAGGGCGGATTGATGAGGGCGAAACGCCCAAGCAAAGTGCGGTGCGTGAGCTGCAAGAAGAAATCGGCTATAAGCCAGCCATCGTGCAATTTTTGCGCACGCTCAGCACCAACCCAGGTTATATGAACAGCCCGATGCACATCTTTTTGGCGCGCGATCTCACCCCCTCACGCTTGGCCGGCGACGAGCCGCAACCGCTGGAATTGGTGCGCGTGCCACTGGCGCAACTCGACGCGTTGATTGCCCGCGAGGACTTCAACGAGGCGCGCAATTTGACCGCACTTTACCTGCTGCGCGACTACCTCAAGGAGGCGCCATGCAAAGTTTGAACGACCAACTGCTCGCCAGCGTGATTTCCATCGCCAAGCAAGCCGGTGGCATGCTCAGGGCGTTTTATCAGCAGGATTTGCCCGAGCAAATCAAAGCCGACAACACGCCCGTGACCGCGGCGGATTTGGCGGTGAGCGAATTTTTATGCGCTGCACTGTCTCGTTTAACGCCTGATGTGCCGGTGCTTTCAGAGGAAAATTGCGACATCCCGTTTGCTAAGCGGCGCGCGTGGGCGCAATATTGGCTGGTGGACCCGCTCGACGGCACCCAGCAATTTTTGGATAAAACAGGCCAATTTTCGGTGCTGATCGCCTTGGTGCAACACAACCAGCCGCGGCTGGGCGTGGTTTATTCACCGATAAGTGATCAGGTGGTTTACGCGATGGAAAACGCGGGCGCTTATCGCCTGTGTGGTGATGTGTTGACCGCACTTTCACCTCGGCCGTTGAGTGCGGGGCAAAAAGTGCGGTTGGTGATTGGCAACACAAGTGATGTGGCGCGCTTGCAGCCGTATTTACAGCCCAATGCCAAGGTTGAGATTCAACGCTGTGGCTCAAGCGGCATCAAAGGCGTGATGGTCGCCACCGGCGAAAGCGAGTGCTACATGCGCGTGGGCAAAACCGGCGAGTGGGACACCGCCGCGCTGGAGTGCATTTTGCGCGAAATGGGTGGCGACATTTGCGATTTGCGCGGCCAGGCGTTAAGCTACAACCAGCGCGAGAGCTTAATCAACCCTGATTTTGTCATGCGCTGCTCGGCAAGCAGCGACTGGCGCGCGGTGTTGCGCTTTGCGGCCGATTAAAGCAATAGGCGAGAGGGGATTGACACTTTACGCTGTTATTTTTTAGACTGCAAAATAAGTATTCATACGCAAACAGCCCCATAATAAGCGCAAACCGCACTTTGATATTTTAAGGATTTAACTACAATGAAAAAACCTGAAAACAGCACCATCGTGATTTTTGGTGCCTCTGGTGACTTAACCCACCGCAAACTGATCCCCGCGCTTTATGACCTCTATAAAAGTGGCCGCTTGTCGGACGATTTCGCCATCCTTGGTGTGAGCCGCACACAATACAGCGACCAAGAATTTCGCGACAAATTAAAAGGCCTGCTCGTTGAGCGCAAACAGTGCAGCGAGCAAGAAGCCGACGACTATTTCGCCCACGTTTATTACGAGCCGATCGACACCGCCAAAGAAGACGAATACAACAAAGTCAAAGTGCGGTTGGAGGAGCTCGAAAAAGCGCACAACACGGGCGGCAACACGCTGTTTTACCTCTCCACCCCGCCGAGTTTGTACCCCGTGATCCCGCAATGTTTGGCCAAACATGGGCTCAATTCGCAAGAGCACGGCTGGAAACGGCTGGTGGTGGAAAAACCGTTTGGCTATGATTTGCAATCAGCGATTGAGCTTGATGAAAGCCTGCACCAAAATTTTGACGAGTCGCAAATTTACCGCATCGACCACTACTTGGGCAAAGAAACGGTGCAAAATATTTTGGTGCTGCGTTTTTCCAACGGCTTGTTTGAGCCATTGTGGAACCGCAACTACATTGATTATGTGGAAATCACAGGCGCGGAAGCCATCGGCGTGGAAGAGCGCGGCGGCTATTACGATGGCGCAGGTGCGATGCGGGATATGTTCCAAAACCACCTGCTGCAAGTGCTGGCGCTGATCGCGATGGAAAGCCCAGCGATTATCGACGCTGAGTCAATGCGTAATGAGGTGCAAAAAGTGCTGCAAAGCCTGCACCCATTAAGCGAAGCTGATTTAGACAAAAACTTGGTGCTCGGCCAATACACTGGTGCGAAAGTGCGCGGCGAATACCAAAAAGGCTACCGTGAGGAAAAGGGCGTGGCAGAAGACTCACGCACCGAAACCTACATGGCGTTGAAACTGAAAATCGATAATTGGCGTTGGAGCGGCGTGCCGTTTTATGTCCGCACTGGCAAACGCCTGCCAACGCGCGTGACCGAAATTGTGATTCACTTTAAGAAAACACCGCACCCGGTGTTCAGCCAAACTGCGCCTGAGAACAAATTGATCATCCGCATTCAGCCAAACGAAGGCATTGTGATGAAATTTGGCCTCAAAGAGCCCGGTGCTGGCTTTCACGCCAAACAGGTGTCGATGGACTTCCACTACGAAGATTTGGCTGATGCTGATATCATCGGGCCTTATGAACGCTTGCTGCTCGACTCGCTGCAAGGTGATGCTACCTTGTTCTCACGCAGTGACGCGGTGCGCTCCTGCTGGAAGTTTGTGCAACCGATTTTAGACTACAAAGCAGGCAACCCGAAACTTTATGGCTACGCCTGTGGCACTTGGGGGCCGAAAGAGGCCGATGAGATGATGGAAGTGAAAGGCCGCGCCTGGCGCTTTCCATGCAAAAACTTAACCGATACAGAATATTGTGAGTTGTAATATGAAATACATTAAATTTGAAAATGCACAAAGTGCGGTTGAAAAAATCGCACAAGAGCTGCAAGCCTACAGCCAAGAAGGGCGCGTGGTGAATATTTCACTCTCTGGCGGCAGCACCCCGAAACTGCTGTTTAAAACGCTCGCCAGCGACTATCGCGACAGCATCAACTGGGCGAATTTGCACTTTTGGTGGGGCGATGAGCGCTGCGTGGCGCCAGACGATGAAGAGAGCAACTACGGTGAGGTGAAACGCCTGCTGCTTGACAGCATCATCATCCCAGCCGGCAACATTCACCGCATTCACGGTGAAGATGACCCAGAGCTTGAGGCCAAGCGCTTTGCGCAAGAAATGCAAGAAAAAGTGCCAAGCGCCAACGGTATGCCGCAATTTGACTGGATTATTCTCGGCATGGGCACCGACGGGCACACCGCTTCACTCTTCCCGCTGCAGGTGGACTTTGACACCCAAGAGCTGGCGATTGTGGCCAAACAGCCGCAAAGCCAACAATGGCGGGTGTCAAAATCCGCGCCTTTGATTGAAAACGCCAAACGCATCACCTACTTGGTGACAGGTGCGAGCAAGGCGGATTTGCTGCATGAAATTCAGCAAAGCGAAGGCAGCGAGCTGCCCTACCCGGCGGCGCGAATCAAAGCGAAAAATGGCACAACCGAATGGTATTTAGACGCTGATGCGGCGTTCCAACTCAATTAATTTAATGACACAAAAGGATAATAGTATGAAAGGTGATATTGGCGTAATTGGCCTTGCCGTGATGGGGCAAAACCTGATTTTAAACATGAACGACCACGGCTTTAAGGTCGTCGCCTACAACCGCACCACCAGCAAAGTGGACGATTTTTTAAACGGTGCTGCTAAAGGCACCAACATTATCGGCGCGTATTCACTGCAAGACCTCGCCGACAAACTGGAAAAACCGCGCAAAATCATGCTGATGGTGCGCGCCGGCGAAGTGGTGGATAAATTTATCGACAGTTTGTTGCCGTATTTAGACGAAGGCGACATCATCATTGATGGCGGCAACTCCAACTACCCAGATACCACCCGCCGCACGAAAGACTTGGCCGAAAAAGGCATCCGTTTTATTGGCGCAGGTGTCTCTGGCGGTGAAGAGGGCGCGCGCTTTGGGCCGTCTATCATGCCAGGTGGCAACCCAGAGGCGTGGCCTTATGTCAAACCGATTTTGCAAGCCATTTCCGCCAAAACCAAGAAGGCGAGCCATGCTGTGACTGGGTGGGCAAAAACGGCGCCGGCCACTTTGTCAAAATGGTGCACAACGGCATTGAGTACGGCGATATGCAGCTGATTTGCGAAGCCTACCAATTCCTGCACGAAGGTTTAGGCTTGAGCTATGATGAGCTCCACGACGTGTTCGGCAGCTGGAAATCCACCGAGCTAGATAGCTACCTTATCGACATCACCACCGACATTCTCGGCTACCGTGACGATAACGGCGAGCCACTGGTGGAAAAAATCCTCGACACCGCCGGCCAAAAAGGCACCGGCAAATGGACTGGCATCAACGCCTTGGATTTAGGCATCCCGTTGACGCTGATCACCGAAGCGGTGTTCGCCCGTTGCGTGTCTTCATTCAAGCAACAACGCGTTGAAAACCAAAAATTGTTCAACAAACAACTCGGCCACGTGGACGGCAACAAAGCGCAATGGATCGACGCGGTGCGCCAAGCGCTGCTGGCGTCAAAGATCATCTCTTACGCCCAAGGCTTTATGCTCATTCGTGAGGCCTCAGAGCAATTTGAGTGGGATTTAGACTACGGTCAAACCGCACTTTTATGGCGTGAAGGCTGCATTATCCGCAGCGCATTTTTGGGCAACATCCGCGATGCCTATGCCAAAAACCCAGATTTGCAGTTCCTCGGCGCGGATGAGTATTTCAAAAACATTCTTGAAAATTCACTGAGCGCTTGGCGTAAAGTGGTGGCCAAAGCGGTGGAAATCGGTTTGCCAATGCCGTGCATGGCCTCCGCTATCACGTTCTTAGACGGCTACACCAGCGCACAATTGCCAGCCAATTTGCTGCAAGCCCAACGCGACTACTTCGGCGCCCACACCTATGAGCGCGTCGACCAACCACGCGGCCAGTTCTTCCACACCAACTGGACAGGCAAAGGCGGCGACACTGCATCAACTACGTATGATGTGTAGTTGTTAACGCAAAATATAAAGTGCGGTCAATACCGCACTTTTTTATTATCTTCTCGTTTCTATCTCTGTGCTATTGACAAAAGTATCATTAAATCCTTCAAACATATCTTATGTTTTCGCCTTAATGTATTTTATCTCATTAATATATAAATAAATTTATTAAATCGAAGGAGTATACTCCTTGTTGTTTTATCTTTACAGATAAAACAAACAAACCTTGGAAAACAATCAATTCTTTATTGGAGTACGCTATGGCTATGATAAAGGTTACAGTGGATGTTTATGAAAATAAATTTAATGCAGTTAATGGCGAAATCTCAAATAAGCATTGCTTTGATAAAGTTAGAGCAATCAACCCACAGCAACAAGCAGAAGTTGATGCTTGTATAACAAAAATGCGTGAACGAGATGATCCTATTTTATGGGATCCTGATTTGAGGCTGCCTAGAAATAAATTTCCACTTATACAAGTAGGTAAAGAGGCTGTGTTGGATACTGAAGAGCAAATGTTTCACTTTAATTAATGCGAGGACAAAATGATGAAAAAGGCAATCATATTAGGTTTAACTACGCTGCTATTAACTGGCTGTGGCTCGAATTTTATGAATTATTCTCCGACGCCGAAATATAAGGCAACCGATCAAGAAATAGAGCAGGCGTTAAAACTTTATTTTGGTCGTCTAGGATGTCAGTATCCCCAACTACAAGGGCTAACTTATGCTGATGCCAATAAACTTATGAATAAATTAGTGACTAAAGAGATAGATAAACACATGAGAGATCTTATCCTAAGTGTGAGTTTTGTAGATGCACTTGGAAGATCAAATTATACAATTTTGATGGCTGA
>NZ_JABTBO010000002.1 GCF_014884965.1 Spirabiliibacterium mucosae | reverse complement strand
CTTTCTTTGGACAAGCAAAGAAAGGAAGTCGCCAACGGCGAAACCGTAGCGCTATAACGGAGTGATGGCAGAAAAAAGAGCGCCCGCCGCAGGCGGAAAACGATGTTGGTGACGAAGTGATGAAAAAGAACAAAAAAACAAAAGTGCGGTCAAACCTGACCGCACTTCAAACTTACCTCGCGCTGTGCTTCATAATCCGATCTTTATCACGCGCCCACTCGCGATCCTTAATACTATCGCGCTTATCGTGCTGCTTCTTACCCTTCGCCAAACCGACCTTAACCTTCGCCCAAGCGCCCTTCCAATAAAGCGAAAGCGCCACCACCGTAAAGCCATCGCGGCTAGTTTTACCATAAAGCGTATCGAGCTGACGCTTATTAAGCAACAGCTTACGCGTACGGGTGGGGTCGGCCACCACATGGGTTGAGGCCACATTCAGCGGCGTGATTTGCGCACCGAAAAGATACGCCTCACCGTTTTTAAAAATCACATAACTGTCAGCAATATTGGCCTTGCCTGCGCGCAGGGATTTCACCTCCCAGCCTTGCAGCGACAGGCCTGCTTCAATTTCATCTTCAATAAAATAGTCGTGGCGAGCGCGTTTGTTGAGCGCGATGGTATTTGAGCCTGGTTTTATCTTCTTTTTTGCCATAATCTGTGTGTGTTTTAAATAAAAAGTGATTGTAACAAGTTCAGCGCGGTTATAAAAGCCAGCGCGGCGCAAAATTGTTAGCCATAGCGCGCGATGATTTGATATGCTAACACTTTGTGACGATTGCATGTGAGGAAGACTATGCCCATTTCACAGAGGTTGGTGAACGCAAGAGGGGAGCGCATTGCCGTGGTGAGCGGCTTGCGCACGCCGTTTTTGCGCCACAACACGGGCTTTAAAAGCTGCTTTGCGCTCGATCTTGGCGTGATGGTGACCAACGAATTGTTAAACCGCCTGCCGCTTGAGCGCGAGAAAATCGACAAATTTATTTTCGGGCAGGTGATTCAACAACCCGATGTGCCCAACCTCGCGCGTGAAATTGCGCTCACACTCAGCATGCCGCAGGTCGAGGCCTACACCCTCACCAGCTCTTGCACCACGGGGTTGCAAGCGGTGGCGAATGTGTGCAATGGCATTATCAGTGGCTCAATTTCCTGCGGGATTGCCGGCGGCGCGGATTCTATCTCCAACGCGGCGATTAGCCTTAAACCCAGCGTCACCAGGCTGCTGCGCGACACCTTGCGCGCGCCGAGCATGGCGCAAAAGTGGCAAACCCTCAAGCGGCTGTCGTGGCATGATTTCAAGCTGCAACAAATCAATCTGCGCGACCCGCTGACCCATTTTTCGTTAGGTGATATTTCAGAGCAGATGGCGCAAAATTTTGCCCTCAGCCGCGAGAGCATGGACGCCTACACCGCCCACTCCCACCATAAAGCGGAGCTGGCCTGGCAGCAGGGCTGGTTTGATGATGAGGTGATGCTCACCTACCCAACGCCTTATACCCACTATGTGCGGCGCGATAATATGATAAGCGAGCACATCAGCCCTGAGTATTACGCCACCTTCAAGCCGCTGCATGGCAGTGCGCACAACCGCGTGACGGCCTGGAGCGTGTCTGAGCCGGCCGACGGTGCGGCGGCGGTGTTGCTGATGCGTGAGGAAATGGTGGAGCAGTACGACCTCACGCCGCTCGGTTATATTCGCAGCTTTGCCATCACGGGCAATGATGTGTGGCATAATATGCTGCTGGGAGCGACATACGCCAGCACCAAGGCGCTTGAGTGGGCGGATATGACGCTGGAAGATATCGACTTGATTGAAATGCATGAATCCTCCGCCGCGCAAGTGCTGGCGAATGCGCAGTTGTTTGCCTCGCGCGCGTTTGCGCAAAAGCACCTTGAGCGTGATGCGCCACTCGGTGAGGTGGATTTTGAAAAACTCAACCCGCTCGGCGGCTCGCTGGCGTTTGGCTCACCGCGGGCGATCACAAGCCTGCGCACGCTGATTCAAGCCCTTTTTCATATGCAACGCAACGATCTTGAAACCGCACTGGTGGCCTCCAGTGGCTTGGGCGGGCTGGGCGCGGCGATGGTGTTGGAGAGAGAATAATGGAACAGACGGAAATTCAAAGTGCGGTTGCGGATTTTGAACAACACAGCGATGGCAATTTATTCAAGCTCAGCTTTCGCCCCGATAACATTGCGCTGGTCACCTTCAACGTGCGCGAAAAGCCGTACAACTGGCTGGGGCAAAAGCTGATCAACCAGCTTGATGCCGCACTTGATCATATCTTAAGTTGGCAGGCCAAAGGCGTGCTGTTTCAATCGAGCAAGCAGCACCATTTTGTGCAAGGCTTCCCGCTGTCAGAACTTGAGCAGGCCTCGCACGACGAACTCGTGGCCTTTGCCGAGCGTTGCCAGCAGTTGATGGACAAAATTGCCAATTTGGGCATCCCGACGGTGTGTATCATCGAGGGCAACTGCTTTGGGCTGGGGTTGGAGCTGGCGCTGGCGTGTGATTACCGCATTGTGGGCAGCAGCCAGCCGGTGTTTTTGTCGATGCCACAGGTGCGCTCGGGCATTTTGCCGTTTGCTGGCGGCTGTGGCCGGCTGGTGGCACGCATAGGGCTTACGCGCGCTTTAGCGATGTTGCTCAATGGTGAGAAAATCAGCGCCGAGCACGCGTTTGATATTCACCTTGTTGATGAGGTGGTCAACCCCGCTATTTTAATTTCCAGCGCTTGTGGTTATATTCAATCACAGCACCTGCGCCCTGTGCGCAAGCGCTTTCGCCTGTGGGGCAAAGGGGAGCGGCCAGCTTTGTGGCGCCGCCATGTGATCAGCCAAGCCGAGCAGCACTGCAAAGCCTGGGCGTTTGAAAATTACCCCGCGATCAACACCATGCTGGCGCTGTTTCGCCAGCATGATGAAAATAACCCAAGTGCGGTCAGCGAGGCCTTTGCCACGCTCTTTTTGGATAAAAGCTCGAAAATGCTGCGCAAAATTGAGCGCACCGGCCGGCGTATGCGCCATCAGTATTTAGACATGCAACACGGGCGAGAAATCAACAAAGTCGCCGTGCTAGGCAGCGGCTTTATGGGCGCGGGCATTGCGTATATTACGGCCGCGCGCGCCAATTTGCCGGTCCGAATTAAAGACATCAACGCCAACGGCGTGCAAAAGGCGCTGCGTTTGAGTTATTTACTGCTGAAAAAAGAGGTGGAAAAGGGCTTTTTGCCTTATGGCAAATTGCTGCAGAAAATGTACCTCATCAGCGGTGGCGATCGCTTTGTCGGCCAGCAGCAGGCGGATGTGGTGATTGAAGCGGTGTTCGAGGATTTGCAGCTCAAGCAAAAATTGATTCATGAAAGTGAAGATTATTACGCCGATGACACCATTTTTGCCAGCAACACCAACACGTTATCCATCGCCGAAATTGCCGAGGGCGCGCAGCGGCCTGAAAATGTCATCGGCATTCATTACTTCACGCCTGTGAGCCAGCGCCGGGTGGTGGAAATCATCCCACACGCCAATTGTGCTGAGCAAACCATCGCCAAAGCGCTGCGCCTAGTCACCCAGCAAGGGCAGGTGCCGCTGTTGGTGAAAGACAGCGCGGGGTTTTTCATCACGCGAATTTTAAGCGCCTTTTTGCTCGAGGCCTATTATGTGCTGCTCGACGGCGAAGACATCCCAAGTATTGAAAAAGCGCTGCAAGAGTTCGGCTTTAAAATCGGGCCGTTTGCCATGCTTGATGAAATGGGGCTGGATATTTTTGTCAAAGCGCTGCCGCAACTTGAGCGCAGCTTTGGCGCGCGCTTTGCCTTGCCGCCGAAAATTGACGAGCTGCTGCGCAACGAGCGCAAAGGGCGCAAAAATCGCCGCGGGTTTTACCTCTACCACTCGAGAACGGGCGATCGCACCCAGGTGGACAAAAGCATTTATCAAGTGCTGGATCTCATCATTGAAAATAACCTTGAAAGCGAAGAAATTGTCCGCCGCTGCATTTTAATGATGATTAATGAAGCCGCCTTCTGCGCGCAAGAGGGCGTGATTACTAGCCTCGATGAAGGCAATGTGGCCTCAGTGCTGGGCTTTTTCTTCCCTGAATTTCGTGGCGGGATTTATGCCTACATGGCTGATGTGGGGCACGACACCATCATCGGCGAGCTTGAGGTGCTGCAGGCCAGCCTTGGCGCGCGCTTCACCCCTTGCGCGTGGCTGAAAACACAAAGTGCGGTTGAGCCAAAAAGTGCGGTTGAAGAACATAGCGAGGTGACTCATGGCTGATGCAAAACGCTGGGATCTTTACGCCTATTTATACGATCACGTCATAGCACTGGCAGGCAAGCAGCGCGAGCAGGTGTTCGCGGCGATGGATTTGCGCGCCTGCCACACCTTTTGGTTGCCCGGCTGTGGCAGCGGGCAGGATTTGGCTTTTTTGCCGGCGCAAAGTGCGGTTCACGCCCAGGATTTTTCCGCCAAGATGCTGGAAAAGTGTGCCGCGCGGCACGAGCAACTGCGTGAGCAAGGGCTGGAGTTGGATTTACACCTCAAGCAAGGCAGCGTGTATCGCTCGGGGCTTGAGGATAACAGCGTTGATGGCGTGCTACTGCATTTGATTTTGGCGGTGGTGGACGATGAAACCGCACTTTTGCAAGAGGCGCTGCGCGTGCTCAAGCCGGGCGGCGTGTTGTCGATTTGGGATAAAGCGGTGCCGCAAGGTGGGCGCATCAGTGCGCTTCGCCGTGGGCTGAACGCTATTACGCGCGCCCTTGGCACACGGGTGACTTTACAAATTGATAGCTTGCTCGAAGGCCAGCCATTAGCGATAATATCGCAACAAGCATTTTTCGGCGGGCAGATGCAGCACTACTGCCTGCGCAAAATTGAACACAAGGAAAACCAATGAACTCAGTGGCAATTGTGGGCCTAGGCTGGCTTGGCTTTAGCCTTGCCAAACATTTAAAACGTGTGGGCTGGCAGGTCAAGGGCAGCAAGCGCACCCACGACGGCGAAGAGCGCATGCGCTTAAACGGCTTTGAGGCCTATTTTTTAGAGCTCACGCCTGAGATCAACGCCGACCCAGATGACCTGACCGCACTTTTAGACGTGGACAGCTTGATTATCAACATCCCGCCGAGTGAGTATTTTTTTGATCTCCCAAGCTATGTGCAAGGGGTGAAAAACCTCGTCAATGAGGCGATCAACAACGGCGTGGAGCATATTTTGTTCATCAGCTCCAGCTCCGTTTACCCCGTGGCAGACGGCACGTTTACTGAAGACGACACGCCGCAACCCAGCTCAGAGGTGGGCAAAGCGCTGCGAGAAATTGAGCAGTGGCTGTGGGCGCAGCAAGACATTGATTGCGACATCCTGCGCTTAAGCGGGCTCACCGGCCCCGACCGCCACCCAGTGAAATCACTCGCCGGGCGCGAGAATTTGCAAAACGGCAACCAGCCGGTGAATTTGGTGCACCTCACCGATTGCGTGCTGGCGATTGAGTTGCTGCTCGAAACGCGCGCGTACAAGCGCCTATACAACCTCAGTGCGCCGCAGCACCCAACGCGCGCGCACTATTATGTGGAAATGGCCAAGCGCAGTGGCCTTGAGCCGCCAACGTTTATCGACGATGACAACGCGCCACAGCGCATTGTCAGTGGCGAGAAAATCTGCCGCGAGCTTGATTTTGACTACCGCTACCCAGACCCGTTCCAAATGGTGCTGGAGGCGCAAACCCAATATTTCCACCAAGATTAAGGCACACTATGTTATTGCAAGCAAACAACCGCACTTTGGATCTCAATCGGGTGCAGATTATGGGCATTTTAAATGTCACGCCGGATTCGTTTTCTGACAGCGGGCAGTTTTATGATTTTGACCGCGCCTTTCGCCATGTGGAAGCGATGCTTAGCGAAGGCGCGAGCATCATCGACATTGGCGGCGAATCGACCCGCCCTGGGGCTGCCGAGGTGAGTGGGGACGAAGAGCTCGCGCGCGTGATCCCACTGGTGGAGGCGGTGCGCGCTCGCTTTGATTGCTGGATTTCCGTTGACACCTCAAAAGGCGAGGTGATGCGCGAGGCGGCCAAGGTGGGCATGGATCTCATCAATGATGTGCGCGCGCTGCAAGAGCTAGACGCGTTGCAAAGTGCGGTCGCGCTCGATTTGCCCGTGTGCATCATGCATATGCAAGGCCAGCCGCGCACCATGCAACAAAACCCGCATTACGATGATGTCACGCGCGAGGTGACAGACTACCTCAGCGCGCGGGCGCAAACGTGCATTGATGCAGGCATCCGCAAAGAAAACATTATTCTTGACCCCGGCTTTGGCTTTGGCAAAACAACCGAACATAACTACCAATTATTGCAACAGTTGGATACACTGTGTGCAGTAGGTTACCCCGTGTTGGCGGGGCTTTCACGCAAATCGATGATCGGCAACGTGCTGCACAATGACGTAGTCGATCGCGATCTCGGCACGGCGGTGGCATCGCTGCTGTGTGCCATGAAAGGCGCGCAGATTGTGCGCGTACACAACGTGAAAGCCATGGCGCAGGCACTGACAATTTGGCAGGTGGCACAAAACCCTGCCCTAGCAAAATAATAAGGACAACACATGGCAGAACGTAAATATTTCGGCACCGATGGCGTGCGCGGCAAAGTGGGCGACTTCCCGATTACGCCTGAATTTGCATTGAAACTCGGCTGGGCGGCGGGCAAAGTGCTGGCCAGCCAAGGCAGCCGCAAAGTCTTGATTGGTAAAGACACCCGCATTTCAGGCTATATGCTCGAATCTGCACTCGAAGCAGGCCTGGCCGCGGCGGGGCTGTCCGCGGCGTTTATCGGCCCGATGCCGACACCGGCGGTGGCGTACCTTACCCGCACGTTCCGCGCGGAGGCAGGCATCGTGATTTCGGCCTCCCACAATCCTTATTGGGACAACGGGATTAAATTTTTCTCCTGCCAAGGCACCAAGTTGCCGGATGACGTGGAGCTGGCAATTGAAGCGATGCTGGATGAGCCGATGGACTGCGTGGAATCCGCCGAGCTGGGCCGCGCCAGCCGCATTAGCGATGCGCCAGGGCGGTATATCGAATTTTGTAAAAGCACCTTCCCGGCGCACGCCAGCTTAAGCTCGCTGAAAATTGTGGTGGACTGCGCCCACGGTGCGACCTATCACATTGCGCCAAACGTGTTGCGTGAGCTTGGCGCGGAGGTGATTGAAATTGGCACCAAACCAAATGGCTTGAACATTAATGAAAAGTGCGGTGCCACCGACATTAAAGCGCTGCAAGAAATTGTGGTGCAATCCCGCGCTGACGTGGGCTTGGCCTATGACGGCGACGGTGACCGTTTGATCATGGTTGACCACTTGGGCAACAAAGTCGACGGCGACCAAATTTTGTTTATCATCGCGCGTGAAGCGTTGCGCGCCGGCAAATTGCAAGGCGGGGTGGTGGGCACCTTGATGAGCAACATGGCGCTTGAACTGGCGCTGAAACAATTGATGATCCCTTTCGTGCGCGCCAAAGTGGGCGACCGCTACGTGCTTGAGCAAATGGAAGCGCACGGCTGGAAATTTGGTGGTGAGAACTCCGGCCACATCATCGTGGCGGATAAAAACACCACGGGCGATGGCATCATCGCCTCGCTGGAAGTGCTGGCGGCGATGGTGCAGCAAAACGTCAGCCTCAATGAGCTGGCTAGTGCGGTGCAGCTCTTCCCGCAGGTGTTGATCAACGTGCGTTTTGACGGCGGTGTTGACCCGCTTGAAAACGACGAAGTAAAAGCCGTGGCCGCGGACGTGGAAAAAGAGCTGGCTGGCAAAGGGCGGATTTTGCTGCGCAAATCGGGCACCGAGCCGTTGATTCGCGTGATGGTGGAATGCCGCGACGGCGAGCTGGCGCAAAGCAGCGCCGAGCGCATTGCCAATTCGGTCAAAGCCGCTAAATAATAACTCAAAATATAAGGAGTGATGATGTTATTAAAAAACACAATGAAAACGTTATTCGCCGCCGCCTTGTTGAGCGCCAGCACACAGGTGCTGGCCCACGGGCAAATCTCACATGATATGCGAGAGATTATGCAAAGCACGCGCCAAGCGCTGCGTGCCGATGACAGTCAATCTTTCCTTAGCGCCATTGACAGCGTGATTGAGGCGGCTAAAAGCAGCAAAGCGCAAACCCCGCACCGCTTAGCCGACCAAGCGCCAGACAGCGAAGCGATGCAGGATTACCAGCACGGCATGCAGGAATTTATCGACACCGCCGAGCAGGCCAAGCGTGATGCCGAGCAAGGCAAGCTTGACGACGCCAAAGCGCAGGTGCAAAAGCTCTATGACCTGCGCGATGTTTATCACCCAAAATATAAATAAAAGCCGCCGCTATCGTGCGGCGTGAGTGTTTCAAGGAGTGTTATGCAAAATCAGCCTGCGGTTATTGACCTGACCCAACACAATTTCAACGATGTGATGCAAAGTGCCGCCCAGCAGCCGATGGTGGTGACCTTTTTCAGCCCGGCCAGCCCGCAATCGCTGGAGTTTACCGCACTGTTAACGCGCATCGCCGAGCAGCACAACGGCGCGTTTTTGCTGCTGAAAGTCAACTGCGACACCGACATGATTGTCGCCCAGCAATTTCAAGTGCAAAGCGTGCCAACCACTTATTTGTTCAAAGACGGCACGCCGTTTGACGCCTTCCCGGGTGTGTTGAGTGAAGAAGAACTCAAAGTGCGGTTGAGCGCCTTGCTGCCGAAAGAAGAAGAGTTGAAATTCAACCTCGCGCTGGATTATTTGCAAGCGGAGGATTACCACAACGCACTGCCGCTGCTCAAAGAGGCGTGGGAGCTCTCGGATCAAAAAAACAGCGACATCGCGCTGCTTTATGCTGAAACCTACATTGCGATGAAAAATGCCGACAGCGCACAGCAGATTTTAAACCAAATCCCGCTGCAAGACAGAGATTCGCGCTGGCAGGGCTTGCAGGCGCAAATTGAGCTGATGAACAATGCGGCCAACACGCCTGAAATCCAGCAGCTGCAAGAGGATTTCAAAAAATCGCCGCGCGCGGATATCGCCTTGAAACTGGCGCTGCAACTGCACCAAGCGGGCAAAAATGAAGAGGCGTTAAAACTGCTGTTGTCATTTTTAAAGCACGATTTAAACGTAGAAAACGGCGAGCTGAAAAAAGAGTACCTCGCGATTTTGCAAGCGCTCGGCACCGACCCGCTGGCCAATCAATACCGCCGTTATATTTATTCACTACTGTATTAAGGATTTTTTATGAGCGTTAAACATTGCAAATTATTAATCTTAGGCTCAGGCCCGGCGGGCTACACCGCGGCGGTTTACGCAGCGCGCGCTAATCTCAACCCCGTGTTGGTCACCGGCATGCAACAAGGCGGGCAGCTGACCACCACCAGCGAAATTGAAAATTGGCCAGGGGATTTTGGCGACACCACCGGCCCCGAGCTGATGCAACGCATGCTACAACACGCGGAAAAATTCAACACCGAAATTGTGTTTGATCACATCAATAAAGTCGACCTCAGCGCTCGCCCGTTCAAACTGTGGGGCGACAGCCACGAATTTACCGCCGATGCCTTGATTATCGCAACCGGCGCCTCAGCCAAATATTTGGGGTTGGAGAGCGAAGAGCAATATAAAGGCAAAGGCGTGTCGGCCTGTGCCACTTGTGATGGCTTTTTCTATCGCAACAAGCCTGTGGCGGTGATTGGCGGCGGCAACACCGCGGTGGAAGAGGCGCTTTATTTAGCCAATATCGCCAGCGTAGTGCACTTGGTGCACCGCCGTGATGAATTCCGCGCCGAGAAGATTTTGATCGACCGTATGCAAAAACGCGTGGCTGAGGGCAAAATTGTGCTGCACACCAACCGCACTTTAGCCGAAGTGCTGGGGGATGACATGGGCGTGACAGGCGTGAAACTGCAAGACACCCAATCCGACGCGCAAGACGAGGTTGCACTCGATGGCGTGTTTGTTGCCATTGGCCATGCGCCGAATACCGCACTTTTTGAAGGGCAATTGACGCTAAACGGCGGCTATATCGTGGTCAACTCCGGCCTCAACGGCAACGCCACCGCCACCAGCGTTGAAGGCGTGTTTGCCGCAGGGGACGTGATGGATCATATCTACCGCCAAGCGATCACCTCCGCCGGCACTGGCTGCATGGCGGCATTGGACGCTGAGCGCTTTTTAGACAACCAAGAACAATAATCACAAACGGGCGACACTGACGTTGCCCGCATCAAGGAGTGACATGGACAAAGCACGCCAAAAGCAGGTCAACCATTGGCTGCGCGCGCAACGCGCGGTGGTTAAACGCCAGCTTAACCTCAATGTGCTGCTCGGCTGCACAAGTGCGGTTTTGCTGGTGGTGCAAACCTGGGGCTTGGCCTTTTTGCTTGAGCAGCTGATCATCAAACAGGTCCAGCCGCGGGCATTTTTGCCTTATTTTGCGGGGCTTTTGGCCATTTTTGTGCTGCGCGCGGGGATCTTATATTGGCGTGAAAAAATCGGTTTTGCCAGTGGCAAGCGCCTGCGCAACCACATCCGCGCGCAGGTGCTCGACAAGCTTGCGCAAATTGGCCCCGTTGCGATGAAACAGCGCCCCGCGGGCAGTTGGGCCACCATTGTGCTCGAGCAGGTGGAAAATCTGCACAATTTTTATGCCCGCTATTTGCCGCAGCAATACCTCTCGATGCTTGTGCCGCTTATTATCGTGGCCGCCGTGTTCCCGATCAACTGGGTGGCGGGTGCGATTTTGCTTATCACCGCGCCGTTGATTCCTGTTTTTATGGCCTTGGTGGGGCTTAAGGCGGCGGAAACCAGCCAAAAAAACATCACCGTTTTGCAGCGCCTTAGTGGCCGCTTTCTTGACCGCCTGCGCGGGCTGGAAACGCTGCGGTTGTTTGACCAAGCCGAGCATGAAAAACAGGCTATGAGCCAAGCGGCGGACGACTTTCGCGTCACCACCATGGACGTGCTGAAAGTGGCGTTTTTATCATCAGCGGTGCTGGAGTTTTTCACCTCGATTTCGATTGCGATGATGGCGGTCTATTTCGGTTTTAGCTACCTCGGCCAAATCGAGTTTGGCCACCACGGCGTGGCGTTAACGCTGTTTGTCGGCTTTTTCTCCTTGATTTTAGCCCCCGAGTTTTATCAACCGCTGCGCGATCTCGGCACTTATTACCACGATCGCGCCGCCGCCATTGGTGCCGCCGACAGCATTGAGGCGTTCATCAGCCAAGATGTGCAAGGCGTGCAAAGTGCTGAGCATTACTTGGCGGATGGCGCGTTGATCGACATCAGCGCGCGCGATCTCGAAGTGCTCACCCCAGCGGGCGAGCCACTGAGTGGCAAATTGAATTTTAGCGTGGCCAAAGGCGAGCGGGTGGCGCTGGTGGGGCAAAGTGGCGCGGGCAAAAGCTCCTTGATGAACGTGTTGCTCGGCTTTTTGCCTTATCGTGGCAGCCTTTTAGTCAACGGCGTGGAGCTGCGTGAGCTGGACTTGCGCGCATGGCGTGAGCACATTGCCTGGGTGGGGCAAAACCCGCTGCTGTTGCCAGGCAGCATTCGTGATAATTTGCTTATCGGCAACCCACAGGCCGATGAGGCTGCACTAATGGCCGCGCTGGAGCAGGCCGATGCCAAGCCTTTTGTGGCGCAACTGGGGCTGGATTACACCTTGCAAGAGGGCAATGCGGGCCTCTCAGGTGGGCAAATTCAGCGCCTGGCCGTTGCGCGCGCGATTTTGCGCCGTAGCCACTTGTTGCTGCTTGATGAGCCCACCGCCAGTTTGGATGCCAACAGTGAAAGTGCGGTTTTGCGCTCACTGGCGGCGTTGAGCCAGGCGCAAACCACGCTGATGATCACCCACCGAATTGAAGACTTGCGCGAAAGTGACCAAATTTGGGTGATGCGCCAAGGTGAAATTGTGCAACACGGGCGCTTTGATGCGCTTGCGCAAACGGGCTACTTCGCACAACTCTTAAACGAACGCCAATATGAGATAAATTGAGGCAACCATGCGAGCGATTTTTCCTTTTCTCGCCCTGTTCAAACACGCTCTTGGGCGCTTGATTTTCGGGGTGGTGTTGATGATTTTGGGCTTGAGCGCCAGCATTGGCTTGCTCACCCTCTCGGGCTGGTTTTTGGCCGCCGCGGCACTGGCGGGCAGTGAAATTATTTTTAACTTTTTCTACCCCTCCGCGGGCGTGCGTGGGCTGGCAATTGGCCGCACCGCCATTCGCTATGCCGAGCGCCTTGTCACCCATGATGCCACCTTCCGCGTGATTGCCAAGCTGCGCATTGCCGTGTTTGCCAAGCTGATCCCGCTCACGCCTGGGGTTTTGGCGCGCTTTCGCAACAGCGATTTGTTAAACCGCCTTGTCGCCGATGTGGATACCTTAGACAACCTCTATTTGCGCCTGACCGCGCCGTTTATCAGCGCGCTGGCGGTGATCGCCTTTTTGTATTTAGGCTTGAGCTTGATTGACCGCACTTTGGCACTGGTGCTGGTGGCCTTTTTGCTGGTGCTGACGTTTTTAGTGCCGTTTATGTTTTACCAACTGGGCAAGCGCTTTGGCCCAGAGTTGACGCACGCGCGGGCCAACTTCCGCGTGCGTTTTATTGACTGGCTGCAAAACCACGCCGAGTTGTTGCTGTTTAATGTTGAATCGCGTGCGCGCGCGGGCTTGACGCAAAAAGAGCAGCAATGGCAGCAGCTGCAAGCCAAAGAAGCTGCACTCACTGGCCTTTCCAGCGCGGTGGTGTTGCTGATCAACGGCGTGTTGCTGCTGGTGATGCTCTATTTGGCGGGCGGCACCGAGTTTGCCCAGCAGCATGATTTTGTGCTGGCGAATATCGCGCTATTCACCTTTGCTGCGCTTGCCTCGTTTGAGATCATCATGCCGCTCGGCGCGGCCTTTTTGCGCCTTGGGCAGGTGATAAGCTCGGCACAGCGCATTAATGATATTATTGAGCAGCCGCCGTTGGTGCGCTTTGACGGCACACGCAGTACACTTTCGCAAAGTGCGGTTGCGCTTGGGCTTGAGAACGTGAGCTTTTGTTACCCTATGACGCAACGCCGTGTGCTGAGTGACATCAACCTGCAAATTAACACCGGCGAAAAGGTGGCACTGCTGGGCAAAACGGGTAGTGGCAAATCCTCACTTTTGCAACTGCTGGTGCGTAATTTTGACCCCAGCGAGGGGCAGATTACCCTTGCTGGCAGCCCGATTAGAGAATATAGCGAGGGTGCGCTGCGCGCGGCGATTAGCCTGATGAGCCAGCGAGTGTATGTTTTCAGCGATACCTTGGCGAATAATCTGCGCCTAGCCAAGCGTGAGGCCAGCGATGAAGAGCTCGAACAGGTGCTCAGTGCGGTCGGGCTTGGGCATTTGCTCACGCAAAACGAGGGGCTGGCGCAGTGGCTGGGTGACGGCGGGCGGCCGCTCTCAGGTGGCGAGCAGCGCCGCTTGGCACTGGCGCGCGTGCTGTTGCGTGATGCGCCGATTGTCCTGCTCGATGAGCCCACCGAGGGGCTTGACCGCGAAACCGAGCGCGAGATGCTGTCGCTGATTTTAAACCACTGCCGAGACAAAACCTTGATAATGGTCACACATCGGCTGACCGCACTTGAGCAATTTGATCGCATTTGTATAATGGATAATGCGCGCTTGGTTGAGCAAGGCCGCTTTGCTGACTTGGCCTGCGCGCCTGAAAGCGTGTTTAGCCGCTTTATTCACCGCATTGGTTAGGAGATGACATGATCCTTAGCATTACCACGGACACCCCCAACGACGCCATTACCCACATTGCGCAGTGCGCGCGCGAGGTTAATTTTGCTATCCGCTCGCTGCGTGAGGCAGGCCAAACACTGCTGCTTGAGCTTGATGATAGCGCCGATGTGGGCACAGTGCTCAACGCCTTGCAACGTGCACCAGCCATCAGCGCGGTGGCCGCGCTCGAGGACAAGCGGGATGACATCATTGCCCAAAGTGCGGTTATGCAAGGCCTGCTTGAGCAGCTTGAAACCTACGCGCAATCCAACGCGCCGCTGCTGATTCAAGGGGAAACTGGCACGGGTAAAGATCTGTTTGCCAAGCGCTGTCACCAACTCAGCCCGCGCCGTGCGCACAAGTTCATTGCCGTGAACTGCGCCGGCCTGCCGCCGGAGGATGCCGAGCAGGAAATGTTTGGCCATGCCAGCGGTGAGCACACCAGCATCGGCTTTTTTGAATACGCCAATCACGGCACCGTGCTGCTTGATTCCATCAATGAGCTCTCATTGGCGTTGCAGGCGAAATTGCTACGCTTTGTCAACGACGGCACCTACCGCCGCGTGGGGGAGGAAAAAGAACACAAAGCCGATGTGCGCGTGATTTGCACCTCGCAAAAGCCGCTGTCTTATTATGTTGAAAAAGGCGAGCTGCGTGAAGATTTATACCACCGCTTGAATGTGCTCAGCCTGGAGATCCCACCGCTGCGTGCTCACGCAGAGGATATTGAACCGCTGGTGCAGCACTTTTTGCCCCACATCAGCCAACAGCTGGGTAAATCTGTGCCGGCCTATGACCGCACTTTTATCCAACAACTTGAGGCCTTTGAGTGGGCCGGCAACGTGCGCGAGCTTTACAACGCGCTTTATCGCAGTTGCGTTAACGCCGCACCCAACGCCTTGCTGCGCTTGACAGAGAGTACTGGCAAACACAGCTATGAAAAAATCGACATTGATGATTTTGCCAACATGACGCTCGATGAGATCATCGGCCAGTATGAAGCGCAAGTGCTGCAAGCGTTTTATCACGCCTACCCCAGCACCCGCAAACTCGCCACCCGACTAGGCACCTCACACACCACCATCGCCAATAAGTTGAAGTTGTATGGGATTAAGCGCTAACGATTTGAGGGCATAAAAAACCGCACTTTAAAGTGCGGTTTTTGTTTGTTGGGGAGGTTATTTTTTCTTGGCGTATTTCAAGGAGTCGATGGCCACCGCGAGGATGATGATCGAGCCTTTGATGATGTATTGCCAGTATGGGTTGACGCCGATGTAGGTTAAGCCGTAGTTGATTACGGTGAAGATCAGCACCCCAGTCACCACGCCAATCACGGTACCGACACCACCGGCGAAGGAGACGCCGCCCACCACGCACGCGGCGATGGCATCCAACTCGTACATAAAGCCGAGGTTGTTGGTGGCAGAGCCGATGCGGCCGGCTTCAAGCATACCGCCGAAGGCGTAGAACATACCCGCGATCATGTAGATCACAACCAAGTTGCGGGTCACGTTCACGCCGGATACGCGTGCGGCTTCTGGGTTGCCGCCGATGGCAAAGATGTTTTTACCAAAGCGGGTTTTGTTCCACATAATCCACACCAGCACGGTGGCGATAATCGCGTAAATGGTGATATACGAGAGCCTAAAGTGCCCGAAGCGGAAGTACCCCTGCGCAAACTCAGAGAAGTTGGCGGTGAAGCCTGCAATTGGTGATGAGCCCACGGCATCGTAGTATAGCGAGTTGATACCATAGACGATAATCATGGTGCCCAAGGTGGCGATAAATGGTGTTACGTTGAGCACCGCGATGATAAAGCCGTTGAGCAAGCCGATGATAGCCCCGATGGCGCACACGGTCAAAATCACCAATGGGATTGGGATTTCAGGCAAATCTGGGAAAACGCGGTTGACGTTGGTAATCGCCTGTAACAAAGTGGCGGACACCACCGCCGCCAAACCCACTTGGCGCCCTGCGGACAAGTCGGTGCCTTGGGTGACCAAAAGGCCTGCCACGCCGAGGGCGATAATCAACCGCACGGAAGATTGGGTCAAAATATTACTAAAGTTGATCAAACTTAAGAAACTGGAGTCTTGGATAATGATAATCGCCAAGAGAATTAACAACACAAAATAAATCGCGTTTTGTTTGAGAAACTCAAGCGACTTGTTTTTTCCTATTTCAGCCATTTTCGTGTTCCTTCTATTTTTATAAGTATTTGGCGGCAAGTTGTAAGATCTCTTGCTGCGATGTTTCTTTGGTGTTGACAATGCCGGCGAGTTTGCCGTTACTCATCACCATGATGCGGTCTGTGATGCCAAGCAGTTCAGGCATTTCCGAAGAGATGATAATAATGCCTTTGTCTTTTTTGGCTAGTTCCATAATTAATTGATAAATCTCATATTTCGCACCCACGTCGATACCGCGTGTTGGCTCGTCGAGCATCAAAATTTCAGGTTGGGTTAAAAGCCAACGGCCGATGATCACCTTTTGTTGGTTCCCGCCCGAGAGGGAGCCGATGGTGGTTTTGTGCGATGGGGTTTTCACGTTCATCGCATCAATCACCCATTGGGTATCGCTTTTCATTTTGGCGCTGCTGAGCAGGCCAAATTTGGTCATATAAGATTTAATATTAGAAATCAGTGAGTTGAACTCAATGGTCAAGTTGGAATAAATCCCCGTTGAGCGGCGCTCTTCGGTGACCAGCGCAAAGCCGTTGTTAATCGCCTCAAGTGCGGTTTTGTTGCGCATTTCTTTGCCATGGAGCTTGATGCTGCCGCCTTTGCGTTCACGAATGCCGAAAATGGTTTCCACAATGTCGGTCCGTTTTGCGCCCACCAAGCCTGCAATGCCGAGAATTTCCCCTTATGCAAGGTGAAACTGACATCTTGCACCGACGGTTGGTTAAGTGCGGTCAGGTGGTCAACTTCCAAAATCACCTCTTTTGGCACATTGGTTTTTGGCGGGAAGCGTTGGGTCAGCTCACGGCCTACCATCATTGCCACAATGCCGTCCATTGTGGCGCCTTTGACGGGGATGGTATTGATCCATTTCCCGTCCCGCAATATGGTGATTTCGTCACAGATTTTGAAAATTTCATCCATTTTGTGGGAGATATAAATAATCCCACAGCCTTTGTTTTTCAGTTTTTCGATGATCGTAAAAAGGTGATTGACCTCTTTTTCAGACAGTGACGACGTTGGCTCGTCCATAATCACGATTTTCGCGTTGTAAGAAAACGCTTTAGCAATTTCGATCATCTGCATTTGTGAAACGGATAACTTGCCGACTTTTTCTTTCGGGTCAATGTCAATATCCAGTTCTTTAAAAATCGCTTTGGTGTCGTTATACATTTTGCTGTGATCAACAAAGCCTGCTTTGGTTGGGTAGCGCCCCAGCCACAGGTTGTCCATCACGCTGCTTTGTTTCACCAAGTTGAGCTCTTGGTGCACCATAGAAATCCCGTTTTCCAGCGCCTCTTTGGAGGTTTTGAAATTCACCGGTTTGCCTAAAAATAAAATATCGCCTTCATCTTTGGCATAAATGCCAAACAAGCATTTTAAAAGCGTGGATTTGCCCGCGCCGTTTTCCCCCATCAGCGCGTGCACGCTGTGTGAGCGAACGGTTAAATTGGCATTATCTAACGCTTTAACACCAGGGAAGGTTTTGCTGACACCTTTCATTTCCAGCAAAATTTCACCTGTTGGAGAAGTGGGTTGTTGTGTACTCATAGCCAACCTCAAGGAAAAGGGGAGAGCACGCTCTCCCTTGATGGATTATTTTAAGAATTTATCTAAGTTATCGGCGTCAACACCCACATAAGGCACGCGCACGTTGCGGTTTTTCACTTCCCATTTGGTGCCTTCGGTGGCTGGTTTGCCTTTGGCAAGGTTGTTTGACAAATCCACAACAGCTTGTGCTTGGTTCACACCATCGTTAAGCACGGTGCCGGCGATTTGGCCGCTTTTAATCAGCTGCAACACTTCAGGCAGGGCATCCACACCAAAGATTGGCAGTTTTTTGCCGTGCGCTTTGGCCGCTTCCAATGCACCCATCGCCATGCCGTCGTTGTTTGAAATGATCATTTCAATTTCGTTCGCTTTAGGGCCTGAAAGCCATGCATCACTTTTATCTTTCGCCAGTGCTGCATCCCACATGCCGGTGTCAACATAGAGTTGCTCGGTTTGAATGCCGTTGGCGTTCAAGCGTTCGATCACGTATTTGGTACGTGCTTCAGCGTCTGGGTGGCCTGGCTCACCTTTGAGCAAGACGTATTGGATTTTGCCGTCTTTGTTCAAGTCAAGCTCTGGGTGGGCTTTCCATTGTTTGGTGATAAGTTCACCTTGGATTTCACCAGACTCTTTCGGGTCGGTGCCCACAAAGTAGGCTTTTTCATAGCTATCTAATGCTGCTTGGCCTGGGTCTTTGTTGAAGAAGACAACAGGAATGTCGTATTCAGAGGCTTTTTTGATAATAGTTGGTGCCGCCGCTGGGTCAACAAGGTTGATCGCCAGTGCTTTCACGCCTTTTGAAATCAACACATCCACTTGGTCATTTTGGATGGATTGCGCATTTTGAGAGTCGTTCATCAACAGTTCAACGTCTTTCAGCGCTTGTGCGTCTTTTTCAATTTCTTGGCGCATTAAAGACATAAAGTTGTCGTCATATTTATAAATGGTTACACCGATTTTGTCTTTTGCTGATGCGCTTGAAACCGCAACACCCATGCCGACAGCTACTGCGATGGCAGATAAAACAGCTTTTTTCATAGTTCTCTCCATATTTATCTATTGAAAGATCTGGATTATCGGCACAATTGCGAAACCGCACTTTTCACCGAGTCCAAGAAATTACCGCCTTGGCGATAACGTGGCTCAAGCATACGCAACAACGTGTGAAAAGTATGTGATCATTTTCACATAATGAAAACGATTACATTATTAAGATAAAAATATGCGACACAGATCACAAAAGTGCAGTTATTTCACGAAATCAACGGAAAAGCGTTTCACTAAAGTTGGATTGAAGGTGACATTTTCTGGCCCTTGCATACGGGCATTGACTAAACTCAGCGCCAATTGTGCGGCATAACTTGCCATCAAATCAATAGGATAACGAATGGTGGTGAGTTTTGGGATCAAATAACTCGCCAGTGGCATGTCATCAAAGCCAATCAGCGAGAATTGCTCTGGCACAGTAATAGCGTTTTCATTGAGAATCGACAAAGCACCGGCGGCCATGGAGTCGTTGTAGCACACCACGGCGGTGAGTTTGTCATTAAAGCTGAGCAATTTCACCATTGCTTCTTCGCCGCCTTGATAATCGGGGCTGGCGCTGACCATATAAGACGGCTGAGAGGGAATATTGTTTACGCTCAAAGCATTGAGATAGCCTTGTTTGCGGTCAATTTCATCGCTGATTTTGTGGTTGGAGCCGATATAACCAATGGCGCGGTGGCCGTGGTTGATCAGCGTTTGGGTGGCGAGAAAAGTGCCTTTTTCGTTGTTGAGATCAACACAGCGCTGCTCAAAGCCAGGCAAAGTGCGGTTGATCAACACCATGCCTTTGTGGCGCTGCATATAATTGCGCAACACCTCATCACTCAAGGCTTTGGCATGTACCACCAGTGCTGAGCAGCGCTTGCGCAAGAGGAGATCGATGGCGGCCTTTTCTTTTTGCGCATCGTGATAGCCAATGCCGATCAGGATATTGTGCGCGTTCGCGCTGGCGACTTGGTCAACGGATTTGACCAAAATGCCAAAAAAGGCGTCGGTTACATCAGTCACCACCACGCCGAGCGCATCGGAGCTTTGGCTGGCGAGGGCTTGGGCGTTGGCGTTAGGGTAGTAGCCGAGCTTTTCCACGGCGCTGAGCACCGCGCGGCGGGTTTTGTCGCTGATTTTGGCATGCCCGTTTAACACGCGCGAAACGGTCGCCACAGACACATTGGCCGCTTGCGCCACATCACGAATGGTAACCATAAATTCCCTTACAAAAAATGTAACCGTTTTCTATGATAGCGACTTTTTTGGCCCTTGGGTAGCCTTTTAAGGCAAAGTGCGGTCAGTTGAAATACTTTATTTCAATATTGCTGATCCCGATCACTTTTTTCAGCTCTTTATACAACTCATAAGATGAGCCATGTTCTGGAATTTGCGCATTGATGGTGACTACCAGCTTGTGCTCGTCTTGCTCTTTGATGCTGATGGTTTCAATGTCGCACGCCTCTCGGTGGAGCACTTTTGACACTTGATTGACCAAATGAGTGTCTTGCATGTCGAGCTTGATCATCACGCGGTTGATGTTTTCATGTTTTGGAATCACTCGCTTGAGCCCCGCGCTGTATTTCAAAATAAAGATGATAATCGCCGAGGCGAACAGGGCATAAAGATAAAAGCCCGCACCTACGGTGATCCCAACCCCAGCCACCGCCCAGATGATGGCTGCGGTGGTGATGCCGGAGATGACATCATTATTTTTTTGCAAAATTACGCCACCGCCGATAAACCCGATGCCGCTGATCACCTGCGCGGCCAAGCGCATTGGGTCGGTGCGGATATTGTTGGAAAGCGAGGCGTAATATTCCGCCGCGTGAATGGAGACAATCGTCAACACCGAGGTGGTCACCGCAATCACCACGCAGGTTTTCACGCCCACGGGCTTGCGTTTGATTTCACGCTCAATGCCAATCAGCCCACCTAAAAGTGCGGTCAGCAGCAATTTGCCGAGCACCTCCACATCCATTTGCTGGCCTAAGCTGGCCAAAAAGTGCGATAAGTTCATCATTTCCTTCATTTTTACCCATCATCGCTTTATTGTAGCCTACTTTGAGGGCAAAAGTGCGGTTAATTGTGGCAATTGAGGGAAGAATTTGCCGGCTCAATGTTGAAACTTGTGATCCATTTAACAGTTTAAAAATACATTCATTGCTAAAGTAGCGATGAAAACGTTTACATTCAGGAGGCGTTATGTCTAGCATAACATTTGATGCAACCGAACACCCGCACCGCCGCTATAATCCGCTCAAAGATGAATGGATCTTGGTCTCCCCGCACCGCGCCAAACGCCCGTGGAGTGGGCAAAATGAAGCGCCCGCGCGCGATGAACTGCCAAGCTATGACCCCAACTGCTTTCTCTGCCCTGGCAACACGCGCATATCCGGCGAGAAAAATCCGGATTATAAAGGCACCTATGTTTTCCAAAACGACTTTGCCGCGTTGATGACCGACAGCCCCGATGCGCCACAAAGTGATAATCCGCTCTTTCAAGTGCAAGGCGTGCGTGGCTTAAGCCGCGTGATTTGCTTTTCACCCGACCACAGCAAAACCCTGCCGGAGCTGGAGTTGAGCGCCATACGCGGCGTGATTGACACTTGGGATGCGCAACTGCAAGAGCTCGGCAAGGAGTATTTGTGGGTGCAAACCTTTGAAAACAAAGGCGCAATGATGGGCTGCTCCCAGCCGCACCCGCACGGGCAAATTTGGGCCAACAGCTTTTTGCCCAACGAAATCGCCACCAAAGAGAAAAACCTCAAAGCCTACTTTGACAAGCACGGCAGCAATTTGTTGCTTGATTACGTCAACGCTGAACTCAAAGACGGCGCGCGCACCGTGGTGGAAACCGAGTTTTGGCTGGCCGTGGTGCCGTATTGGGCGGCGTGGCCGTTTGAAACTATGCTGCTGCCGAAAGTGAAAGTGCGCCGCTTTGATGAGCTCAACGACGCCCAGCGCGATGACTTAGCCGTGGCGATCAAAAAACTCACCACCAAATACGACAACTTGTTCGAGTGCGCCTTCCCGTATTCCATGGGGTGGCACTTTGCGCCGTTTTTCAAAGACGGGCGCAACATCGACCACTGGCAGCTGCACGCCTGCTTCTACCCGCCACTGCTGCGCTCAGCCACCGTGCGCAAATTTATGGTCGGCTATGAAATGCTCGCCGAAGCACAACGCGACCTCACCGCCGAACAAGCCGCCGAGCGCCTGGCGAAATTAAGCGACGTGCATTACAAAGCAAAATAAGGAGATGACAGATGAACCTACAACAAAAAGCCCCGCAAGCGTTTGAACAACAATTTGGCGCCAAGCCTGAACTGAGCGTGTACGCGCCAGGGCGGGTGAACATTATTGGTGAACACACCGACTACAACGATGGCTTTGTGATGCCGTGCGCGATTGATTACGGCACCGCCGTGAGTGGCAAAGTGCGGTCAGACAGCCTGTTTAAAGTCTATGCCGCCGACCTGGACGAATGGGATGAGTTTGACCTTAAAGCGCCGATTGAGCCGAATAACAGCAAAAAATGGACGGGCTATGTGCGTGGCGTGGTAAAATTCATTCAAGAAAAATGCCCGCAATTCACCCAAGGGGCGGATTTGGCGATCAGCGGCAATGTGCCGTTGGGCTCGGGCTTGAGCTCGTCGGCGGCGCTGGAGGTGTCGGTGGGCAAATTCTGCCAACTGTTAGGTGATTTACCACTGAGCAACGTTGAGCTGGCGTTGATCGGCCAAAAAGCGGAAAACAAATTTGTTGGCTGCCAATGCGGCAACATGGATCAACTCATCTCCGCCCTCGGGCAAGAAGATCATCTGCTGATGATTGACTGCCGCAGCCTGGAAACCAAGCCAACCCCAGTGCCAAAAGGCGCAGCGGTGATGATCATCAACTCCAACGTCAAGCACGATCTCGTCACAGGCGAATACAACACCCGCCGGCAACAGTGCGAAAAAGCGGCTGAGTTTTTTGGCGTGAAAGCGCTGCGAGATGTCAGTGTTGAGCAATTCAAAGCCAAAGAGCAAGAGCTTGAAGCGCTGGATAAAGACGTGGCCAAACGCGCTCGCCATGTGGTGACTGAAAATCAGCGCGTGCTCGATGCGGTGAAAGCACTTAAACAGGGTGATTTGGCCGCGTTAGGCAAACTGATGGGGCAATCCCATGACTCGATGCGCGATGACTTTGAAATCACCGTGCCAGAGATTGATTATTTGGTGGAGCTCGCGCAAGAAGCGATTGGCACTACGGGCGGGGCGCGCATGACTGGCGGCGGCTTTGGTGGCTGCATTGTCGCACTAGCGCCAGCGGATAAAGTGGACAGCGTGCGCGCGTACATCGCCAAGCACTACAAAGCGCGCTTTGGTAAGGCGGAAACCTTCTACGTTTGCCACGCCTCACAAGGAGTGCATCAGCTATGACCGAGATGCTCGCCGATGATGGCAAACCCTTCAAACTGATTGAATTGAGCAACACCCACGGCATGCGTGTGCTGCTCACCGATTGGGGCGCAACTTGGCTGGCCTGCTCGGTGCCTGTGGGCGGGCAGCTGCGCGAGGTGCTGTTGCGCGCGGATAACCCGCAAGTGCATTGCGCCCAAGGGGCGTATCTCGGCGCCAGTGTGGGGCGCTATGCCAACCGCATCGCCAACGCGCAATTCACGCTCAACGACCGCACTTTTACCCTTGATGCCAACCAAGATGGCAAGCATCAACTCCACGGCGGGCGTGAGGGCTTTAGCCACAAACGCTGGGCGGTGGTGGAGCAAAGTGAAAGTGCGGTTGTCTTTGCGCTCACCTCCGCTGACGGCGAGCAAGGCTTCCCGGGGGAGGTGAAAGTGCAAGTGCGGTTTTCGCTCAGTGATGACAACGCATTGCGCATTTGCTACACCGCCGAGGCGAGCGCCGACACGCCACTGAATTTGACTTGTCACCCTTATTTCAACCTTGATGGCATCCGCGCAGGGTGCGATGTGCTCGCTCACAGCTTGCATATTGCCGCCAGCCACTATTTGCCAGTCGATAGTGAGGGCATACCGCAAGGTGAGCTCAAAGCCGTGGCGGGCACGGGGTTTGATTTCACTCAACCCAAAATCATCGGGCAGGATTTTATGCGCGATGACGACCAGCACGCCACGCGCGGCTACGATCACGCCTTTTTGTTTGATGAGCAAAGTAGTGAAAAAGTGCAAGTGCGGTTGCAATCCAGACAAGGCGATTTGGGCTTGGCGATCACCACCAATCAGGCGGCGATCCAAGTGTACACTGGCAACTTTTTGCACGGCACGCCCAATAGCCAAGGCGGTGAGTACGCCAATCAATCAGGCGTGGCGCTGGAAACCGAAGCACTGCCTGATGCGCCGAATCACCCACAATGGCTGTGCTATGGCGGGGTGAGCAAGGCAGGTGAGCGCTATTGCAACGACACGCTGTTTACCTTTTACACCCCATAATAAAAAACCGCACGTTAACGTGCGGTTTTTGTATGAAGGGAACTTATTTGACTTGGCTGCCGATCACGCCGCCCAGTGCAGCGCCACCTAATGTTGCGCCTGTGCTGTTGCCGATCACATTACCGGCCACGCCACCAATTGCCGCCCCCACAGCGGTATTTTTTTGCTGTTGATTCATGTTGGAACACGCGGTTAAAAACGCCAAGCTCGCAACCACAGCCACTGTTTTTAATACTGATGTTTTCATAGTTCCTCCTTTTTGATTTCCTTCTATCCTACACAAGGGGGGGAGAAAAAGCAAATTAAACGCAAAAACCGCACCAAAAAGTGCGGTTTTTCAATGAGATAAAACGTGTTATTTGACAGTGACTTTAGCAAAGCGGCGTTTGCCGACTTGATAAATCGCCGTTGATGCGCCAATAAGGCGTTTGCTGTCATCGACTTTTTCACCGTCGATTTTCACCCCGCCTTGTTTCACCATGCGAATGGCCTCAGAGGTGGAGCCAACAAGGCCGGCGTCTTTGAGCAAATTCGCCAGCGGCAGCTCGCCTTCAAGAGTGACTTCTGGGATGTCTTCCGGCATTGCGCCTTTTTGGAAGCGGTTGATGAAGTTTTGCTCCGCTTGCTCGGCGGCGGCTTCATCGTGGAAGCGCGCGACAATTTCTTTTGCGAGCAGCACTTTCACATCACGCGGGTTTTTGCCGCCTTCAACCGCACTTTTGAGTTCTGCAATCTCTTGCAGTGGGCGGAAGGAGAGCAGGTCATACCAGCGCCACATCAAATCATCTGAAATCGACATCACTTTGCCGAACATCTCATCAGGTGCTTCGCTCACGCCGATGTAGTTACCGAGTGATTTCGACATTTTCTTCTCGCCGTCAAGGCCTTCAAGTAATGGCAAAGTGATCGCCACCTGTGGCTTGTGGCCAGCGGATTTTTGCAGTTCGCGGCCAACCAACAAATTGAATTTTTGGTCTGTCCCGCCAAGCTCCACGTCGGCTTCAAGGGCGACGGAGTCATAGCCTTGCAACAGCGGGTAGATAAATTCGTGAATGGCGATAGGTTGTTGGTTTGTAAAGCGTTTTTTGAAATCATCGCGCTCCAGCATGCGCGCCACGGTGTAGCTGGAGGCCAGGCGAATCATGCCCTCAGTGCCAAGGTCGCCAAGCCATTGGGAGTTGAACACCACTTTGGTTTTGGCCGGATCTAAGATTTTGAAAATCTGCTCTTTGTAGGTTTCGGCGTTGCGCAACACGTCTTCGCGTGTCAGCGGTGGGCGAGTGGCGCTTTTGCCGGTTGGGTCACCCACCATGCCAGTGAAATCACCTATTAAGAAGTAAATTTCGTGGCCGAGTTGCTGGAATTGACGCAGTTTGTTGAGCACCACTGTGTGGCCTAAGTGAATGTCGGGCGCGGTTGGGTCAGCCCCGAGTTTGATTTTTAAAGGGCGGTTTTCTTTGAGTTTTTCAATCAAATCCACCTCGGATAAAATTTCTTCAACGCCGCGTTTGAGCTCGGCGAGCACCGTGTTTAACTCCGTCATAGTTTCTACTCAATGTGATAAATAAAAATATTATAGGGATAAATCGGCAAAGATAAAGCCCTTCTCGCCATTTGGGCGGAAAAAGGGCAAAAAAAAGCCTCTTTGTGGGGAAGAGGCGTAAGTGTTGGAGTGATTATTTTTTATCTTATCGTTATCTAGCGGAGTCAATGATAATGGTTATCATTTAACTTTGAAACCGAAATTACATTTTTTTACACTCACCACGTAATCGGCAGGGTTTTCGTCAGCGTGATGGCCTGCGGCACGCCGTGTTGCCGCGCAAAAGCCGCTTGCAAGGCATAAACCTCAACGCCTGCCTCATGGGCGGCATAAAGCAGCTTGGCATAGGCTGGGTCAATCGGCTGGCTGGCGTGCAGCCGCGTGATGCCCTCGTGCAGCGCGGCGTACACCACCGCTGCGCGCGCGCCTTGGGTGTGAATATGCATTAGCTCGCGCAAATGCTTTTGCCCGCGAGTGGTCACAGCATCGGGGAATAAGCCGCTGCCTTTTGGCAGGCTGACCGCACTTTGCGCGTCGCTTAACAACGTGACGGATTTTACCTCGATATAAATAGCCTGACCGCGTTCGTTTTGCAGAAAAAAATCGATGCGGCTGTTTTCTTGGCCGTATTTCACCTCACTTTGCAGCTGGTTGAAGCCGACCAATTCAGGCAAAACCGCACTTTGCAACGCCTCTTTCACCAGCGCGTTGGCGCGGGTGGTGTTAACGCAAATCAAATCGCCGTTGGGCTTTTCGGTCAGCTCCCAGGTGTGGGCGTATTTGCGCTTGGGGTTGTCAGATGTGGAAAACCATACCATGTCGCCTTCATCGGCGCAGCCTGTCATCGCGCCTGTGTTAGGGCAGTGGAGGGTGAGTCGCTCGCCGTTGGGGAGTGTGACATCGGCTAAAAAACGTTTGTAACGGCGAATTAAGGTAGCCGATTGCAAAGCGGGTAGTTGCATGGAGTGCCTCATCAAAAGTGCGGTTGGGGCGCTATTTTAACCCGAAGTGAGATCTATGGCGATTTTTTTGAAAAAATTGCTCAAATTTGGCGTATAAAAATGCTAAAGTTAAAGGCGAATTTTCTGTGTATTGCAGTGATGTCATAACGTCGAAAATCAAGCATTTTGGCGTGGTTAGGGGGGATATGGCTCATATCCAAAGAGTAATTCCAATAAAAGGATAAAGACAATGCGAATTGGTGTACCTAAAGAGCGGCTGGACAACGAAAGCCGCGTGGCAGCCACACCGAAAACCGTCGTGCAGATGAAAAAGCTCGGGTTTGAGGTGGCAATTGAACATGACGCCGGCTTCAAAGCCAGCTTTGAGGATGACATGTATGCCGCCGAAGGGGCGAGCATCGTTGATCAAAGTGCGGTTTGGCAAAGTGACATTATCTTTAAAGTCAACGCGCCAACGGATGACGAAATTGCCTTGATTAAAGAAGGCGCCACCTTGGTGAGCTTTATTTGGCCGGCGCAAAACGAAGCGCTGTTGAAAAAATTAAGCGAGAAGAAAATCAACGTGCTGGCGATGGACGCCGTGCCACGCATTTCACGCGCGCAAGCCCTTGATGCCTTGAGCTCAATGGCCAATATCGCCGGCTACCGCGCCGTGGTCGAAGCCGCCCACGAGTTTGGCAGCTTCTTCACCGGCCAAATCACGGCCGCAGGTAAAGTGCCACCAGCGAAAGTGCTCGTGATTGGTGCAGGTGTGGCAGGCCTTGCCGCGATTGGTGCCGCCAATAGCCTCGGTGCAATTGTGCGGGCATTCGACTCCCGCCCTGAGGTGAAAGAGCAAGTTGAGAGCATGGGCGCGTCCTTCTTGGAAATCGATTACCAAGAAGAAGGTGGCAGCGGTGATGGCTACGCCAAAGTGATGTCGGAAGAGTTCAACCGCCGCGCCTTGGCTCTTTATGCTGAACAAGCCAAAGAGGTGGATATCATCATCACCACTGCACTTATTCCAGGCAAACCAGCGCCACGCTTGGTCACCAAAGAGATGGTCGAGAGCATGAAACCGGGCAGTGTAATTGTCGACCTCGCGGCCGCCACAGGCGGCAACTGTGAGTTGACCAAAGCCGGTGAGGTGGTCACCACCGACAATCAAGTGAAAATTATCGGCTACACCGATTTGCCAAGCCGCTTGCCAACGCAATCATCACAACTGTATGGCACTAACTTGGTCAACCTGCTGAAACTGTTGTGCAAAGAAAAAGACGGCAACATCAACATTGATTTTGACGACGTCATTTTGCGCGGTGTGACCGTGGTGCGTGAAGGCGAAATCACATGGCCTGCGCCACCAATCAAAGTATCTGCCCAGCCGCAACAAAAACCACAAGCGGCCGCCAAAGTGGAAAAAGAAGCGCCGAAAAAGGCGAACCCAAAAATCAAATACGGCGCAATGGCGGCCGTGGCGGTGCTGTTCTTGTGGCTGGCCTCGGTTGCGCCAACGGCGTTTTTATCCCACTTCACCGTGTTTGTGCTCGCCTGCGTGGTGGGTTACTACGTGGTGTGGAATGTCAGCCACGCGCTGCACACCCCGCTGATGGCGGTGACCAACGCCATTTCAGGCATCATCATTGTCGGTGCGCTGTTGCAAATCGGCCAAGGCAATGGGGTGGTGACTTTCTTAGCGTTTATCGCGGTGTTAGTCGCCAGTATTAATATTTTCGGTGGGTTTAAAGTGACCCAACGAATGCTTGCTATGTTTAGAAAAGGGTAAGGAGTCTGCCATGTCAGTAGGTTTTGTACAAGCGTCATATATTGTCGCCGCATTACTGTTTATTATGAGTTTGGCAGGATTGTCGAAACACGAAAGCGCCAAAGCCGGTTGTTGGTTTGGCATCGTGGGGATGACCATTGCCTTAATCGCCACCATTTTTGGGCCGCACACTGAAGGCCACATTTGGATTGTGATCGCCATGGCGATCGGCGCCGTGCTCGGCATCCGCCAAGCCTTGAAAGTGGAAATGACCGAAATGCCAGAGTTGGTTGCAATTTTACACAGCTTCGTGGGTTTGGCTGCGGTGTTGGTCGGCTTTAACAGCTACCTTGAGCACCCTGCATTGGATTCTGTGATGCAAAACATCCACGATGTGGAAGTCTTTTTAGGCATCTTTATCGGGGCGGTGACCTTCACCGGCTCCATCGTCGCCTTTGGTAAACTGCGCGGCATCATCAAATCGAAAGCATTAATGCTGCCACATCGCCACAAATTGAACCTCGCGGCGATCATCGTTTCAGCCTTGTTAATGATCGGCTTTGTTGGCGACGCTAGCCTGTTCCCGTTGATTTTGATGACTATCATTGCGCTGGCCTTTGGCTGGCACTTGGTGGCTTCAATCGGTGGCGCGGATATGCCAGTTGTGGTGTCTATGCTCAACTCTTACTCTGGTTGGGCGGCGGCGGCTGCGGGCTTTATGCTCAACAACGACTTGCTTATCGTCACCGGTGCCTTGGTGGGCTCAAGTGGTGCAATCCTCTCATACATTATGTGTAAAGCGATGAACCGCTCTTTCATCAGCGTTATTGCAGGTGGCTTTGGTAACGACGTGCAAGCGTCAAGCAGCGAAGAGCAAGGCGAGCACCGTGAAATCACCGCTGAAGAAGTGGCAGAATTGCTGCGCAATTCAAGCTCTGTAATCATCACCCCAGGCTACGGCATGGCGGTGGCGCAAGCGCAATACCCTGTGGCGGAAATCACCCAAAAATTGCGTGATGCTGGCGTGAACGTGCGCTTTGGTATCCACCCAGTGGCCGGGCGTTTGCCAGGGCATATGAATGTGTTGTTGGCGGAAGCCAAAGTGCCTTACGACATTGTGTTGGAAATGGATGAAATCAATGATGATTTCAGCGATACCGACACTGTGCTGGTCATCGGCGCCAACGACACCGTCAACCCAGCCGCACTTGATGATCCAAATAGCCCAATTGCGGGCATGCCAGTGCTGGAGGTGTGGAAAGCGCAAAACGTGATCGTGTTCAAACGCTCTATGAACACCGGTTACGCCGGCGTGCAAAATCCACTGTTCTTTAAAGACAACACCCAGATGCTCTTTGGTGATGCCAAAGAGAGTGTGGATAATATCTTGAAAGCACTGTAATCACCAACCCTCAGAAAAGCCGCTTGATAGCGGCTTTTTTATCAGGAGTGACTATGACAATTAAACCCTACGTGGTGGGTCTCACTGGCGGCATTGGCAGTGGTAAAAGCACGATTGCCGATCTTTTCGTCGCCCTTGGTGTGCTTGTGATTGATGCCGATGTGGCCGCGCGCGAAGTGGTAGCGAAAGGCTCGACCGCACTTTCGCGTATTGCTGAGCATTTCGGGCAAGATGTGTTGAATAGCGATGGCACGCTCGATCGCGCCGCGCTGCGCGCGAAAGTGTTTAATGACAAAGCGCAAACAAGTTGGCTCAATGACTTGCTGCACCCGTTAATTCGCGAAAAAATGCTCAGCGATCTCAACGCCGTGCGCGCGCCCTATGCGTTGTGGGTGGTGCCTTTGTTATTTGAAAATCAGCTCGAGGTTTTTTGCGACCGCACTTTGGTGGTGGATGTCAGCCGTGAAACGCAAATTGAACGCGCCACGCGGCGCGATAGCAACAAGCGCGCGCAAATTGAAAAAATCATGGCGGCGCAAATTGACCGCGAAACGCGTTTGACAAAAGCCGATGATGTGATTAACAATGATAAACCATGGCAGGAAAGCCAAGCGGCGATCACCGAACAGGTGATGGCACTACATCAATTTTATTTAGCCCAAGCGAAGAAAAAACATGAAAAAACCGCACGTTGACAGCGTCCCATGCCCGATTTGTAAAAAGCAAGTGGTCTGGAGTGACGAAAGCCCATATCGCCCATTTTGCTCCAAGCGCTGCCAGCTGATTGACCTGGGCGAATGGGCCAACGAAGAAAAAGCCATCAGTGCGGGCAGCGCGGATTTTGCTGAAGATGCGCGCATTAATGAAGGCAGTGACTGGACACATTAAGGAGACACTATGGAAATTCAACAAAGCCACAACACGCAAGGCGGCGCGTTTTTCATCGAGCAAGGCGATGAGCGCATCGCTGAGCTGACGTATCGAAAAATCAATGACGACACCATTGATGCCAACCACACGTTTGTTTCCCCGAGTTTGCGTGGCCAAGGCGTGGCGGATAAACTGTATCAAGCGTTGATGGCCTATGTTGAGCGCGAAAACCTAAAAGTGCAGGCCAGTTGTTCTTATGTGGCGGCCAAGCTTGCGCGGGCAAAATAGCAAAGTGCGGTTTAGGCTCACAATTGACCATATTAGCAACTTGTTTTGTTTAAACCAATAAAAAAATTCGTTGTAAAAGAATATTTTATTGTTTTGTGATCTCACGCGGCAGAATGAACAATTGCCCTTGAAATTTGTGCGCGAGGATACTATGTTAATACTAACCCCACGGGGTTTTTATCACACAAGTCGAGAGGTAGGTACTATGATCGTGAAAATTACAAGTAAACAAATGGACATCACCCCCGCAATTCGTACCCATATTGAAGAACGTGTGGCCAAGTTAGAAAAATGGCAAACTCAGTTGATCAACCCGCACTTTATCCTTAACAAGGTGCCAAAAGGCTTCAGCGCCGAGGCCAACATCGGCACACCGTATGGCGATTTGTTTGCCAGTGCAGAGAATGAAGATATGTACAAATGCATTAATCAGCTTGAAGAGAAGCTCGAGCGTCAGCTCAATAAACTACAACACAAAGATGAAGCGCGGCGCAACGCCGAGCGGCTGAAAGACTCTTTTGAATAATACCTAAGCCAGCGCAAGCTGGCTTTTTTGTGACCGCACTTTTACTTTTTCGGCTTGTTGCTCATGATTTCAATCACTTGCTTGTCGGTGTGCAGCATGCTGCGTGAGGCAATGGCGCAGAGGTTGTTGATGGAGGCATCAATATCAAACTCCACAATCCCTTCGTTGCCTGTCACGTGCGTGTTATCCATCGCCATCAACACCGCTTTATAGCCGCTTGACACACTGGTGGAGACTTTCATCGCGCAGCTGTTGGCTGCCCCATCGCAAATGATGCCACTGATATCGCCGATCATCGAGCAAATGCCCATGCTCACCGTTTCAAACTTGCCTGTCAGCAGCCAAGCAATGCCGGCGCAACTGCCCATCGAGGCGGTGGTCACGGCACACAGCGCAGAAAGTTTTGGCAATTTATTGTGGATGAAAATCGCCATCAAGTGAGACAAAAACAGCGCGCGGGTGAGTTTTTCATCACTCACGCCAAGGTAATTGGCCACCACCACAACGGGCATGGTGGCGGCAATACCTTGATTACCTGAGCCTGAATTACTCATCGCCGGCAGGCTGGCGCCACCCATGCGCGCATCTGAGGCGGCGGTGGTGCGGATGATGATGCGGCTTAACAAATCGTCTGACATCAAGCCACTGCCCACATGCTTTTGCAGCGTGCGGCCGATGTGCAAGCCATAATCTGCTCGCAGCCCTTCATCTGAAAGTGCGGTATTGAGCTTGGCGGCTTGCAGGATAAACGCGATTTTATCTATCGCCACGGTGGTGGCGACATCAAATAGCGCTTTGGCGTGGGTATTGTTGAGCAACTCATGTTCGCTGTCGTGGGTGCAGCCTTTGGGCGCAAGATCTTCAAAGATGACTTCGCCGTTTTTCTCAATCAAAATTACGTTGGTGTGGTGGTCTTGAATGCACACCCGCACCGAGTTTTCACCGGCAAAAAGCGTCGCCTCCGAGTAGAGAATATGCTCCGTGTCAAAAATGCCAACGTCGACTTTGCCTTGGCTGAGCATCGCTTTGGCGCGGTCAAGTTGCTCGGTGGTGATGCCTGCAAGCACCTCAAGCCCCGCTTTTGCGTTGCCACCAAGGGCGCCGATGGCCGCAGCAATCGGCAGGCCAACCATGCCCGTGCCAGGCACAGAAACACCGAGGCCATTTTTCATTAAATTGGGGGAAACTTTCGCCACAATGCGCTTGGGCGCGCAGCCCAAATGCTCGCGCGCAATGGCACAGGCCAGCGCCAGTGAAATCGGCTCCGTGCAGCCTAACGCAGGCACCACATCTTCACGAACAATCTCAATTAAACGGTCTTCAAAACTCAAGCTTGGCATAATCACTCACTTTGGCAAAAAGATGCGCACCATTCTAGCGGAAATTTACGTTATTTTTAATCATCACTGCGCGTTAAAACCGCACTTGGTGATAAAATAACGCACAATTGGCCAGAAATGTGAAATCAATCACGTTCTATTTTCATAATGGGCTAGGATTAAAAATAAAATTGTGGTTTAATAATGCTAAAATTCAGTTTAGCTGAATTGCGTGTTCAAAATATAACCTTGCATAAGGAGTTAAAGGAGCAACTATGTCAAACATTTTAGAACAATTTTCATTAAAGGGTAAAATCGCCTTGGTTACTGGCGCGTCATACGGCATCGGCTTTGCGATCGCCACTGCGTTGAGCCAAGCGGGCGCGAAAATCGTCTTCAACGATGTCAACGAAGAAAACCTCAAAAAAGGCCTTGCCGCGTATAAAGAAGCGGGCATTGAAGCGCACGGCTATTTGTTCGACGTGACCAACGAAAGTGCGGTTAAAGAACACATCGAAAAAATCGAAAAAGAAGTGGGCGTGATTGACATCCTCGTCAACAACGCTGGCATCATCCAACGTATCCCAATGTTGGAAACCACCGCCGCGGATTACCGCAAAATCATCGACATCGATTTGACCGGCCCATTCATCATGTCTAAAGCTGTATTGCCTTCCATGATCAAAAAAGGCCACGGTAAAATCATCAACATTTGTTCAATGATGAGCGAATTAGGCCGCGAAACTGTAGTGGGCTACGCTTCCGCCAAAGGTGGCTTGAAAATGTTGACCAAAAACATCTGTTCAGAATTTGGTGAAGCCAACATTCAATGTAATGGTATCGGCCCAGGCTACATCGCCACACCACAAACTGCACCATTGCGTGAAAAACAACCAGACGGCTCACGTCACCCATTCGACCAATTCATCATCGCTAAAACACCAGCCGCTCGCTGGGGCACCCCTGAAGATTTGGCCGGCGCTGCCGTGTTCTTGTCATCTGATGCATCCAACTTCATCAACGGCCACATCCTCTACGTGGACGGCGGTATCTTGGCTTACATCGGTAAACAACCGTAATCGCCATCACAGATACAAACAAAACCCAACCGCGTGTTGGGTTTTTTGTTTTAAGCTACCGGTTTTGCGATCCCCCTTCCAAAAAAGGCAAAGTGCGGTCGCTTTTTTGTGCGAAAAAGACTAGATTAAATCGCAACAAATCAGTAGAATTGCGCGTTTATTTAATTCAACGGTTTGGCCGTAATGTGTGACAACGAGGCAACAATGACAACACGCACCAATTTACTCAATTTAAATCGCCAGCAGCTGCGCGAGTTTTTGCAAAACTTAGGCGAGAAGCCTTTTCGCGCTGATCAATTGATGAAGTGGATCTATCACTTTGGTGAAGATAACTTTGATAACATGACCAATATCAACAAAGCGCTGCGCGAGAAACTCAAAGCGGTGGCGGAGATTGTTGCACCCACGGTGGCGCAAGAGCAGCGCTCAAGCGATGGCACGATTAAATGGGCGATGCAAGTGGGTAGCCAGCAGGTGGAAACGGTCTATATCCCTGAAGATGACCGCGCTACGCTGTGCGTCTCGTCACAGGTGGGCTGCGCGTTGGAATGTACTTTTTGCTCCACCGCCCAGCAGGGTTTTAACCGCAATTTGACGGTGTCAGAGATCATCGGCCAAGTGTGGCGCGCGTCTCAAATTATCGGCAATCATGGCAAAACAGGCGTGCGCCCGATCACCAACGTGGTGATGATGGGCATGGGCGAGCCGCTGTTAAACGTGGCCAACGTGGTGCCGGCAATGGAAATCATGCTCGATGATTTTGGCTATGGCCTTTCTAAGCGCCGTGTCACGCTCTCTACCTCCGGCGTGGTGCCCGCACTTGACCGTTTGCCGGAGATGATCGATGTGGCGTTGGCGATATCATTGCATGCGCCGAATGATCAGCTGCGTGATGAGATTGTGCCGCTGAACAAAAAATACAATATCGCGATGTTGATGGACTCGGTACACCGTTATCTGGCGCAATCAAAAGCCAACCACGGCAAGGTGACGATTGAATATGTGATGCTCAATCACGTCAACGACAGCACCGAGCACGCGCACCAGCTGGCGAAATTGCTGGCGAATACGCCGTGTAAAATCAACCTGATTCCGTGGAATCCGTTCCCACAGGCGCCGTATAGCAAAAGCTCCAACTCGCGCATTGACCGCTTTCAAAAAGTGCTGATGGAGTATGGCTTGACGGTGATTGTGCGTAAAACGCGCGGGGATGATATTGATGCCGCCTGCGGCCAGCTCGCCGGCGATGTGATTGACCGAACCAAGCGCACCATGAATAAAAAAGCGTTTGGCCAAGCCATTGATGTGGCGCAACCTCGATAAGGAGTCAAAGTGCGGTTAAGCGTTATTTTAAGTTGTTTTGCTATCCTGCTCACTGGCTGCGCCACGCAGCTCAACCAAGACACAGCGCAAGGCAAGGCCTACGCCCGCGCGCAGGTGGCGCTGGGTTATATGCAGCAAAATCAGTTTGATAGTGCTAAGCAAAACATCGACAAAGCGCTGGAATTTGCACCCGATTACTACCTGCCTTATCTTTTGTTGGCGCACTATTGGCAGCAAACGGGCAATGTGATCCAGGCCGAGCATTACTACCAATTGGCGATGGAAAAAGACCCAAGCCAAGGCGATGTGTACAACAACTACGGTGCATTTTTGTGCCAGCAGGCGCGTTTTGGCCAAGCATTTGCGATGTTTGACAAAGCACTGGCGCAAAAATCCTATTACAAAGTGGCGCAAACACTGGAGAACACCGCACTTTGTGCCAATTTAGCCCATGACGCCACCCGCCAAGCGCAGGCATTGCAAAAACTCCACAAACTTAACCCCGAGCGCGCGGCACAATTACGCCAGCAATTGTAATGTAAAAAGCGGAGAAATCGCGCAATATTTTGGATTAATTGTTGCAAATCGTACCTTGTAAATTTAAACTCTTCGTTTGATATTAATTACTGGATAAGCGTATGGACAACGAGCAACAACACACCCCATCAAGCATAACGCTTGGACAACAATTTCGTCAGCGTCGTGAGGCGTTGGGCTTGACAATTGAAGATGTCGTGCAGCAAACCCACCTCAAAACCGCCGTGATCAACCACCTTGAAAACGACGAATTTATTGTGCCGAATTATCCGCCAACGTTCATGCGCGGCTATGTGCAAAACTACGCCAAATTTTTGAAAATCCCGAAAGAGCAGTGGCAAGCCGCTCACATTTCTTTTGGTGCGCCAGTTGAAAACGATCTGCAAAAAAACTTACGCAACAACAATAAAGTCAATCACTATTCCTCATATTCAGGCTGGGTGGGGCGTTTGACGTGGATTATTGTGCTCATCATGATCGGCATGACAGGCTACTGGTGGTGGCAAAACTACTATCAACAATCGCAAAATGAACGCGAAAGCCTGGTGGAAAACTTTTTAAATCAAAATGACACCCAAGCAAACCAAAGCAATACAACAACGCTAGAGCCTGTGGTGGACAACACGCCAACGCAAGCAGAAGCCACCGTGGCACCAACCACTGTGGACGCACCACAAGCAGCCATTGAGCCGGCTGTGGAGCCCGTTAGCGTTGAAGACAAAGCGCTTGAAGCCCCAAGCAATGCCGCGGTGCAAAACGACAGTGCTGTTGATGGCAATAGCGTGCAGGGGCAAACCTCAGGCGAGGTGCTGAGCAACGCGATGGAAAAACTCAACGGCAATGCACAAAGTGCGGTTGAGCAAACTGATGACGCACAAGCCAGCGACACCCCCGCCGCGGCAAGTGAAACCAGCTTGAGCATTGAAATCACTGGCAGCAGCTGCTGGTTGAGTGTCAAAGATGCCAATCGCAAAGTGCTGGCGCAAAAAGAATATAAACGCGGAGAAGTGCTCAACTTTGACGGCAGTGAAGCCTACTCGCTGGTTATCGGCGCGCCACAAAATGTGAAGATCACCTTCCGTGGCGAAGAAGTGCCACTGAAAATCGACGGCCGTGTTGCGCGCTTTAAATTACCGAAAAATTAATTAGGAACCTATGCAAGCTCAATCTCCAATCAAACGCAGAGTGTCGAAACAAATCCACGTGGGCAATGTGCCAGTGGGCGGCGATGCGCCGATTTCGGTGCAGTCAATGACCAACACTCGCACCACCGATGTGGACGCGACCGTGGCGCAAATTCACCAGCTAGAAAAGGTGGGGGCTGACATTGTGCGCGTGTCGGTGCCGACTATGGACGCGGCAGAGGCATTTAAACTCATCAAGCAGCAAGTGAGTGTGCCATTGGTGGCCGACATTCACTTTGATTATCGCATCGCCTTGAAAGTGGCGGAATATGGTGTCGATTGCCTGCGCATTAATCCAGGCAACATCGGGCGGGAAGATCGCATCCGCGCGGTGGTGGACTGCGCCCGTGATAAAAATATCCCGATTCGCATTGGGGTGAACGCAGGCTCCCTTGAGCGCGATTTGCAAGAAAAATACGGCGAGCCAACTCCGCAAGCCTTGTTGGAATCGGCGCTGCGCCACGTGGATATTTTAGATAAATTCAATTTTGATCAATTTAAAGTCAGCGTCAAAGCCTCTGATGTATTCCTTGCGGTGGAGTCCTACCGCTTGCTGGCGGCGCAAATTGAGCAGCCATTGCATTTAGGCATCACCGAAGCGGGCGGCGCGCGCGCAGGTGCGGTGAAAAGTGCGGTCGGGCTTGGTATGCTGTTGGCGGAAGGCATTGGTGACACTTTGCGGGTGTCGCTGGCGGCCAACCCGGTTGAGGAGATCAAAGTTGGGTTTGATATTTTAAAATCCCTGCGCATTCGCTCGCGTGGCATTAACTTTATCGCCTGCCCAACGTGCTCACGCCAAGAATTTGACGTGATCGGCACCGTCAACGCCCTTGAGCAGCGACTTGAAGACATCACCACCGCGATGGATGTATCCATCATCGGTTGCGTGGTCAACGGCCCAGGTGAGGCGTTGGTGTCTGACCTTGGCGTGACCGGCGGCAACAAAAAGAGCGGTTTTTATCTCGACGGCGTGCGCCAAAAAGAACGCTTTGATAATCACGATTTAATCGACCAGCTCGAGGCGCGCATTCGTGCCCAAGTGGCGGTCAAAGATCCTAGCCAACGCATTGATGTAGTTGAAAAATAATAAGGAAGAGTTGTGGCGAATATCATTAAAGCCATTCGTGGCATGAACGATTGCTTGCCAAGCCAAACACCCGTTTGGCAGTGGCTGGAAAAAACAGTGCGCGGCGTGCTGGCGCAATACGGTTATAGCGAAATTCGTATGCCGATTGTGGAGTCAACACCGCTTTTTAAACGTGCCATCGGTGAGGTGACCGATGTGGTCGAAAAAGAGATGTTCACCTTTGATGACCGTGACGGCGAAAGCCTGACCTTGCGCCCAGAAGGCACCGCAGGCTGCGTGCGCGCGGGCATTGAAAACGGTTTGCTGTATAACCAAGAGCAACGGCTTTGGTACATGGGGCCGATGTTTCGCTATGAGCGCCCGCAAAAGGGGCGTTATCGCCAATTTCACCAAATCGGGGTGGAGGTGTTTGGTATCGCCAACCCTGAGATTGATGCCGAATTGATTTTACTCACCGCGCGGCTATGGCGCGAGTTGGGCATTTTTGAGCATGTGACGTTGCAGCTCAACTCCATCGGCTCTGCGCAATCGCGCGCAGTGTATCGCCAAGCGCTGGTAGACTACTTGCAGCAACACATGGACGTGCTGGATGAAGACTGCAAACGCCGCTTGACCACTAATCCGCTGCGTATCCTAGACAGTAAAAACGAGCGCGTGCAAGCGGTGCTTGACCACGCGCCAAGCCTGCAAGACTACTTAAGCGAAGAAGACAAAGCCCATTTTGCCCAAGTGTGCCAAATTCTTGATGACATGGGCATTCGCTATGAGATTAATCCAAAACTGGTGCGTGGCTTGGATTATTACAACAAAACGGTATTTGAGTGGGTCACGACCGCACTTGGCGCGCAAGGCACCGTGTGTGGCGGTGGGCGCTATGACACCTTGGTGGAGCAACTCGGCGGGCACGCCACCTGCGGCATTGGCTTTGCCATGGGCGTTGAGCGCTTGGTGCTGCTGGTGCAAGAGGTCAATCCTGAGCTTGCGATTGAAAGTGCGGTTGACGTCTATATTATCCACAGTGGTGAAGCGGCGCGCCGTGCGGCGTTTCGCATCAGTGAGCAGTTGCGCAGTGATTTGCCAAGCGTGAAAGTGATGCTCCACTGCAGTGCGGGGGCGTTTAAAAAGCAATTTAAACGCGCTGATAAAAGCAATGCGCAGTTTGCCATCGTCATTGGTGATGATGAAGCGCAACAGCAACAAGTGACCATCAAACCCCTTAAACAACAGATTGACCAATTCACCTTGCCTGAGGGCGAGGTGAGTGCGTATTTCGCTGAAAACCTAAACAAGGAGTAACGCGTGTCGTATATTACTGAAGAGCAACAAGTTGAAGAGCTAAAAAGCTGGTGGAAAGAAAATTCCAAAGTGATCATCACCACGCTCATCTTGGTGTTTGCCAGCGTGCTGGGCTGGCGCTATTGGCAAAATTATCAGCTCAATAGCCGCCTTGCGGCCTCCAATGACTATGAGCAAGTGCTCAGTGCCTATCAAGCCGACCCAAAAAACAACGCAGGGCTGCTTGAGCAATTCGTTAAAGAGCACGAAGGCTCAAGCTACGCGGTGTTTGCACTGTTTGAACAGGCCAAACGCGCGCTGGATAACAATCAACTTGAGCAAGCGCAACAATTACTTACCCAAGCGCAAAGCATGAGCAAAGACAGCGAACTGAAAGCCATCGCAACCGTTCGTTTGGCGAGCGTGCAGCTACAAGCCAACGCCTTTGAGGCGGCGGTTAACACGCTCAATAGCCTTGGTGAGGCGGCTTATAACGGCGTGAAACAACGTCTGTTGGGTGAGGCGTACCTTGGCTTAAATGACAAAGAAAAAGCCAAAGCGGCCTTTGAGGCGGCGTTGAAAACGCCAAATTTGGATCAACTGGATATAGATTTGATCCAACTGCGCTTAAATAGCCTGTAATCATTTCAATAACAATAAAAGGAACAATTATGTCTGATTTACAAAACCTGATTGAATCTGCTTTCGAGCGCCGTGCCGAAATTTCTCCAAAAACGGCAGATGCCCAACTACGTGAGGCAGTGGCCCAAGTAATTGCAGATTTAGATTCAGGCAAACGCCGTGTGGCTGAAAAAGTCAACGGCGAATGGGTGGTCAACCAATGGTTGAAAAAAGCCGTGTTGTTATCGTTTCGCATCAACGATAATGTGCTGGTTGACGGTGGCGAAACCCGCTATTTTGATAAAGTGCCGATGAAATTTGCCGGCTACGACCAAGCTCGCTTTGAGCGTGAAGGCTTCCGTGTGGTGCCACCGGCAGCGGTGCGCCAAGGTGCGTTTATTGCGCGCAACACTGTGTTGATGCCATCCTACGTTAACATTGGTGCCTATGTCGACGAAGGCACTATGGTGGACACGTGGGCGACTGTTGGCTCGTGTGCGCAAATCGGCAAAAACGTGCATCTCTCTGGCGGCGTGGGCATTGGCGGTGTGTTAGAGCCACTGCAAGCCAACCCAACCATCATTGAAGACAACTGCTTTATCGGCGCGCGTTCTGAAATCGTGGAAGGCGTGATCGTAGAAGAAGGCTCGGTTATCTCAATGGGTGTATTTATCGGCCAAAGCACCAAAATTTATGACCGTGAAACCGGTGAAATTCACTACGGCCGCGTGCCAGCAGGCTCTGTTGTGGTCTCAGGCAGCCTGCCGTCAAAGTGCGGTCAATACAGTTTGTATGCCGCGGTGATCGTGAAAAAGGTAGATGCCAAAACGCGCGGTAAAGTCGGCATTAACGAATTGCTACGTACAATCGATTAATTTTCACTCAAAGATAGTCATCAATAGGAATTATTTACATTCTTTTGATTGCATTTTGAGCAAAAACAACAAATAATAGTTGAAGTAGCGGGTAAACGCGTTAGAATTTACCCGCTAGTGTAAAAAAATATGTTTCAATTACACTAAATTGACGATCAATAAACTAGGAGTTTAGAATGAAAAAGTTACTATTAACAACCGTATTACTTGGCGCAACCGCACTTGCTGTAACAGGCTGCGATGACAAACAAGTACAGGATGTAAAAGACAGCGTTGCCCAAGCTAAAGATACCGTTGTTGAAAAAGCAACTGAAGCAAAAGACGCTGTAGCGGAAAAAGCAGCGGAAGCTAAAGATGCAGTAGCTGAAAAAGCAGCTGAAGTGAAAGACGCTGTGAACAACAAAGTGGAAGAAACTAAAGACGCCGTTGCCCACAAAGTTGAAGAAGTAAAACAAGCGGCAATTGATGCAAAAGACGCAGCGGCAGACAAAGCTGTTGAAGCAAAAGAAGCAGCTGAACAAGCTAAAGACAGCGCAGCGGCTAAATTGGAAGAAGCTAAATCTGCTGTGGCTGACAAAGTAGCTGACGCGAAAGAAGCTGTAGCTGACAAAGCCGTTGACGCAAAAGAAGCCGCCTCTGATGCTAAACAAGAAGCATTAGACAAAGCAAACGATGTGAAAAATGCCTCAGCTGAAAAAGTGGCTGATGCAAAAGAAGCCGTAGCTGAAAAAGTGGCTGAAGCCAAAGAAGCGGCAGCAGACGTGAAAGCAGAAGCAGCAAGCAAAGCGGCTGAAGTGCAACAAGAAGCTGCTGGCAAAGGTGCTGAAGTGAAAGCCCAAGCTGACGCGGCTGCACAAGAAATCAAAGACAGCGCGAAAGGCGTTGCTGATGCGGTTTCACAAAAAGCTGACGAAGCGAAAAAAATGCTCGATGGCGCAGCTGAAACTAACAAATAATTAAACATATTTGTTTCGAGAAGACCTTTATCCTTCGGGATAAAGGTTTTTTCGTTTTAAATCAATGCAATGAAGATGCTTATTATTATTTTTTACAAAAGGGCGGAGAAAATGTGGTATAATAACGCACTGTAACTGATTTCCTTTCTATATGAAAAGTTTAAACCTCTAAGTAGCACATTGGTGCGGAGTATAAGAATGATAGCAGCAAACAAACGTTCAATTATCACCCTCTTTTTTGGAGAAACTGACCTTGGTTCCCATCAGGTGAAAATGGTATTGGCGGAAAAGGAAGTACCCCACGAGAAAGAGTTGATCGCACCGGATAGTTTGAATGAAGATTTTCTTGAGCTAGGCACTAACGGCGAGTTGCCAACATTGGTGGATCGCGATTTGGTGTTGTATAAACCACGCATTATTTTAGAATACCTCGATGAGCGCTTCCCGCACCCGCCTTTGATGCCTGTTTACCCCGTTGACCGCGCAAAATCGCGCTTGATGATGCATCGGATTGAAAAAGACTGGTTTAGCATGATTGAAAGCGCCGATCAATGTGGAGACGACGCCGAGAAAAAGGCGATTTTGACCCAACTGCGTGATGAGATCCTCTCCTTTGGGCCGATTTTTTCACAAAAACCGTTCTTTTTAAGTGATGTGTTCAGCCTAGTGGATTGCTACATTGCGCCGATTTTGTATTACCTACAAGAGCAAGGCATCAAATTCACAGGCGCTGGCAGCAAAGCCATTAAAGGCTACATGGAGCGCGTGTTCACACGCCCAAGCTTTATCGCCTCAATCAAATCTGGCCCGGTTAAAATTGTTGAGAAATAACATGAGCAGTGCAAAACGTCCTTATTTGTTAAGAGCTTATTACGATTGGTTTTTAGACAACGATCTCACGCCGTATTTGGTGGTTAACGCGCTTTACCCCAACACCAAAGTGCCGCAAGATTTTGTGCGCGACGGCCAAATTGTGCTCAACATTGCGCCTTCAGCCTGTGGCAATTTGCTGCTTGGCAATGAACGTATTCAGTTTTCTGCCCGCTTTCGTGGCGTGCCGCAGGAGATTGTGGTGCCACTGGGCGCAGCCATGGCAATTTATGCTCGCGAAAATGGCGATGGCGTGTTGTTTGAAGACGAAGACGCCTATCAATTAGAGCCTGAGATCACAACCGATCAACCCAATGATTTCAGCGAAGCGGTGGACCCACCGAAAAAGCCAAAGCGCAAAGACGCAGGCCATTTGAAAATCATCAAATAACGCGACCGCACTTTAACGTGCGGTTTTTTGTGAAAACGAATCAATAATCGGGCAGTGGCTGTGCTCGTTGTCTGGGCAGATGTCCACCAGCTGTTGGAGTTGGCCTTTCACCTCTTGCAATTTGGCAATTTGAGCATCAATCAACGCAATTTTATCTTGCGTTTTGGCCTTCACCTCGCAGCTTTTGCGCTGCGGGTCAAGCCACAGCTGCAAGAGCTCTTTTGCCTCCTGTAAATTAAACCCCGCCTCACGCGTACGTTTTAAAAACGCCAGTTGCGCCAGGTGCGCTTGCGTGTATTGGCGGTAGCCATTGGCGCTGCGTGTGGGGGCATCAATCAGCCCTTTTTGTTCATAAAAGCGGATGGTTTTGGCGCTCAAGCCAGTGAGTGAGGCAATCTGATTAATTTGCATTTGTGCTTGACCTTCCAGTTAGGGGAAGGTTTATTCTAATACACAACAATAATCGCAAAAAGGAGTTTTTATGATTTATGCCTTAACAGGTCTGTCATGCCAGCATTGTGTGGCCAACGTGCGCAAGGCGTTGAGCGCGCTGGATAGTGAATGCAAAGTCAACCGCACTTTTGCCGAGGTGAATGACAGTGTGGCAAGCGAGGCGGTGATTGCCGCCGTGGTCAACGCGGGTTATCAAGCCGAATTAGCCACTGCGCCTGCCTATGAACTCAGCCTTAGTGGGCTGAACTGCGGCCACTGCATCGCCAGTGTGGAAAAGGCGCTGGCGGCGTATGACAGCAGCATGATTTACACCATCAGCAAAACCGCACTTGCTGTTTTTGCCCCCAATGATGCCGATGAGGTGATTGCGGTTATTGAACAGGCAGGTTTTGGCGCAAAAAAGCCTGACGGGGCGCAGCCCCCAAAGCCTGAAGGGCTGTCAGACCCAGCTGATAGCCCTGCGCCACAAAAGCCGATTGCTTGTGACACCCAACTTGCCCTTTCAGGCCTAAGCTGCGCGGCTTGCGTGGCGAAGATTGAAAAGGCTCTGCGCGGCGTTGATGGCGTCAGTGCGGTGCAGGTTAACCTAGCGGACAGCACCGCACAGGTGGCGGGCAAGGCTGAACTGAGCGCGTTGCTCGCCGCCGTTGATAACGCGGGCTATCACGCCGAGGTGGTGGAAACCGCGCAAGCCCAGCGGGAGAAAAGCGCCCAGCGCTATGCAGCAGAAATCACCGTGCGCAAGCGCCAAGCGATTGTCGCCTTGGTGCTCGGTGGCGCGCTGATGGCGTGGGGCTTTGCCTTTGGCATGGATGTCAGCTACCCGTCACGCGGCTTTTGGCTGGCCGTTGGGCTGATTTGCCTGGCGGTGATGGCCTACAGCGGCGGGCATTTTTTCCGCAACGCGCTAAATAATCTCCGCCACGGCAGTGCAACCATGGATACCTTGGTGGCACTCGGCACGGGCACAGCGTGGCTGTTTTCCATGTCGGTGGTGGCCTTTCCGCAGTTTTACCCCGAGCATGGTCGGCACCTCTATTTTGAAGCGAGTTTGATGATCATCGGGCTGATTAGCTTGGGCAAATTGTTTGAGGTAAAAGCCAAGCAACATTCCTCTCAAGCGTTGAATAAATTGCTGGATCTCACCCCTGAAAAAGTGCGGTTGATCACCGATGATGGCGAGCGTTTAGTCGCGCTTAACGAGGTGCAACAAGGCATGAAATTGCGCCTTAAAACAGGCGACAAAGTGCCCGTTGATGGTGTGGTTGAACGTGGCGAGGCCTGGCTTGATGAGGCAATGCTCACCGGCGAGCCGCTGCAAGTGAACAAGGTGGCAGGTGACAGTGTGCGTGCGGGCACTTTGGTGGATAACGGCAACCTTGAGATTGTTGCCCAACAGGTGGGGGAGGGCACGCTGCTGGCCAATATCATCCGCTTGGTCAAGCAGGCGCAAAGCAGCAGGCCGAAAATCGCCCAGCTGGCGGACAAAGTCGCCGCCGTGTTTGTGCCAACGGTGTTTGCCCTGGCTGTGCTGGCCTTTGTGTTGTGGCTGGTGTTGCCGCAAACAGCCGATGTGGCGCAAGCGCTGGTGGTGTTCACCAGTGTGTTGATTATCGCCTGCCCGTGTGCGCTGGGTTTGGCTACACCGATGTCGGTCATCGCCTCGGTGGCGCGCGCGGCGCAATTGGGCATTTTGGTGCGTGATGCGCAGGCGCTGCAAAATGCCGCGCATATCGATACCGTGGTGTTTGACAAAACAGGCACGCTGACCCAAGGCAAGCCTGCGATTGTGGATATTGTCGCTCTCGAGCGTGATAAAACCGCACTTTTAACTCACGCCTGCGCGTTAGAACAGGCCGCTAACCACCCGTTGGCTCATGCGTTTTTAGCCGACGCACGGCTTGAAAATATCACGCTGCCGGCGGTGAGTGAGTTTGTCACCCACAAAGGCATGGGCATTTCAGGCGTGATTGATGGCCAAAAGGTGCTGCTGGGCAATGCCGCGCTGATGGCGGAGCACAACGTCGCACTTGAGCGCCTTCAAGCGCAAGCGAAATCCGCGCGCGAGCAGGGCGGCACCGTGGTGTTTATCGCCCAAGATAACGCATTGCAAGGCTTTTTTGTGCTGCAAGATCCATTGCGTGACGACAGCGCGCAGGCGATCGCCAACGTCCATCGCCTAGGGGTGAAAACGGTGATGCTCACCGGCGACAGTGCCGTGACTGCGCGTGCGATTGCCCAGCAACTTGGCATTGATGAGGTGATTGCTGATGTGCTGCCTGATGGCAAAGCCAATGTGATTGCCCAATTGCAACAACGTGGCCACAAGGTGGCGATGGTTGGCGATGGCATTAACGACGCCCCCGCCTTGGCGCGCGCTGATGTCAGCATTGCAATTGCCCAAGGCAGTGATATTGCCATTGAAACGGCGGGCTTAACGCTGATGCACCCAAGTATCAGCGCGGTCAGTGATGTGTTGGCGCTAGCTAACGCGACAATGCGCAATATCAAGCAAAATCTTTTTGGCGCGTTTATCTATAACAGCCTTGGCATCCCGATTGCGATGGGTGTGTTGTATCCGATTTGGGGGATTATGCTCAGCCCCGTGTTTGCCGCAGCCGCCATGGCGCTCTCGTCGGTCACTGTGGTCACCAACGCCAATCGCTTGTTACGTTTTAAACCGTAATAAAAAACCCGAGCTCAGCTCGGGTTTGTTGACCGCACTTTTATTTACGGCAGATGGTTTTTAAAATGCCGTCTTTGGCGGTGTCGGGCACGGGCTGGGCCTGCGGTTTTTTGTTATTTTCTTGGCCAATTTTTTTGTTATGCTTGCCATAAATTAAGGTTTGTCGGTTGGCGATGGTCCATTTTTCGCAGGAATATTGGTACTCCATTAACAAATGGGTGATGCCTTTTTGATCGCCAAGATCATTGCGCGGTTTTCTGAAGTTGACTTTCACCCACACGCGATCGGTGAGCACCTTACTGCGCTCCATATTGATGTAGATTTTATCCCGTGTCACAGTGTCTGCCACGTAGTGCCAATTGCCCGCCCACGCTGGCAGGGCAAGGCAGCAAAGGCCGAAAAGTGCAAATTTTTTCATAACAGCTCCTTAAGGTTTATAATAACTCTAGATTATCACTGTGCTTGACACAACACAATCCATTCACGCGTTAGGCGCAAAAATTCACCCACCGCACGCAAAAACGTCGCCAGCGATTGCCCCGAGCTTGTGCAGGGAGTACAATTGCCCTTCTTGAATTGGGAAAAGTTATGTTAAACAACATTCGAATTGTCTTGGTTGAACCCTCCACAGTGGCAATGTGGGCTCGGTGGCGCGCGCGATGAAAACCATGGGGCTGGCGCAGTTGGTGATTGTCAACCCCAGCTGCATGCTCGACGAGCAAGCCTTTGCTCTCGCCGCCGGCGCCAAAGATTTGCTGGAGCGCGCCGAGATTGTGCCCAGTTTTGCCGAGGCGATTGGTGATTGCACGTTGGTGATGGGCACCAGTGCACGCTTGCGCCACTTGCAAAGCACGCTGGTCAACCCGCGCGCGGGCGCCAGCCTGGCAATTGAGGAATTGATGCAAAACAGCCAAAGTGCGGTTGCTATCGTCTTTGGACGTGAGCGGGTGGGGCTGACCAACGACGAGCTGCTGCAATGCCATTACCACATCAATGTGCCGGCTAATCCTGAATACGCCTCGCTGAATTTGGCGATGGCGGTGCAGTTGGTCTGTTATGAACTGCGCATGGCCTACCTTGAGGCCAGCCACACGGCGGTGAAAACACGGCTGACCAGCGCAGGCTATGCTAGCGTCAGCGAGGTTGAGCATTTGCTCTCCCACAGCGAGCAGACATACCGCACTTTGGGGTTTATCCAAAATGACGCGGTGATGGAAAAGTTGCGCCGGCTGTATAACCGCGCGCGGTTGGAAAAAAACGAAGTCAACATCTTGCAGGGCATCCTAAGTGCGGTCGATAAGCGCATAAAGTAATCACTATCAGCACAATCGCTCAAAACTTACAAAAATAGTCAAGTTTAAAGTTGACTAAATTAGTAAGGTATGAAAAAATTTACTCCATTGATTCAACCTGGAGTGAACTATGAAATTAACCTCAAAAGGGCGCTATGCAGTGACCGCAATGCTCGACATTGCGCTTAATTCTCAAGCCGATGAGAATGAAACGCCTATCACCTTAGCCGACATTTCAGACCGCCAGCAAATTTCGCTTTCATACCTTGAGCAATTGTTTGCCAAATTGCGCCGTCGTGGCTTGGTGAGAAGCGTGCGTGGGCCCGGTGGTGGCTATTTACTCGGGTTGTCGGTTGATCAAATCTCCATTGGCATGATTATCGCCGCGGTGAACGAGAATATTACCGCCACCAAATGCCAAGGCAAAAGCAACTGCCAAGGCGGCGTGCGCTGCTTGACTCACTCGCTGTGGGAGCAGCTTAGTGATGAGATTGAAACCTTTTTAAACGGCATCACGATCGGTGATTTGGTCAACAAAGAAAATCAACGCAACGCATTAAAACAACATAAGCATCATCACAGTTTTGAAGTCGAAACGCGCCTGTAAAAGTGCGGTCGGCTTATTTGAGGAGTGACAATGAAATTACCAATTTATCTTGACTACGCAGCCACTTGCCCAATGGACGAGCGCGTTGCCAAAAAAATGATGGAATACATGACCTTTGACGGCGTGTTTGGCAACCCAGCCTCACGCTCACACCGCTTCGGCTGGCAGGCTGAAGAGGCGGTGGATATCGCCCGCAATCAAGTGGCAGATTTAATTGGCGCGGATTCGCGCGAGATTGTTTTCACCTCAGGTGCGACCGAGTCAGACAACCTCGCGATTAAAGGTGCGGCGCATTTTTACCAAACCAAAGGCAAACACATCATCACGTGCAAAACCGAGCACAAAGCGGTGCTTGACACCTGCCGCCAGCTTGAGCGTGAAGGCTTTGAGGTGACTTATCTTGAGCCTGAAAGTGATGGCTTGGTGGATTTAGCCAAATTAGAAGCGGCGATGCGTGATGACACCATTTTGGTTTCCATTATGCACGTCAACAACGAAATCGGCGTGGTGCAAGACATTGAAAAAATTGGCCAGCTGTGCCGCTCGAAAAAAATTATCTTCCACGTGGATGCCACCCAAAGTGTGGGCAAAATTGACATCAACTTGGCGGAGTTGCCTGTGGATTTGATGTCGTTTTCAGCTCACAAACTCTACGGGCCAAAAGGCATTGGTGGTTTGTTTGTGCGCCGCAAACCACGCGTGCGCTTAGAAGCAATCATCCACGGTGGTGGCCATGAGCGTGGCATGCGTTCAGGCACATTGCCGGTGCACCAAATTGTCGGCATGGGTGAAGCCTATCGCATCTGCAAAGAAGAAATGGCAACCGAAATCCCACGCATCAAAGCGCTGCGTGATCGCCTCTACAACGCCTTGAAAGAAATTGAAGAAACCCACGTCAACGGCTCGATGACGCACCGCGTGGCGAACAACCTCAACATCAGCTTTAACTATGTTGAAGGCGAATCGTTAATGATGGCGTTAAGCGACATTGCTGTGTCCTCCGGCTCAGCGTGTACCTCAGCCAGCCTTGAGCCGTCTTATGTGCTGCGCGCATTGGGGCTCAACGATGAACTGGCGCACAGCTCCATTCGCTTTTCACTCGGGCGTTACACCACCGAGGAAGACATTGACTATACCATTGAATTGGTGAAAAGAGCGGTTCAAAAATTACGCGATCTCTCCCCGCTTTGGGATATGTTTAAAGAAGGGATCGATTTAAGCACGGTGCAATGGACAGCACACTAATTAACGGGAGATTATTATGGCGTATAGCGAAAAAGTGATTGATCACTACGAAAATCCACGCAACGTGGGCTCATTTGACAAAAAAGAACAAAACGTTGGCTCAGGCATGGTCGGCGCGCCGGCGTGTGGTGATGTGATGCAGCTGCAAATCAAAGTCAGCGATGACGGCATTATTGAAGACGCACGCTTTAAAACCTACGGCTGCGGCTCGGCGATTGCCTCCAGCTCGCTTATCACCGAATGGGTCAAAGGTAAATCGTTGGACGAAGCAGGCGCGATTAAAAACAGCCAAATCGCCGAGGAGCTTGAACTGCCACCGGTGAAGGTGCACTGCTCCATTTTGGCAGAAGATGCCATCAAAGCAGCAATTGCGGATTACAAATCCAAAAACAACAAATAAAAGTGCGGTCAACCAAGGACGATGTATGAGCGTGACGCTTTCTGAAAGTGCGGCAAATCGCGTACGCACTTTTTTAACCAATCGCGGCAAAGGCATTGGCCTGCGCCTGGGGGTGAAAACTTCGGGCTGCTCAGGCTTGGCTTATGTGTTAGAATTTGTCGATGAGCTCAATGAAGACGATGAAGTGTTTGAGCAACATGGCGTGAAGATCATAATCGATCGCAAAAGCTTGGTTTATCTTGACGGCACGCAGCTCGATTTTGTCAAAGAGGGCTTAAACGAGGGCTTTAAATTCCACAACCCGAACGTGAAAGACGAATGCGGCTGTGGTGAGAGTTTTACGGTGTAATGATGCAAAATCCGTTTGAATTATTTGATTTGCCACTGGCGTTCAAACTTGACCTAAGCGCGCTCAATGCGCGCTATTTGCAGTTGCAAAAAGCGCACCACCCTGATAATTTCGCAACCGCCTCGAAAGCTGAGCAACTCAACGCGGTGCAACGCACAGCAGACATCAACGAGGCCTATCACACCTTGAAAAACCCATTGTTGCGGGCACAAGCGCTGCTGCAATGGGCGGGCGGTGATGCCTGGGACGGTGAGCAAACGGTGCACGACAGTGACTTTTTGCTCTCGCAATTAAGCCTGCGTGAACAACTTGCCGAGGTTGAGCAAAGCCGCGATGAAACCGCACTTTGCGCATTGCGCGATGAAAACGACAAAATCTATACCGATGCGATGCGTGAGCTTGAAAGTGCGGTTGACAACCGCCACTGGAGTGAGGCCAAGCGCTTTCTCAACCGATTGAAATTCATTGAAAAATTCCAGCGTGATGTGGACGCGTTGGAAGAGCAGTTTTATGATTAATCAGCCTGCCTAGCAGGCGCTTTATTTTGAGTGACCAACATGGCTTTATTGCAAATCGCAGAACCTGGGCAAAGTGCAGCCCCCCATCAACATCGCCTTGCCGTCGGGATTGACCTTGGCACCACCAACACCTTGGTGGCCTCGGTGCGCAACGGCCAAAGCGAGATTTTGCTTGATGAAGAGGACGTGGCGCTGATCCCTTCTGTGGTGCATTACGGCCAAGCGGGCCAAGTGCAAGTCGGCCGCGCAGCGCTGGCTAACGCTATTGATGACGCCAGCCACACCGTGATTTCGGTCAAACGCTTAATCGGCCGCAGCCTGGCCGACATCCACACCCGTTACCCGAATTTGCCTTACGCCTTTGTTGAAAGCGACAACGGCTTGCCGCTGATCCAAACCGCATTGGGGGATTTAAGCCCCGTGCAAATCTCCGCCGATATTTTAAAACGTGTGAATGCGCTGGCCAATGCGCGCCTAGGCGGCGAGTTGGAAGGGGTGGTGATTACCGTGCCGGCCTATTTTGATGATGCCCAGCGCCAAGCCACCAAAGATGCCGCGCGCATTGCCGGCCTCAACGTGCTGCGTCTGCTCAATGAGCCGACGGCGGCAGCCATTGCCTACGGCTTGGATTCTGGCCAAGAGGGCGTGATCGCGGTGTTTGACCTTGGCGGTGGCACCTTTGATATTTCGATTTTGCGCCTGTCTAAAGGCGTGTTTGAAGTGTTGGCCACTGGCGGCGACACCGCACTGGGCGGCGATGATTTTGACCACCTCGTGGCCGATTGGATCATCACGCAATCACAGCACACGCCACAAAACAGCGCGGAGCGCCGAGAACTGATTGAAAGCGCCATTCGCGCCAAAATTGCCCTCAGCGAGCAAGAAAGCACCCAAGTGCGGTTTATGGACTGGGCAGGTGAGCTGACCCGCGCGCAATTTGATCATCTCATCAGCCCCTTAGTCAAACGTGCCATCATGGCTTGCCGCCGCGCGCTGAAAGACGCGGGCGTGCGTGCTGAAGAGGTGCTGGAAGTGGTGATGGTGGGCGGCTCCACCCGCGTGCCGCTGGTGAGAAGCGAAGTGGGTGCATTCTTCAAACGTGAGCCACTGGTGAGCATTGACCCGGATAAAGTGGTTGCGCTCGGGGCGGCGGTTCAGGCTGATATTTTAGTTGGCAACAAAGCCGACAGCGACATGCTGCTGCTGGATGTCACCCCGCTGTCGTTGGGGATTGAGATCATGGGCGGCATGGTGGAAAAAATCGTGCCGCGCAACACCACCATCCCAACGGCGCGCGCGCAAGAATTCACCACCTTCAAAGACGGCCAAACGGCGATGTCTATCCATGTGCTGCAAGGTGAGCGTGAAATGGTGCAAGATTGCCGCTCGCTGGCGCGCTTCACACTGCGTGGCATCCCGCCTATGGTGGCAGGTGCAGCGCATATCCGCGTGACCTTTCAAATCGATGCAGATGGGCTTTTGAACGTCACCGCGATGGAAAAATCCACCCAGGTGCAAGCCGCGGTGCAAGTCAAGCCGTCTTACGGGCTGGATGAAGAGCAAATTCGCAGCATGATCCACGACTCGATTGAGCACGCCGCCGACGACCGCGACGCTCGCCGCCTTAACGAACAACGAGTTGAGGGTGCGCGCGTGATGGAAAGCGTGCGCGAGGCACTCAAGCTTGACCGCACTTTGCTCAGCGACAGTGAATTTGACGCCATCATGCAAGGCATTGACAGCCTTGAGCAGGCCTGCCGCGGTGACGATGCCGAGCAGATCAAGCGCGAGATCAACCAATTAGACAAACTCACGCAAGACTTTGCCGCCAGACGCATGGACAACTCCGTGCGTCAAGTGCTGCAAGGGCAAAAAGTGAGCGACATAGAACAAGAATAAGGACAAGCTATGCCAAAATTAATTTTTCTCCCAAACGAAACCCTTTGCCCTGAAGGCATGGTGGTGGAAGCCGAAAAAGGGGAAAGCATTTTAGACGCGGCTTTGAACGCGGGGATCGAGATCGAACACGCCTGTGAAAAATCCTGCGCCTGCACCACTTGCCACGTGGTGGTGCGTGAGGGGTTTGACTCGCTCAACGAAACATCGGATCTTGAAGAAGATATGCTCGACAAAGCTTGGGGCTTGGAGATGGACAGCCGCTTGAGCTGTCAGGCGATTGTGGGCGATGAAGATTTAGTCATCGATATTCCACGCTACACCGTCAACCACGCGCGCGAAGAGCATTAATTAAAGTGCGGTGATAAAAGTGCGGTTTGCAGCCTAGCCAACCGCACTTTTTGTTATTTGATTTTCTCTAAATAAGCAAGCAGTTGCGCTTGTGGGATAGCTTGAATTTTGCGCATGCGCAGCAGCAAGAGCGCGGCGGCCAGCGTTAAGCACAGCACAAAGCCGACCCAAAAGCCCTCTGCGCCGAGCGGCGGGAAGCCCCAATCCGTCAACGCCGTGATGTACCCCACCGGCATGCCCACCACCCAGTAGCTAAACAGTGAAATAATCAGCACCGCTTTGGTGTCTTTATAAGCGCGCAGCGCACCGCCGGCAATGGCTTGCACCGAGTCGGGCAACTGATAGGCGGCGGCGAAGAGCAGCAGGAACGAGGCCATCTCAATCACCTGCGGGTTGTGCACAAAAATTTGCGCGATTTGAGTGCGAAACGCCAGGGTGATGATCGCCGTGGCGCTGGCGACCAACAGGCCAAGGGCGATGGCGAGATAACTGACGAGCTTGGCGCCGTCGAGATTTTTTTCACCCAAACGTTGGCCGACCAAAATGGTGGTGGCCATCGAAATTGACAGCGGCATCATATAAAAAAATGAGCTGGTATTGAGTGTGATTTGGTGGCTGGCGACCACGTTCGCGCCCAAAGGGGCCAGCAGCAACCCCACCACGGCAAACAGGCTCACCTCCGCACACAAGGTTAAGGCAATTGGCACACCGAGGTTGAGCAATTTGCGCAGTGTGGCAATATTCGGCAGCTCAAAAATGCGCGGGAAGAGGGCCACTTTGCGCAGGTGGCTGGCTTTGATGCAATAGCCAATCAGCATCAGCATCATCAGCCAGTTGACGCACGCGGTGGCAATGCCGCACCCCACCGCACCAAAGGCCGGCAGACCAAGCTTGCCATAAATCAAAATATAATTGAGCACCACATTGAGCAACAGCCCGATAAAGCCGATCACCATCGCGGGCTTGGTTTTGGCCATGCCGTCATTGAGCCCGCGGAAGTTGATCATCACTAAATAGGCCACCACGCCGACGGAAATCGCCTGCAAATAGCGGTTAGAAATATCGCGCAGGCTTGAGTCCATCTCGCGCAGGTTCAGCAAAATATGGCTATTGAAAATCAGCCAGGTGAGCGGGATGCTGACAATCAGCGCAATCCACAAGCCTTGGCGCACTTGATGGGCGATACGCGAGCGCTGGCCGGAGCCGTTTAAATAGGCAATCACCGGTGGCAGCGAGAGCAGCAGCCCTTGCCCGAATAAAAGTAGCGGCAGCCAAATCGACGCTCCAATAGAAATCGCCGCCATGTCGTTGGCGCTCACTCGGCCGGCCATGATGGTATCGACCATGCCCATGGTGCTTTGCGAGAGCTGGGCAATCCAAATTGGGCCTGCGATACGAAACAGTTGCTTGCTTTCATGGCGAATGTTGGCGTTGGATAAGCTTATTTTTAGCATAACGTTGTATGGCACGCGGTTGCGCCATAGCTCCAGTTAAGAATTGAAACGATCGTTGATTTTTTCAGTCAATGTACACAGTTATATTTTATTAATCAAGCGCCATGCATACAAGGGCGCATTTTCCATCGGATTTGCGCGGCTGTGGCACGATTTTTGTGATGTTGCTTGCAAATTCAGACAAATCCTCGCCATTGTGGTAAAATATCAGGTAGAATCTGAAACGTGATTTCATATTATGGAGGCATTATGAGCAAAGAACACCAAACCCGCTATGAGAGCAGCATGTCTGCCGCCCTAGGCCCAATGGACGACGAAGAGTTTAAAAATTTGATCCGCAAAGAGGCGGAAGAGCGCTTTAAATTTTTAACGAGCACCCGAACGCCACTTTCCAAAACCTTACCCTGGAAGAGTGGATTGATATGTTGCGCGAGCAATACGAGCAGTACCGCGATTGGTACCAAAAGCAAAATCCAAATTCATAACTTAATGGCTGATGTCAGTCATTTTTCTTGCAAAAGGTTTTTATGTTCACAGGCATTGTGCAGGGCAAAGCCCGCATTGAAAAAATTATCCGCAAGGCCGACTTTCAAACCCACGTCATCGCGATGCCGACCGCACTTTTAGCCGATTTGACCCTCGGCGCGTCGGTGGCGCACAACGGCGTGTGCCTGACCGTCACCCACATTGAGGGTAATTTGGTCAGCTTTGATCTCATGGCGCAAACGCTGGCCATCACCAACTTGTGCGACGTGCAAGAGGGCGATGAGGTCAACATTGAACGGGCGATGAAGCTCGGCGCGGAAATTGGCGGGCATTTACTCTCTGGGCATATTTTCTGCACCGCTGAGATTGTTGAGATCACGCAACGTAAAAACAACTACAAAGTGCGGTTTCGCCTGCCGGCGAATGCGATGAAATATGTGCTCACCAAGGGCTTTATCGCCATTGATGGTGCAAGTTTGACGGTTGTGGAGGTCAGAGCGGAAGACAACACCTTCACGGTCAGCTTTATCCCCGAAACGCTAGAGCGCACCATCATCGCGCAAAAAGGCGTGGGGGATATGGTGAATATTGAAATCGACAGCCAAACCCAGGCGATCATCGACACCGTTGAGCGCTATTTGGCGCAAAATTTCGCGATCCCAGCCTAAAAAGACGCGAGCTATGTCATAAATTGTCAGGCTAACTATTGTCAAACGAAATAATAGTTGATATTGTCTGTGCAATTTTAAGCGCCTAGTATTAGGTTGAACAGATAAACGGAATAAAAATGAGCAAGTCATTAGTGATCGTGGAGTCCCCCGCCAAGGCCAAAACCATCAACAAATACCTCGGCAAGGACTATGTTGTCAAATCCAGCGTCGGCCATGTGCGCGACCTGCCAACGGTGGGCTCGAGCACGGGCGAAAAGCGCAAAGCGGTGTCGACCAAAGGCTTAAGCGCGAGCGAAAAAGCCAAACTCAAGCGCGAGCGCGAGCAAGAAGCACTGGTCAAACGCATGGGGATTGACCCGTATCACGGCTGGGAGGCCAACTACCAGGTGCTGCCCGGCAAAGAAAAGGTGGTGTCTGAACTGAAATCCGCCGCCAAAAAAGCCGACCATATTTATCTCGCGACCGACTTGGATAGAGAAGGAGAGGCGATTGCTTGGCATTTGAAAGAGCTGATCGGCGGGGAAGACAGCCGCTTTAGCCGCGTGGTATTTAACGAAATCACCAAAAATGCCATCAAAAACGCCTTCGCCCAGCCTGAAAAGCTCAATATGGACCGCGTTAACGCGCAGCAAACTCGGCGCTTTTTAGACCGCGTGGTGGGCTATATGGTCTCACCCTTGTTGTGGAAAAAGGTCGCCCGCGGGCTCTCGGCCGGCCGGGTGCAATCGGTGGCGGTGAAGCTGCTCGTTGAGCGCGAGCGCGAGATTAAATCATTCGACCCGCAAGAGTTTTGGACGATTCAGGCTGATACCACCAACGCCAAGAAAAAGGCGATCACACTCGATGTGACCCACGTGAAAGGCAAAAAATTCTCGCCAGAGAACGAAAAACAAGCCCAAAGTGCGGTCAGCGCGCTAGAAAGTGCCGATTTTGTGGTTGACAGCATTGAAACTAAACCAACCCAATCCCGCGCCAAGCCGCCGTTTATCACCTCCACGCTGCAACAAGCGGCGAGCACGCGCTTAGGCTTTGGCGTGAAAAAAACCATGATGCTGGCACAGCGCCTCTATGAGTCTGGCTACATCACCTATATGCGTACAGACTCCACTAACTTAAGCCAAGATGCGCTCAACATGGCGCGCCACTACATCAGCGAGGAATTTGGCACCGATTACCTGCCAGCGAAGCCGAATTTTTATTCCAGTAAGGAAAACGCGCAAGAAGCGCACGAGGCCATTCGCCCGTCAGATGTGAATGTGTCAGCCGCGGCCGTGAGCGGTGTGGACAAAGATGCTGTGCGTTTGTATGACCTCATTTGGCGGCAATTTTTGGCCTGCCAAATGCCGCCGGCGCAATATGACTCCACCACCTTGTCGGTGCAGGCCGGGGATTACACCTTAAAAACCAAAGGGCGGATCATGCGCTTTGACGGTTGGACAAAAGTGCTGCCACTGGGCAAAAGTGCGGAAGACCAAGTGCTACCTGAGGTGAGCGAAGGCGAAAAACTCACGCTCAACGCGCTCCACCCAGAGCAACACTTCACCAAGCCACCAGCGCGCTACACCGAAGCGGCATTGGTGAAAGAGCTGGAAAAACGCGGCATCGGCCGGCCGTCCACCTATGCGTCAATCATCTCAACGATTCAAGATCGCGGCTATGTGCGAGTGGAAAACCGCCGTTTTTATGCTGAAAAAATGGGTGAAATTGTCACCGATCGCCTCAATCAATCCTTTGGCGATTTGATGAACTACGACTTCACCGCCAATATGGAAGACACGCTCGACCAAATCGCCAACGGCAACGCTAATTGGAAAGAGCAGCTCAACCAGTTTTTCACCGATTTTTCACAACAATTGACCACCGCCGAGCTTGATGAACTCGAAGGCGGCATGCGCCCGAACAATTTGGTGGAAACAGACATAAAATGCCCAACCTGCGGGCGCAACATGGCCATTCGCACCGCCAGCACAGGCGTGTTTTTAGGCTGCACAGGCTATGCGCTGCCGCCGAAAGAGCGCTGCAAAACCACGATCAACTTGATCCCTGAAGCCGAGCTGCTCAACGTGCTTGACGACAATTCAGAAACCGACGCACTGCGCAAACGCAAACGCTGCCCGAAATGCCACACCGCGATGGACAGCTACTTGATTGATGCCCACCGCAAGTTGCACATTTGTGGTAACAACCCAAATTGCGACGGCTTTGTGATTGAAGAGGGCGAATACAAAATCAAAGGCTACGACGGCCCAGTGGTGGAATGTGACAAGTGCGGTGGCGAGATGCACCTCAAACTTGGCCGCTTTGGCAAATACATGGGCTGCACCCTGTGCTCAAACACCCGCAAGATTTTGAAAAACGGCGAGGTCGCGCCACCAAAAGAAGACCCTGTGCCGTTCCCAGAATTGAAATGCGAAAAATCTGATGCCTATTTTGTACTGCGTGACGGCGCAAGTGGCGTGTTTTTATCCGCTCACAACTTCCCGAAATCGCGGGAAACCCGCGCGCCGTATATCGAAGAGCTGGTGCGTTTTAAAGACCGCTTGCCAGAGAAGTTTAAATACCTCGCCGACGCGCCTGAAAAAGACCCCGACGGTAACAAAACCTTGGTGCGCTATTCGCGCAAGGAAAAACGCCAATACGTCACCTCCGAAAAAGACGGCAAAGCCACGAAGTGGATCGCCGATTATGTTAACGGCAAATGGGTGGCGCGCAAGTAGGTTAACAATGTGTTAAATTCAAAGTGCGGTTTGGCCTTCAAACCGCACTTTTTTTTACCTTAATTGCAACAGACACAAAAACTTGCGCTCAATGTCACAAAGTGCGGTCAAATGTCACAAAAATGTATTTATTTTGTGATCCGCTTCTTATTTTGCTCATCTTGTAATTGTAGATTTACACTTTTTAATCAAAAATAGAGATAAAGGTAAGGTCATCAATAGCATAGCTTAAGACAATCCTTGTATAAGCCCGCAAGGGCACATGTTTATTTATAGAGAGAGGTCGATTATGCCAATCGGAACAGTGAAATGGTTTAATAATGCAAAAGGCTTCGGTTTTATTGCAGAAGAAGGCCACGACGAGGATATTTTTGTGCATTATTCCGTGATTGAAATGGAAGGATATCGCTCATTAAAAGCAGGGCAAAAAGTGGAGTTTGAGGCCATTCATGGCGACAAAGGCTCACACGCCACCAAAATTGTCCCAATCAATCAAGATTGATTGCGCGTATGGCTATGGTTTCATAGCCATATTCCTCCCCTTAAAGGCGCAGCACCTATTCTTGAGAGAGTGCCTTAATCGGATTAAGCCGCGCGGCGTTGCGCGCCGGCAAATAGCCAAACAACAACCCAATCACACAGGCGCAAGCCAGCGCCACCACCACCGGCTACGGCGTGAGCAGCATCGTAAATTGCGTGCTGAGCGCGTTGAACACCTGCGCAAACACCAGAGCTGCGATCACCCCAAGCGCCCCGCCGATAAAACACAGCACCATCGCCTCAATCAAAAATTGCTGCAAAATCGCACGCGCACGGGCGCCAATGGCCATTTTGATGCCGATCTCGCGCGTGCGCTCAGTGACAGAAACGAGCATAATGTTCATCACGCCAATGCCGCCGACAATGAGTGAAATCACCGCAATGGAAGAAATTAGCAGCGTCATGGTGCTGGAGGTGTTGGCGATGGTTTGCTTGATGCTATCGCTGTTGAAAATAAAAAAGCTTTTTTGCCGTGGCGCGCGCTGAGCAAGCGGGTGATGTTTTGCTCCACCACCTGCGAGCTGACCGCACTTTGCATTTTCACCGTGATGGAATTGATGTGCCGCTCGCCGGTGATTTTGCGCATCAAGGTGGAATAGGGTAGCCACAGCGTCAAATTGCCTGCGCTGTTGCCAAGTTTTGGCGCCTGCGCCACGCCGATGACTTGCAGCGGGATTTTGTTGAGCATCACCACCTGCCCAAGCGGCGAGCGCTCGCCAAACACTGTGCTGGCAGTCAGTGCGTCAAGCACCACCACCGAGACCATTTGCGTGACCTCATCGGGGCTAAACAGCCGCCCTTGCAACAAAGTGATGCCGCGCACGTCAAAATAGGCCGCGCCCACGCCGCGCGCTTGCACACTGCGGGATTGGTTGGCATAAAGCAGCGAGCCGTTTAAGGTGCTATTGGGCGAGGTGCTGGCAATCTCGGCTTGGCGTGCGAGCAGCTCGGCGTCGGCCACCGTGAGGTTTTTCACTCGATTCGCCCGCCTGTCGCCAAAGCCGCTGCCATTGAAAATATCCAGCGTGTTGGTGCCCAGTGCGCTGATTTCTGACATGATTTTTTGCTGCGAGCCGTTGCCGAGCGCCACCACGCAAATCACCGAAGCTATGCCGATGATAATCCCAAGCATGGTTAAAAGCGAGCGTAACTTATGCGCCACAATCGCCATCACCGCCTGCCCACTGTGGGAGTCCAAGGCGCCGGTGGGTTCATCAGCCAAAATCACCTCGCCGCCGTTCATCAGCGCACGCGCGATGCTGACACGCTGTTGCTGCCCGCCAGAGAGCTGGTTGGGGTAGTGTGTGGTTTTATCGCTCAAACCTAAATCGCTTAAAAGCGCGCTGGCACGCAAAGTGCGCTCCGCCTTTGGCTGGCCGGCATAAAGCGCCGGCAGGGCAACGTTATCGAGCGCATTAAGGCAGGCAATCAAATTATAACGCTGGAAGATAAAGCCAAAGGTGCGCTCACGCAGCGCGGCGAGCTGGTCGCGATCAAACTCACTGCAATCGTGGCCATGAATGAAATACTGCCCCTCATCGGCCACATCCAAGCAGCCCAATAGATTCATCAAAGTCGATTTGCCCGAGCCCGAAGCGCCGACAATCGCGACAAATTCGCCTTTGTTAATCGTGAGATTGATGTTGTTTAAAATCGCGCTGCGGGCTTCCCCAGAGCCTGCGAATTTTGAGACATTGCGCAGTTCAATCATCGCGCACCTCACAGCCTTGGCATGCGCAGCCGCGCGCCGTTTTGCCCCTCGCTTTGGCGCACGGTGTTGGTGATGACCTTCTCCCCTTGCTGCACGCCTTCGAGCACCTCGGTATAAATGCCGTCACTGAGGCCTAAGCGCACCGACCGCACTTGCGGTTTCCCGTCAATTAGCACTTGCACTTGCGCTTTGTCGCCTTGCCGCTCAATCGCGATGTTGGGGATAGCAAGGCGCTGTTGACTTTCAGCCACGATAATTTCCGTTTGCGTGGTCATGCCAATGCGCAAAGTGCAGTCAGGGTTCGGGACTAAAATATTGGCATAAAAATAAACTGCCGAGCTGCTGCCGGCGCTGGTTTTATATTCGCCGTCCGTCAGCGTGGTCAGTGCGGGGTCAACGGAGTCAATCACGCCTTCAAGGGTTTTGTGTGGCTCGGCTAAAGTGGTGAAGCGCACCCGTTGGCCAGCTTTGACGAGTGCAATGTCGCCTTCGGCCACCTCAGCTTTGATCAACATCTTCTCCAAGTCAGCAATTTGCACCACGGTCGGCGTATTTTGTCGCGCGTTGAGCGTTTGCCCCACCGTGACAGGGATAGACACCACCGTGCCACTCATCGGCGCGGTGATGCGGGTGTAGCCCAAATCCGTCTGTGCGGTGGCCAGCGCAATGGTGGCTTGCTTGATGTCGGATTCGAGCGTGCTGACCTGCGCTTTAGCCTGTGCCAGCGCCGTTTGCGCGCTTTCAAGGCTGGTTTGGCTGCTGGCGCGCTGGCTTAACAGCTGGGTTTGACGCTGGCGGTTTTTCTCCGCCACGCTAAGGGTGGTGTTGGCCGCGCGCAATTGTGCGTTGAGCGCACTTAAGCGCGCTTGAGCGGTATTGACGGCATTTTGCTGCGTGGTGGCATCAATTTCAGCAATCACATCGCCTTTGTGTACAAATTGCCCAAGCGTAACATAAAGTGCGGTCAGCTGGCCGGTGACTTGCGCGCCCACTTCCACCCGTGATTGGCTGCGCACGGTGCCAGTGGCCAGCACACTTTTGTGAATATCACGCAGGCCCACCGCTTGAGTGGTGTATTCGACCTCATCATTGGTGGCGTTGTGCTGCCAATAGAGCAGCGCGCCCAGCACAATGAGCAAAACAAGCCCCAAGCCTAACATCCAACGTCGAAAAATTGCGCGCATACTACCTCTTGTATGAAATTTTTGTCTATTGTACTTAGTTGTGGCGATTATCTCAGCAAAAAATCGTCAAAATTCGCAAGCCCAACGCCCGATGCGCGCAAGGTGAGTTTTGTTCTTGCCTAAAACTGTGTAAAATGCGATCCTTAACCTTATTTTTATGTTTCAAGGATTGTTATGAGCGAACATCACGACGACGTGGCGGAATCAGCCCGCCCAAGCAACTTTATCCGACATATTATCGACGACGATCTCGCCGAGGGTAAAGTCCAGGAGATTCACACCCGCTTCCCGCCGGAGCCGAATGGCTACTTGCACATTGGCCATGCCAAATCGATTTGCTTGAACTTTGGCATCGCGCAGGACTACCAAGGCCTGTGCAATTTGCGCTTTGACGACACCAACCCAGTGAAAGAGGATGTGGAGTATGTGGATTCCATCAAGCAAGATGTCGAATGGCTCGGCTTTCACTGGGCCGGTGATGTGCGCTACGCCTCGGACTATTTCGACCAACTCCACGGCTATGCCATTGAGTTGATTGAAAAGGGCCTGGCCTATGTTGATGAGCTTTCACCCGATGAAATCCGCGAATACCGTGGCACACTGACCGAGCCTGGCAAAAACAGCCCGTATCGCGACCGCAGCGTGGAAGAAAACTTGGCCTTGTTTGAAAAAATGCGCAACGGCGAGTTTGCCGAAGGCAAAGCCTGCCTGCGCGCCAAAATCGACATGGCCAGCCCATTTATGGTGATGCGTGACCCCGTTTTATATCGCATCAAATTCGCCAGCCATCACCAAACAGGGGATAAGTGGTGCATCTACCCGATGTATGACTTCACTCACTGCATTTCTGATGCCATTGAGCGCATCTCTCACTCGCTGTGTACGCTGGAGTTTCAAGACAACCGCCGCCTTTATGACTGGGTGCTGGAGAACATCTCAATTGAGCGCCCACTGCCGCATCAGTATGAATTTTCCCGCTTGAATTTGGAAGGCACGCTCACCTCCAAACGCAAGCTGCTCTATTTGGTGCAAAACGGCATTGTCGACGGCTGGAATGACCCTCGCATGCCAACCATCTCCGGCCTGCGCCGCCGTGGCTATACGCCAGCCTCCCTGCGTGAGTTTTGTAAACGCATTGGCGTGACCAAGCAAGACAACGTGGTGGAATATTCTGCGTTAGAATCTTGCATTCGTGATGACCTTAACGTCAACGCGCCGCGCGCGATGGCAGTGATTGACCCGGTGAAAGTGGTGATTGAAAACTTCAACGGCGAGGCTGAAACCCTCACCGCGCCAAATCACCCAAATCGCCCAGAGCTCGGCGAGCGCCAACTGCCGTTTAGCCGCGAGATTTATATCGACCGCGCTGACTTCCGCGAAGAGGCGAACAAAAAATACAAACGCTTGGTGCTAGGCAAAGAAGTGCGGTTGCGCAATGCCTATGTGATCAAAGCTGAGCGCGTTGAAAAAGACGCCGAGGGCAACATCACCACCATTTTCTGCACTTATGACCCTGACACACTGGGCAAAAACCCAAGTGACGGGCGCAAAGTGAAAGGCGTGATTCACTGGGTGGACGCCAACACCCACCACCGCGCTGAGTTCCGTCTTTATGATCGCCTATTCAACGTGCCAAACCCAGGGGCGGCGGAGGATATTGAATCTGTCCTCAACCCAGATTCCCTACGCATTGCCCACGGTGTGGTGGAGCAAAGCTTAGGCAACGCCCAAGCCGAGCAAGCCTATCAGTTTGAGCGTGAGGGCTATTTCTGCGCCGATAGCAAAGACTCCAGCCCAGAGCATTTGGTGTTCAACCTCACCGTCAGCCTCAAAGAGAGCGCAGGCTTTTAACAAAGTGCGGTCAACCGCACTTTGGCTAAGTTATGGCATTTTGGCAAGACAAACCCCTCGCGCAACTGAGTGAGGAAGAATGGGAGCAGCTGTGCGACGGCTGTGGCTTGTGCTGCTTTCATAAAATGATCGACGGCTACGGCATTCATGAAAAGCTCTATTTCACGCGCATCGCCTGCAACCAGCTAGATCTTGCCACCTGCCAGTGCAGCAACTATGCCGAGCGCTTTGCACTCGAGCGCGAATGCACCAAACTCACGCGCGACAACTTAAGCGAATTTGCCTGGCTGCCCGCCACTTGCGCCTACCGCCTGCGTGCCGAGGGCAAGCCGCTTTTCCCTTGGCACCCGCTGATTTCTGGCTCTCCTGAGAGCGTCAAACAAGCCGGCATCGCCATCCAAAACGGCGTACACGAGCGCCACGTCCGCGACTGGACAGATTACATCATCGCCGTTGAAAACGTATACTGACCGCACTTTGGATTAAAGGTGCAGCTCTTTTTGTGTCGCTACAGCGATAAAATGGCTGCGATCTTTATACACTGGATTGCTTGCCACGCGGCTGTCGATACGTTGGATTAAATATTCTGGCAAGCTGATATTAATCCGCTGGCGCTTGCCTTGATAAGCGCTCAAGTCCACATCCAGCAATAGCCAGGTGTCGCAGTGGTTGAATTCTTCTTGTGATTGGTAATAGCGATAGCCTTTGTCCTTAAGCGCGGTGATATCCTCACCACATTCAACCATCATTTCCAAAATAGAATGAATCGCATCAAGCGCTTGAGTTGGAATCTCTTCAAGCGTGTCGGCAGCACTTAGGCAGGCGTAGCGCTCGGTGAACAGCACAGGCACCGCAATGCCATAGGCCTCATGGTCATTTTGTGGGGTTTCAATGCCGATCGTCATTAACATAATTACTCCTTGTTCGAGGCTCGGCAGAGCTATAAAAGCCCTGCCGATTTTTTGATGGATCTTAAGGTGCCGATTGCGAGATCTTGCTTCGGGTGCGGCACAGGAAAGTGCTTCCCGGTAATGGGTGAGTACCAAATTTGGTGATCACCCTTGCCTTGCCGAACAAGCGTGCAACCAGCACGTTTAAGCTCCTTGATTAAGTCACGTGAGTGCATGCTTCCTCCTTGCCTTAATCAGTTTTGATTATACACACGCATACACACACAATCAAGCAAAGAACGATGCGCGAGCATTGATTTTGGTGTATGCCCAGAAGTTGAAAGGCAAGAGCAAAAAGGTTGTGTCGATTCAATGGCAGTAACAAAGCGCCAGTGTGGCGCTTTCCCCTCACACCGCACTTTCCCTTTTCGCTTGCTGCAGTTTGTCGTAAACGGCGAGCAGCGCTTGGTGGGGGGCGAATGGGGTAAGAGTTTCGTCGGCAGCATTGAGGCCATAGAACGGGTTGCCAACGTCGATTGCTTGCCAGCACGCGCGCACGATCTCGTCACCGAAAAGTGCGGTGAAGGCGCGCTGATATTGCTCGCGTTCGCGCGTGTCATCAAGGGCCAACTCGAGGGATTGCACCAAGCAGTGGTAATAACGAATCCGCTCAGGGCTGAGCACCGACTCGCTGCTTTCCAGCGTCCATTGTGCCCAGTCAAGTGCGGTTTCAAGCTCCCCGGCGGCCAGTGCCAGCATCGCTTTTAGCTCGCCGATGCGCAGGGTGTGCCATGCGCTGGTTTTTTCCACCGCAATGCCTAAAAACTCCCGCACGCGGGTGTAGTCATCAATCCCTTGCTCGTCGAGTGCAAGCAGCATTTTTTGATAAACGTGCGGTTGCTGGTCAAAGTTTGGCAGGGCTAAAATCGGCGCACGCCATTCCATGCCCATGTTATTGTTGGCATAAAGCAAATCATCGACAGGGTAGATGTCCGACATCCCTGGCACAATGATGCGGCAGGCATACACGCCCAAGTGGGTGTAATCCATAATGTACACGTCTTGCTCAAGTGCGGTGAAAATCGCCATCAAGTTGTCAAACTCCTGCGCGGTGGTGCCGGAGAAATCCCAATCGACAAAGTCAAAATCGCTCTCTTGCTTGAACAAATCCCACGAGATTAAGCCGCTGGAGTCGATAAAATGCGTTTCCAAATTGGCGTGCTCGGCCACGTCGTCATCCGCAAACGACGGCGGCGAGAACACATCCAAATCTTTCAAACTGCGCCCTTGCAGCAGCTCTGTCACCGTGCGCTCCAGCGCCACGGCAAAGTTCGGGTGCGCGCCAAAAGAGGCAAAGCAGGTGCCATTGGCGGGATTGAGCAGCACCACGCAAATCACCGGGAACTGCCCGCCGAGCGAGGCATCAAAGGCATAAATCGGGAAGCCCTCCGCCTCAAGGGTGGCAATCGCCTGCTCAATGTGCGGGTAACGCGCGCGCACCGCACTTGGGATTTCGGGCAGCGAGATGCACTCACTGATGATCTTGTTTTTCACAAAGCGCTCAAACACCTCTGAAAGCGCCTGCACTCGCGCCTCATTCTCGCTGTTGCCGGCCGACATCCCATTCGAGACATACAAATTGGCGATAATGCTTTGCGGGAAGTAAATCACCTGCCCGTCGCGCACGCGCTTATAAGGCAGCGCCACAATGCCACGCTCAGCATTGCCCGATTGCAAATCCACCAAATCGCTGGGGGCGAGCTCACCCTCGGGGTCGAAATAATCCCACAATGCCTCATCAAGCAGCCCTTGCGGCATCACATCGCCTGCAAACGGGAACCATTTTTCACTCGGGTAGTGGACAAAATCCCCCGCGGCGATGCGTTGGCCCAAATAAAAATCGGCGAAAAAATAGTTGCTGGAAAGCCGCTCAAAATACTCCCCCAGCGCCGAGGCCAGCGCGGCCTTTTCGCTCGCGCCTTTGCCGTTGGTGAAGCAAAGCGGGCAGTGCTTGTCGCGAATATGGATCGAATACACGTTCGGCACAGGGTTGAGAGCGTTCAAGTGCTCTAATTCAATGCCTAAATCGGCCAATTTTTGCGTGAATTGGGCAATGCTGTGTTCAAGGCTGGCATCTTTGCCGGCGATATGGGTTTGCGCCATGGGAGTTTCCTGCTGATAAAAAGGCGAATAATAGGCAAGAATGGGCCGCAGAGCAACTCAATTTTGTGGCGCGCAGCACATTTTTTGCACAAAGTGATTGAAAAATTCCCAAAAGAAACTATTCTGTGCAGTGATAAACCCCATCACGGGCAACACAACCAAGGAGACTTTTATGGCACAAGGGTGGTATGAACTGAAATTAGCCAAAAACGGCCAATTTGTTTTAATTTGAAAGCGGCCAACAGCCAAGTGATTTTGACCAGTGAAATGTACAAAACACGCGCCGCGGCAGAAAACGGCATCGCCTCGGTGCAAAAAAATGGCGCCACTGACGCGCTTTATGAAATCCGCGTGGCGAAAAACGATAAGCCGTATTTTGTCTTGAAAGCGAAAAATCACCAAGAAATTGGCCGCAGCCAATATTACAGCAGCCAAGCCGTGGCGAAAAAAGGCATTGCCTCCGTCAAACGCAACGCCGCCACCACCGTGGTGAAAGACAAAACCCAAGAGCAAAAAGCCCAAAAAGCCAAAAAGGCATAAACTCTGCAATCCCAGTGGCAGCCTAGGTTGCCGCTGTGTGAAGATCATAAATTAATAATCTCGCAGCGCATTTTGCGCATTTTGTGGCATTTTGTGATAGAATGAACTTATTAGCAGCGAGGTATTTGTTATGGATCAAGAATATAAAGCGTATTTAATCAAAAAAGTTGAAGCGGGTCTAAAAGATATTGAAGAAAACCGCACTATGACTTGGGAAGAAGCTGTCAACAAAGCAAGACAGGCTGCTTTGGAGGATGAAAACCTTAAGCAGAAGATTGCTTAGATGAAAGTCACGATATCGACCACAGCGGCTGGTGATTTAGTCCAAATATATCGATCTATCTCTGATTATGTCGGTTCTATTAGTGCGGAGAAAGTGCTTGACGATATTTACTCGTCAATACTTTTAGCTTTAACTCAGCCCGAAATGGGGGCGCAGGGCGCGGTTCCTAACACAAGAGAGCTTTTTCCTCGTGGTGGAAAGTACCGCGTCGTTTATCAAGTCCGTAAAGATGAGTTGTATATTATCACCATCTTATTATCAAAGAAAAAATACCCTTAGAAAACGCTATTCAAAAGTGCGGTCAAACCGCACTTTTCCCGTCTTCTCGGCGTTTGACAAACGCTAAATAGTCCTCTAACTGTTCAATGGCCGCTTGGCAGCGGGTGATGCGCCCTTGGGTGTGGGCGATGTGCTCATCGCGCACCGCACTTTGCCCCTCGGCCTTGGCGATTTGCTGCGCCTCGAGCTTGGCTTTGAGCCGCGCAAGATAGGTGTAATACAAATCCAGCCGCTCGCGTGGTGGCAAGCTGGCGACTTGCGCGCGCGGCGTGCTGTGGACTTTTGGCGGCGTGGTTGCAGGCGCAGGTTGCACGGCGGCGGCCAGTGCGCGGTATTGGCCGGTGAATTGCTCGGCTAAAAATTCAGCCGCCTGCGCGCTGGTGGCGTGGCGCAGGGCGGTGAGAGTTTGCGCCATTTGCGCTTGCGCCTCGGCCACGGTGTGCGGGTCGGCGGGGAAGAGCACAGGGCTGAAAAACGCCGGCAGCGTTTTCGCCTTGTGGGCATCAAAGTGCGCAATGGCGCGCGCCAAATTCTCAAGCTGTGTGTTCATCCTCCCCCCCCCCTTTTGCGCGCAGTGTAGCACACATCATCAAGCAGGCCAAAAGGCAAAAAGTTCAGCAAAATAAAAGTTTTTTCTCAAAATTGGATCTACGTCACAAAAAATAAAACAAGATTTCGCCCCCAAATTCGAAAGCCAAAACCGCACTTTTATTTGTTTTATTTTCAATAACATAATAAAAACGAAAGTGCGGTCGCGCTATGTGTTAGCCGCACTAAAGGCGATGGCGGAGGCCAAAGTGCGGTTGACTGAACGAGTGATTTTGATAACCAATTGAAATTAAATGATTTAACATTAATGAAACATCTAAATAGTCACGGGGCGAAACCTTGACACACCTTGCGCAAACTGTCATATTCCACACCAACAAGAAAATGAACTGCTATTTCAAGTTTATTTTCACGCAATTGTGTACTAGCGCACAACGCATTTCATTTCAATTTGAGTATTCACTTTAGTAAAAGGACAGACATCATGAAAAAAACTCTTGTTGCTCTCGCTGTTGCTGCCATGGCGGCCACCAGCGCCAATGCTGCTGTAGTTTACAACCAAGACGGCACCAAAGTGCAAGTTAACGGCCAATTCCGTATGCAATTGCAACGCATTGGCAACTCTCGCACCGACCTTTACGACCGCGGCAACCGTTTGGAAGTGATGGCCAACCAAGATTTGGGCAATGGCTTCTCAGCAGTGGGTAAATATCGTTTAACCTTCAACGGCAAAGACGACAAAGACTCCACTGGCTCCACTTTCGGCAACCCAACCACTGACCAACTTTATGCTGGTTTTGAGCAAAAAGACATCGGTCGTTTATACTTCGGCCGCTTGCCAACCAATGGTGATGCCATCATGCTCGGTGACTACCAATTAAGTAGCTCTGGCGGCAGCAACCCATTGACCTCCAGCGCCAAAAAAGGCATCCACTTCAAATCCGCTGATTTCTCAGGCTTCCGTGTGGGTGCAGACTACATCTTCGGCACACCAGATAAAAATGCGGAAGGCCGCGTGCTGAAAAACGGCTATGGTGTGGCAGCTTACTACGACGGTAAACTGGCTGAAGCGACTAAATTGCGTGTGCGTGCTGGTTTAACTCACGACCGCTATGAAAACTCAGACTACAAAAAAGCCTGGCGTGCGGCGGCTGAATTGGCGCAAGGCCCATTTGCGTTGGCTTATAACTACGGTGAAATCCGCGCGAAAGAATTGGGCGTGACTAAAGACAAAGAAACTCGTCACTTTATCGCGGCTAAATACAACATCACCGACATGACCAGCGTGTTTGCCCAATTGAAATTGGAAAAACGTGAAGAAAAATCCAAAGGCTATGTTGTCGGTGTTGACCACTGGTTGAACAAAAACTTTGGGACCTACATCGAGTTTGCGCGCGACAGAAACACCAAAAAAGTCGGCTCAGACTACCAAAACAAATACTTCACAGGCTTCCGTTATATTTTCTAATATAAGGAACATATTGAAAAAGGCTGGGCGACCGGCCTTTTTTATGCCAAGTGCGGTTTCATTGTGTTGCAAAAAAGCGATTTAGTTCACAAAATGAAAGAAAAATGTGATAAAAATTGCGCGAGTGAATAGTTGTTTTTGTTAACTATTTGATTTTTGGTGAGTTAAATATAGTGCAAAAATGGCGTGAGGCTTGACACTGCAAGGCCTTTCTGTCAGTATGAACTCGAATTTATAACCGTTGGACATTTTGCTTGGCAAAAAGTTCAAATTAATAGTTTATTTATGCACTAGCATCGTAAATAAACCAACCTTAACTTAAGTAAAAAGGCAGACTATTATGAAAAAAACATTAGTAGCTTTAGCAGTAGCAGCAGTCGCTGCAACCTCTGCAAACGCAGCAGTTGTTTATGACAACGATGGTTCTAAAGTAGAAGTTAAAGGTTCACTTCGTCTTCTTCTTGCCCGTGAAGGCAACCAACGTGGTGATCTCAAAAACAACGGTTCACGTTTAATCTTAAACGCTCAACAACAATTGGGCAACGGCTTGAGCGCATTCGGTCAAGCTCAAATCCGTTTTGACAAAGACAAAACTGAAGGTGACACTTTCGGTAACCCATCAACTAAACGTTTATTCGCTGGTCTTGCTCAAGAAGGCGTGGGTGCTTTAAGCTTCGGTAAACAAGCAACCAACGGCGACGATGTTCAATTGGGTGACTACACTTACGTTTGGGGTGGCAACAACAACCTGACTGACGAAGCTAACAAATCAGTTAAATTCCGTTCAGCTGACTACAACGGCTTCAGCTTCGGTTTAGATTACATCTTCGGTAACGCTAACAAATACAACAACGAAAACATCGCAGCTGGCAAAGCGAAAGCTGATGATGACAAAAACGGCTACGGTGCAGCAGTATTCTACACCACTCCGTTCTACAACGATGTTAACTTGAACTTAGCCGCAGGCTACGGTCAAGACAAAAACAACGCTGGTGACACTCGCATCAACTGGCGTGCAGCTGCTGAATTCGAATTCGGCCCTGCAGCATTGGCTGGTAACTACGGTTTAAGCAAAACAAAGGTGATGACACTAAAACTACTTACATCTTAGTAGGTGCCAAATACACCATCGCTGACACTTCAACTATCTACGGTCAATGGATGCGTGAAAAACAACTGATGAGCCACGTTTGAACTCATACGTTGCAGGTGTTGACTACAAACTTCACAAAAACGTAGTAACTTTCTTGGAATTTGGCCGCGCTCAAACTATCAAAGACAACGGCGACAAAGACCACGAAAACAAATACGGTGCAGGTTTACGCGTATTCTTCTAATAGAACGCAATGCACAACAAAAAGCCAGCTCACGCTGGCTTTTTTTATGCTGAAAGATTGCCAAAGTGCGGTTTTTCAGGCTAAAATTAACCCAAAATAAAGAGAGGATTTTATGCCAAATGTGATTTTAACCGATACGGTTGCCAGCATCACCGAGTTCAAAAACACCCCATGGCGGTGATCAAAGCCACCAAAGGCCAGCCACTGGCGATTTTGAACCACAATGAACCTGCGTTCTACTGCCTTTCACCACAGGCCTACGCCTACTTGCTTGAACTGGCCGAAGACGCAGAACTGGCCAAGATTGTGCAAGCCCGCGCAGGCGAGGTGAGTTATCCCGTTGATTTGGAAGATTTACTCAAATGAGTTACACCATTGAGTTTATCCCCTCGGCGGAAAAGGAGTTTCGGAAGTTAGATTTAAGCATTCGAAAGCAATTTGTTGAAAAGTTACGCCAGCGGGCTGAAAACCCAAAAGTGCCGAGCGCTAGACTGCACGGCTTGAAGGACTGCTTCAAGATAAAGCTACGCGCATCGGGCTTTCGTTTGGTTTATCAGGTGATTGACGAGCGCATTGTGATCAAAGTGATTGCGGTGGGTAAACGTGAGCGTAATCTTGTTTATCGTAACGCCAAAGTGCGGTTATAAGCATAAATTTCATACCACAAACGGCGCAATCCTTGCTACAATGACGTGAAAGTGAGGAGCGTTATGACAAAGCCATTATCTGAAATTCGCCAGCAAATCACCGCGCTGGACCGCCAATTGCTAGACATTTTAAGCCAGCGCCATCAGCTGGCGTTTGATGTGGTGAAAAGCAAAGAAGAAACCCAAAAGCCCCTGCGCGACATCAACCGCGAGCAGCAGCTGCTCAAAGATTTGGTGGATTATGCCAACGAACACAATTTGGGGCTGGATAGCGATTACATCATCGCCATGTTTCAACGCGTGATTGAAGACTCCGTGCTCACCCAACAGGCCTATTTGCAAAACAAACTCAACGCAGCAGCCCAAAGTGCGGTCAAAGTCGCCTTTTTGGGCGTGCGTGGCTCGTATTCCAACCTTGCGGCGCGGCGCTATGCCAAACGCGTGCAAAAGCAGCTGGCGGAACTCAGCTGCGACAGCTTTAGTGAAATTTTCGACAAAGTCAATTCAGGCGAGGCCGACGTGGGCGTGCTGCCGCTGGAAAACACCACCTCGGGCGCAATTAATGAGGTTTATGACCTGCTGCAACACACGGAGCTGGCTATCGTTGGCGAGCTGGCGTATCCTATCAAACACTGCGTGCTGGTCAGCCAACCGACCGCACTTTCAGTTATCGACACGCTTTATAGCCACCCGCAAGTGCTGGCGCAATGCAGTCATTTTATCCGCGCGCTGGACAACGTCAAAACCCATTATTGCGAAAGCAGCTCGCACGCCATGCAGCTGGTGGCGCAGCTCAACAAACCGAACATTGCCGCCCTAGGCAACGCCGAAGGGGGTGCGCTTTATGGCCTCAACGTGTTGCATGACCACATCGCCAACCAGCCAAACAACATCACGCGCTTTATCATCATCAGCAAAAGTGCGGTCAATGTGTCACCGCAGGTGCAAAGCAAAACCTTGCTGCTGATGAGCACCACCCAAAAAGCCGGCGCCTTGGTTGACGCCCTGCTGGTGTTCAAAAATCACGGCATCCAAATGACCAAGCTCGAATCCCGCCCGATTTACGGCAAACCGTGGGAGGAGATGTTTTATCTCGAAATCATCGCCAACATCCACAACGACAGCACCCAACAAGCCCTGCGTGAGCTCAACGCCGTGTGCCAATACCTCAAAGTCCTCGGCTGCTACCCAAGCGACCTTGTCATCCCGGCCTAAACTGAAAAGTGCGGTTTGACCGCACTTTGTATTTAAACACCGATTTGTGATTTCGATCGGTTTATTTTTGTGCAAAATGCGCCTATAATTCATGCGATTTTTACAAGAGGTGAGTTATGGCAAGTGATAATTACAGTTTGCAGGTGGTGCCGCGCTCTGAACGCAAGGGTGTGGTGGCGTTGACGTTTGTGATGCTGGGGTTGACGTTTTTCTCCGCCAGCATGTGGACAGGTGGGACGCTGGGGACGTCGCTGGCGTTTGATGATTTTTTCATCGCGGTGTTACTCGGCAATTTAATGCTGGGGGTTTACACCTCATTTTTAGGATACATTGGTGCGAAAACGGGCTTAACAACACATATGTTAGCCCGTTATTCGTTTGGGGTGCGTGGCTCGTGGCTGCCGTCTGCACTGCTCGGTGGCACGCAGGTGGGCTGGTTTGGTGTGGGCGTGGCGATGTTTGCCATTCCGGTCAATAAATTCACAGGCATTGATGTCAACACCTTGATTTTGCTCTCCGGTGGGTTGATGACCATCACCGTGTTTTTCGGCATCTCGGCGCTGACCGCACTTTCCGTGGTGGCGGTGCCGGCGATTGCGATCTTGGGGGGGTTATTCCGTCTATTTAGCGATTAGCGACGTCGGCGGCTTAAGCGTGTTGGAGGCCATTGTGCCGCAACAAGTGATGAGCCTGCCGATGGCGATCACGTTGGTGGTCGGCTCGTTTATCAGCGCGGGCACCTTGACGGCGGATTTTGTCCGCTTTGGCAAGCGCGCAAAATACGCGGTGTTGATCACCATGATTGCGTTTTTCTTGGGCAATTCGTTGATGTTTATTTTTGGCGCAGCAGGCGCGGCGGTTAAAGGCGTGGCGGACATTTCCGATGTGATGGTGGCACAAGGCTTGCTGCTGCCGGCAATTATTGTGCTTGGCTTAAACATTTGGACGACCAACGACAACGCCCTTTATGCCTCCGGCCTTGGCTTTGCCAACATCACAGGGGTGAGCAGTCGCATATTGTCGGTGCTCAACGGCATTGTCGGGACACTGTGCGCGCTGTGGCTGTATAATAATTTTGTCGGCTGGCTGACGTTTCTTTCCGCGGCGATCCCACCAATTGGCGGGATTTTGATCGCCGATTATTTAACCCGTCGCAAAGCCTATGCCGATTTTTCAACCGCGCATTTTGTCAACATTAACTGGGCGGCGATCATCGCCGTGGGGGTGGGCGTGATGTGTGGCCACTTTTTGCCGGGCATTGTGCCGCTCAATGCGGTGGTCAGCGGTGCGGTTGCCTATTTGCTGCTTAACCCTGTTTTGCGCAAACAATTTGCCTAAGGAGAGAGTATGTTAGTGACCAATGCCCGCATTGCCGGGCGTGAAGGCGAGTGGGATATCGCCATTGAACAGGGGCAATTTGCCCGCATTACGCCTGCGGCCAACACCGAGCGCGGCGACATTGACGCCCGCGGGCTGATTGCCTACCCGCCGTTTGTAGAGCCGCACATTCACTTAGACGCCACGCAAACAGCAGGGCAGCCGAAGTGGAACCAATCAGGCACGCTGTTTGAGGGAATTGAGCGCTGGGCGGAGCGCAAAGCGCAGCTCAGCGTGGAGGATGTGAAAGCGCGTGCGTGGAAGACGCTGAAATGGCAAATCGCCAACGGCATTCAGCATGTGCGCACCCATGTGGATGTCTCCGACCCAACGCTGACCGCACTTCACGCCATGCTGGAAGTGAAAAAGGAGATCGCCCCGTGGGTTGACTTGCAAATTGTGGCCTTTCCGCAAGAGGGGATTTTGTCTTATCCTAACGGAGCGCAGCTGTTAGAAAAGGCGATGGCTTTGGGCGCGGATGTGGTGGGCGGCATACCGCACTTTGAGTTCACGCGGGAATATGGCGTGGAGTCCATGCACATTGCCTTTGACATCGCGCGGCGCTTTGATGCGCTGGTGGACATTCACTGTGATGAAATCGACGACGAGCAATCCCGCTTTGTGGAAACCGTGGCCGCCTTGGCGCTGAAATTTGATATGGGCGAGCGTGTCACCGCCAGCCACACCACCGCGATGCACTCATACAACAATGCTTACGCCTCGCGCTTGTTCCGCTTGTTGAAGCTTTCCAAAATTCATTTTGTCGCCAACCCGCTGGTGAACATTCACCTGCAAGGCCGCTTTGACAGCTACCCTAAACGCCGCGGTGTCACGCGTGTGAAAGAGATGCTCAAAGCGGGCATTAATGTGTGCTTTGGCCATGATGATGTGTTCGACCCGTGGTACCCACTCGGCACCGCGAATATGCTGCAAGTGCTGCACATCGGGCTGCATATTTGCCAACTGATGGGCTATCAACAACTCAACGACAGCCTGGCGCTGGTGACAGAAAACAGCGCCAAAGCACTCAATTTGCGTGATTACGGCATTAATGAGGGCAACAGCGCCAACTTTGTGCTGCTGCCTGCAGAAAACGGCTTTGACGCCCTGCGCCGGCAGGTGCCAACGCGCTATTCCATTCGCCATGGTAAGATTATCGCGCAAACCGAGCCTGCGAAAAGCATGATTGAGCTTGAAAAAAGTGAGATCATCACCTTCAAATAACCCTGCCTGAAAAAAGACAAAGTGCGGTTTTGTGACCGCACTTTGGTTTTTGTAACAAAATTGTTGTTTTTGCTCAAAGTGTGATCCCTCTCACTTACACAATATGACAATCATCATAGAGTAAGAGCCAAGATCTCTTATAACCTAATGCTGAGATTCGTTATCAGCAACTCTAGTGCATGAAAAGGAGCAACCTATGAAACCATGGAAAAAACTCTTAACTTTAAGCTTGGCCAGTGTGTTGGGTGTGTCGCTGTTTTCCGCTCAAGCGAGCGCCAAAGCTGACAATTGGCCAACGGGGCCTGTGACCATCATCACCCCTTGGGCGGTGGGTGGCTTGGCTGACCAAGTTGCACGCGCGATGACAGAGTTCGGCAAAGCCGAGTTTGGCCAGCCGTTGCTCGCCACCAATATTCTCGGCTCAGGTGGTGCGGTGGCGCTGACAGAATATGTGAAAGAAAAACCAAACTCCGACAAAATGATCTTCGGCGGGGAAGGCAGCTTTGCCATTGCGCCATTGACCATGAAAATCAGCTACAAATTTGATCAATTTGTGCCAGTGATCAACGTGTATTCATCCACTTTTGTGTTTATCTCCAACCCGAAATTAAACATCAAAAACTTTGCTGATTTGGAAAAATACGTTAAGGAAGGCAAGGTGGTGAAAATCGCCGCCAACGGCACCAACTCCTCTGAAGCTTTGCAATCCGCCGCGTTGATTGACGCCATGGGCGGCAAATTCAAAATCATCCCGTATGAAGGCGCCAATGAAGCCTTGACTGCCGTGGTGTCAGGCGAAGTGGACTTTGCCACCACCCACGCCTCACTGGCGAAAGAGTTTGTCAAAGCCGGCAGCGTCAACCCAGTTGTGGCCTTTGACGACAAACCGCTCAAAGATGATGTGTATGATCTTTCAAGTGTGACCGAGCACGGCTTTGATACCTGGATGACCAACATCTGTGCCGTGTTTATGCGTGCGGGCACCGATGAAGCCAATGTGCAAAAAGCCTACACCGCACTGAAAAACATCATGGAAAATGAAAAATTCCAAGGTATCGCGAAAAACATCGGCGTGCGCATTGATATCCAAGACGGCGCTTGGGTGAAAAACTACATTGAATCAACCATGGCGAAAGCGAAAAAATACGCTGAGTTAGTCAAATAAGATTCAATCAATGGGGTAAGCTATGAAAATTGAGATAAAACAAAATTTGGTGGGTGGACTTGTTTTCTTGATGTTTTCGTCACTGCTGTGGTGGCTTATCCCGTCTCAAATTGTGCTAAAAGACACGGCAGAGGCCATCAATTCCCAAACCTTCCCGCGCATCATCGTGGGCTTGATGTGGCTTTGCAGTGTCATTTTAGTCGCCAAAGAAATCCTCCTGCTGGTGCAAAAAAAGCCTGTCAAAGTGGTGGTGTTTGACTTAAGCGAAGAGCTCCGCTCTGTGATTTTGATCGCGCTGTTAATTGCCTACTGGGGGATGCTCAAAGTGCTGCCATTTTTGGCCGCGTCACTGATTTTTGTGATTGCCTTTTTGGCGCTCTCGCGCTGTCGCAACTGGAAATATTACGCCATTGTGTGCACCACGGTGATTTTGGTGAGCGTTGTTTTCGAGCATATTTTGCACGTCAAATTGCCGTAAGGAGTGAGTATGTGGGATCATTTTGTCAATGGATTTGATGCTTTTTTCTCATTAAGCAGCTTTTTATACATCAATTTGGGGCTGTTTTTAGGCATTATTTTCGGCGCGGTGCCGGGCCTGACGGTGATGCTGTGCTTAGTCTTGCTGCTGCCCATCACCTACAATCTCGGCGCGATTGACTCTTTTATGTTCCTGCTTGGCATCTATTGCGCGGGCAGTTACGGCGGCTCAATTTCAGCAATTTTGATCCGCACCCCAGGCACCCCGCACGCCACCGCCACCATGATGGACGGCAACCCGCTCTCGCAAGCAGGGCATTCACAAAAAGCGTTGAACATCGCACTTTATGCCTCCTTTATCGGCGGCACCTTCAGCGCCTTGGTGCTGCTGTTTTTAGCCCCAGAGGTAGCCAAAGTGGCACTGAAAATGGGCTCGCCGGAGTACTTTTTGATTTGCGCCTTTGGCTTGACCATCATCGCCGGTGTCAGTGGCGAGAGCCTGCTCAAAGGGATTATTTCAGGCTGTTTGGGGCTCTTTTTAGCCACCGTGGGGCAAGATCTCATCAGCGGCGGCACCATGCGCTTTGCTTTTGATAATATCTACCTCTACGGCGGGTTTGATTTGGTGATTGTGCTCATCGGCTTGTTCGCGCTGGTGGAAATCATCAACAAAGGCCACTTGCTGGCAAAAGACAAGCCCAATAAAGTGAACCAAAAAATTGAATTTGAAAACGAACGCTTGACCAAAAAAGAGTGGGGCAGAATGTCCAAACCGTTGACGTTCTCCTCCATCATTGGCTCGATTATCGGCATCATCCCGGGCACAGGGGCGTCGATGGCGTCGTTTTTAAGCTACGATGTGGCGCAAAAAGTTTCCAAAAAGCCAGAAGAGTTTGGCAAAGGCTCAATTGAGGGCATTGCCGCAGCGGAATCCGCCAACAACGCCGTGACGGGGGCAACCTTGATCCCACTCTTAACGCTTGGCATCCCAGGGGATGGCGCGGTGGCGATCATGCTTGGCGCGTTGATGATCAACGGGCTTACACCTGGGCCAAACTTATTCCAAAACCACGGCACCACGGTTTATGCCATTATGATCGGGTTGATTTTCGTTAATCTCTTTATGCTGCTGCAAGGCAAATATTTAACCCGTATGTTTGCTAAAGTGGTGAAAGTGCCAAGCCAAATTTTGGTGCCGATCATCGCCGTGTTCTGCTTTGCCGGTGCCTATTCCATCAAAAATTCGATGTTTGATTTAGGCACGGCGATCACCTTCGGCGTGGTGTCGTATGTGATGAGCAAGCTCGGCTTTTCAGCCATTCCTGTCTTGCTCGGCTTGGTGCTCGGCTCAATTACGGAGAAAAACTTCCGCCGCTCGTTGATGATTTCAGACGGCAATTGGGATATTTTCGTCACCCGGCCGTACGCACTGGCGTTTTTCATTTTGTTAGTTTTGGTGCTTTGTATGCTGATTTATAACAACTATAAAAAAGCAAAAAAAGCACGCCATTAAGGGGGAGTTATGGCTCGACCAAATATTTTGTTCTATTTTTCTGATCAACAACGCTGGGACACCATCGGCGCCTACGGCCAGCCGCTGGACGTGACACCGCACTTAGACGCACTCGCCCGCCAAGGCGTGCTGTTTGAAGAGGCCTACTCACCGCAGCCAGTGTGTGGCCCGTGTCGCTCAGTGTTCCAAAGTGGGTTGTGGCCAACGCAAACAGGCTGCTTTCGCAACAACATCGCCTTGCCGTTGGACACCAAAACACTGGCGGATTATTTCACTGAAAACGGCTATGAAACAGCCTACATCGGCAAATGGCATTTAGCCAGTGACGGCGAGCTTGAAGCCACGCCAACGATTGATTACACCATCACCGCCGTGCCGCCAGAGCGCCGCGGAGGCTACAAAGGCTTTTGGCGCGCGGCTGACGTGTTGGAATTTACCTCCCACGGCTACGACGGCTATGTGTTTGATGAAAATATGAATAAATGCGAATTCAAAGGCTACCGCGTGGATTGCATCACCGATTTTGCCCTTGAGTTTTTGGATCAATACGATAACGAAAAACCGTTTTTCATGACGATTTCGCACATTGAGCCGCACCATCAAAACGACCACCACACCTACGAAGGCCCAGAGGGCTCGAAAACTCGCTTTGAGCACTACCAACTGCCGCACGATCTCAAAGTGCTGCGTGGCAATGCCGATGAAATGTACCCAGATTACCTCGGATGCTGCCGCAGCTTGGATGACAACTTAGGCCGCGTAATCGACAAACTCAAAGAAAAGGGCCTGTTTGACAACACCATCATCATTTATGCCTCCGACCACGGCTCGCATTTTATGACGCGCAATAAAGATGAACACTTAAACGGCTATGACGACTACAAACGCAGCTGCCACTCCAGCGCACTGCATGTGCCGTTGATCATCGCAGGCCCAGGCTACCAAGGCGGGCTGCGCATTAAAGAGTTGGTCAGCACCGCCAGCTTGCCGAAAACCTTCCTCGCCATGGCGGGCATTGACGTGGGCGATAAGATGATCGGCGAAAACTTGCACGACGTGGTTGAACACCGCAATCGTGATCGAAAAAACGAAATCTTTGCGCAAATCAGTGAAAGCCGCATTGGCCGCTGCATCCGCACCGAGAAATACCTCTACAGCGTTTACGCGCCTAAAGTACACGGCGGCGCCCAAGGCGGCAGTGATGTGTATTGCGATGATTTTTTATATGATCTCGACAAAGATCCGTATGAACTCACCAACGTTGTCGCCGACCCTGACTACCGCGAGGTAAAAGCACAACTGCGTGAACGCCTGTGCCAACTGATGGAACAAGCCCACGAGCCCCGCCCTGTGATCAAAGACAACGCCTAATAGACAAAGTGCGGTTGGGCAACAAAAAAGCTGAGCGAGAGGCTCAGCTTTTATATGGTTCAGCGTGAAATTACGCGGCCACCATGACCATAGCAGGGCGGATGACGCGGCCGTTGAGGAGGTAACCTTTTTGCAAAACTTGCGTGATTTGGTTGCTCTCAAAGCCGTCGGTTGGGTTCATTGCGATAGCTTGGTGGAGATCAGGGTTGAACGCTTCGCCCACATCGCCGACCGCACTTATGCCAAATTTATTGACGGTGGAAATCAGAGATTTGTAGGTCAGTTCCACGCCGTCGAACATCGCTTTGCTGCCTTCATCAATGTCGGCGGGTTTGGAGGCGATGGCGCGCTCAAGGTTGTCTATCACCTCAAGCAGTTCTTTTGAAAATTTTTCCAAGGCAAAATTATGCGCTTTTTCCACATCTTGCTCGGCGCGGCGGCGTACGTTTTGCAGCTCGGCTTGGTTGCGCAGTTGGAGGTCTTGCAATTGTTTTTTCACATCGTCTTGCTGAGCTTTAAGCGCCTCTTCAAGCTCTTGCACGCGGGCAATCGCCTCTTCAAGGGCGTCGGCTTCTTGCTCGAGCACCGCACTTTCATCGTCTTGCGCTTGGCTGTGTTGCATCTCTGGTGCTTCTTGTGCTTTCTCGCGCGTTTCGTCTTGCGGCTCTTGAGCAGTTGGATTGGCGTGTTTTTCTTGTTCTGACATAATATTCTCCGTTTAAAGTTGCCTGGCTATTCTACCCAAAAAACGCGCCATGCGTAAGGGCGAAGCCGAATTATGCTGTTATTCTAAATGCTTTTTGATAATATAGTGGCAAAAAGTGCGGTTTCAAGGCACGCTGACTTTTACCTTTAAGAAAAACTATGCAACAACACACAGCAGATTCTCAGGCAAAACAACGTTTTAACACCATTGCATTGGTTGGCAGACCGCGCAATCATAACGCATTGCAAATGCATAAAAATATTTATCACTGGCTGCAAGAGCGTGGCCTGCGTGTGTTGGTGGAAGAAGAAATTGCCAAAGAGCTGGCGATTGCAGACAGTGATTGGGCAAGCCTTGAGCGCATTGGTGAGCAGGCGGATTTAGCCATTGTGATTGGCGGTGACGGCAATATGCTGGGCAAGGCACGGATTTTGGCGCGCTTTGATATTGCGGTGATCGGCATCAACCGTGGCCATTTGGGCTTTTTGACCGATATTGATCCGAAAAATGCCTATTCTCAACTCCATGCTTTGCTGGAAGGTGGTGAGTATTTTATCGAAGAGCGGTTTTTGCTTGAGGCGAGCATTGAGCGTGATGGGGTTGAGATCCCGATCAATAATGCGCTCAATGAGGTGGTGATTCACCCTGCTAAAATCGCGCATATGATTGATTTTCAAGTTTATATTGACAATCGCTTTGCCTTTTCTCAACGCTCAGATGGCTTGATTATCTCAACTCCTACGGGCTCCACAGCCTATTCACTCTCTGCCGGCGGCCCAATTTTAACCCCGCAATTAAACGCCATTGCCCTGGTGCCGATGTTCCCGCACACGCTCTCTTCACGCCCGCTGGTGATCGACGGCAACAGCGTGATTTCGCTGCGCTTTGCGCAATACACCGAGCGCCAGCTTGAAATCAGCTGCGACAGCCAGGTGACAGAGCTGTTTTCACCCGATGACAAAATCATTGTGCGCAAAAGCCCAGACACCTTGCGCTTGGTGCATTTGAACGATTACAACTACTTCAACGTGCTCAGCTCCAAACTCGGCTGGCTGAAAAAATTGTTCTAACGATAAAAAACGCTTTACTGTATAAAAAAACAGGATATACTGTATTTAACTGTATAAATGTTCAGTAAGGCGTGATTATGTTACTTCATCTTAGTGTTAATCAATTTGCAATTGTTCACCACCTTGAGCTTAATCTCAAGTGCGGTATGAGTGTCATCACTGGTGAAACTGGGGCAGGGAAATCCATCGCGATTGATGCCCTTGGGCTGTGTTTGGGCGAGCGCTGCGACAGCGCGATGATTCGTCACGGCCAAGAGCGCAGTGATGTGCGCGCTACTTTCAGTGTGGCGGACAACCCACAAGCGAAAGCCTGGCTTGATGAGCATGAATTGTGTGATGAAGACGCGCCAAGCCAATGCACGCTGCGCCGCGTGCTGCGCAGTGATGGCCGCTCAAAAGCGTTTATCAACAATTGCCCCGTGCCCGCCGCGCAGTTGCGTGAACTGGGGCAGTATTTTATTCAAATCAACGGCCAACACAGCACGCAACGCTTGCTGAAAAATGATTATCAACTCAGCCTGCTGGATACATTTTGCCACAACGATGGGTTGCTTGCACAAATGCATGAGGCGTTTCAAGCCTGGCGGGCGGCGAAAAAGGCGCTGCAAACATTCCAACAACAGCGTGAAAGCCAAGCAGCGCAAAAGCAGCTGCTGGAATATCAAGTCAGTGAGCTTGACGAATTTGCCCCGCAAGAAAATGAATTTGAAAGCCTAGAAGAGCAGCAAAGCTGCCTTGCCAACAGTGAGCAGATGACAGAGCTGGCGCAATCAGCGCTGAATTTACTCAGTGACGGGGCAAGCAATATCGAATCAATGCTCTACAAAGCAGGCCAACATTGTGAGGAGCTGGCGCAAATCAGTCAGCAATATGCTGGCTTGCAGCGGTATTTAGATGACGCGCTGATTCAGGTGCAAGAGGCCAGCAGCGAGCTGAGTTCACTGAGCTCCACCATTGAGCAAGACCCGCAATTGCTCGCCGAGGTGGAGCACCGCCTTGCGCAATATCTGCAATTGGCGAAAAAGCACCAAATCAAGCCGCAGCAGTTGTGCGCACAACACGAAAACTTGAAAGCCACCTTAGCGCAGTTAAGCGATGTGAGCGAAAGTGAAGCGAAATTGCAAAGTGCGGTTGAGCAGGCAGAACAGGCTATGAAACAACACGCCGAAACCCTCTCGGCGGCGCGCCGTGAAGGGGCGAAAGCCCTAAGCGATGAACTCAATGCCTTGCTTGCCTCACTGGCGATGGAAAACGCCCGTTTTGCCGTTGAGTTAAGTGATGCACCTGTCACCGCCTTAGGCGCTGATGAAGCAACTTTTATGCTGCAAGCCAACCTTGGCCAAAGTTTGCAGCCGTTGGCGAAAGTGGCCTCTGGCGGTGAGCTGTCACGCATTGCGCTGGCATTGCAGGCCTTGACGGCGGATAAATACGCCATCCCAACCTTGATTTTTGATGAAATCGACACCGGCATCAGCGGCGCGACTGCTACCGTGGTGGGCAAATTGCTGCATCAATTAGGGCAGAAATGCCAAGTGCTGTGCGTGACCCACCTGCCGCAAGTGGCTGCGTTTGGTGATCATCACTTCAGTGTGGAAAAATTCACTCACAACAGTGAAACCATCACCGAGATGACCGCACTTGATGATGAGCAGCGCATTTATGCACTCTCCAAACTGCTGGGTGGTTCAGCGGTGACCAAAACCACGCTGGCTAACGCTAAAGAGCTGTTGCAGCTGGCGAGTTAATTTAGGCATAAAAAAACGGCTCCTGTGAGCCGTTTTGGTGTTTCATTAGTGGTCAAGGTGCAAGAACTGCATATGACGCTCGTATTGGTTGAGCATATCGGTGATGATTTGCTCTTTACTGTAACCGACAAGGTCATACTCTTGGCTGCCTTCCCGCAGGAACACTTCCGCACGGTAGTAGTGCTCTTCACGCGAGTTGGTAATATTCCCCGCCTGACCAAGTGCCAGCACAGGCTTGATGGCTTTGATCAACCGCACTTCATAGATGAAATCTTCTTCGGTGTCTGGGCTGTCATCGCCGTGCACTACGTGGAAGACAAGTTCAGAGCCGTCTTCGTTGCGGTCAATGCGTGAGAAGATGCCTTTGTTTTTCAGCTCATTGGCCACATCCTGCATCGCAGGTTCAATGCTTTGGTGCATAAAGCCGAGTACAGTTTTCTTGCTTGGGAAGTGGACAATACGCGCCAAACGTTCACGCCAAGTGCGGCCGCCTTGGAACACAGGCGCCATGTCAACGTTGCTGGCTTTGCGTTTTTTGCCCTCGCGGCTAAGGCTCAACCACATGGAAGCCATGTAAATTAACAGCACGATGGAAAACGGCAAACCTGCCACCACCGAAACCGCCTGCAATGAGCTAAAGCCACCGGCAAACAACAAGCCAAGTGTGATAAGCCCAGTGGCCGCCGCCCAGAACAAACGCAACCAAATGGGCGCGTCCGCACCTGAGGCGAGGTTTTTCGAGCTTAAGTTCGCCAACACCAAAGCACCGGAGTCGGCTGAGGTGACGAAGAAGATCAAGCCGATCACCACAGCCATAGAGGCCCAGACCGAGGCTAATGGATATTGATCAAAGAGTACAAACATCCCCATGGCAGGGTCATCAAGGGCGATTTGGCCAAGCTCGGTTGCACCGTTGCTGACAAGGTCGATGGCGCTGTTGCCGAAGATTGAAAACCACGCAAAAATAAAGCCCAGTGGGATGAACATTACGCCGAAGACAAATTCACGCAAGGTGCGCCCGCGCGAGATGCGCGCGATAAACAGGCCCACAAACGGCGCCCACGCAACCCACCAGGCCCAGAAGAACACAGTCCACCACGATTTCCATTCAGCGCCGTGCTCGCCTTCATAGGCATAAACATCAAAGGTTTTGGCGATGATAGTTTGGAAGTAGTCACCAATGTTTTCAGTAAATGCGTTGAGCAAGAAGATAGTCGGGCCCATCACAAGCAGGGCGATCAACAAAATGGTCGCGCCGCCCATGTTGATTTCAGACAAACGACGCACGCCTTTTTCCACCCCAGACATGGCAGAAAGCCCCGCCACAACGGTCACCCCGATGATGATGGCAGATTGTACAAATTTGCTGGATTCCACGCCAAACACGTGGGTTAACCCCGCGTTGGCTTGCAGCACGCCGATCCCAAGGGAGGTGGCGATACCCAGCAGTGTACACACCACACCAAAGGTATCAACGCTGTGGCCAAGCCAGCCGTCGGTGCGTTTTTGCCCAAACACAGGCACCAACGCACTGCGCAGCGCCAGTGGCAAGTTTTGGCGATAAGCAAAATAGGCCAGCGCCATGCCGATCAAGGCGTAAATGCCCCAGCCGTGCAAGCCCCAGTGCAAAAAGGTTTGCGCCAGTGCCGCGCGCGCCGCCGCTGGTGTGCCGCCCTCGCCCATGTTGGGTGTGAGGTAGTGCGCTAACGGCTCGGAGGCACCGAAAAAGAGCAAATCAATCCCGATACCCGCAGAGAACAGCATCGCCGCCCACGCCAAGAAGGGGAAGTCAGGTTTGTCGTGATCTTGCCCAAGTTTAATGTCGCCGTAGCGCGACACCCCCACAAATAGGGCAAAAATCGTGTAGGCGGCCACCACGAGCATGTAGTACCAACCGAAGGTGTCAGACACCCAGCGCAGGGAGTTGTCGAGCAACTGGCCACTGGTTTCTGGGAACAAGATGGTAAAAAGAATTAAGGCAATGGATAAAATTGCCGAGGCGAGGAAGACAATTTTATTCACTGACAATTGGGCATTGTCAGCCTCAGTCGCCTTTGTTTGACTGTGCATATACAATTTTCCTTTTGTTGTGTTTATGTGAGTTGACCGCACTTTAAAACCTAAAGTGCGGTTGAGGTTATTTCCGTTTTGGTTCGCCGTGCAGTGGTGCACCGTTGGCGACATAGTAGTCGACTTTAGCGCGCGCCAATGGCGTGTTGCCACGGATGCGATCGGCAATTTTCTCTGCCAACATCACGGTGGTCGCGTTTAAGTTACCCGTGATGATATTTGGCATGATTGACGCATCTACTACACGCAAGCCGTCGATACCATGTACGCGACCTTGGCCGTCAACCACCGCATCGTTGCCTTCACCCATAGCACAAGTACAGGATGGATGGTAGGCGGTTTCGGCGTGGTTACGCACATATTCGTCAAGCTGCGCGTCAGTGGTGATGTCCTCTGTTGGGGTGATCACTTTGCCGCGGTATGGGTCAAGTGCTGGTTGGTTCATAATCTCACGGGTGATGCGAATCGCCGCGCGGAACTCTTCCCAGTCTTGCTCGTGGCTCATGTAGTTGAACAAAATGCTTGGGTGCGCTTTCGGGTCACGCGAGAGCAGCTTGATGCGCCCGCGGCTTAGTGAGCGCATGGAGCCCACGTGGGCTTGGAAGCTGTGGGATTTCGCGGCATTGCGTCCGTCATAGCGTACCGCAATCGGTAAGAAGTGGTATTGAATATTTGGCCATTCAAATTTTTCATCACTGCGGATGAAGCCACCGGCTTCAAAGTGGTTGGTTGCCCCCAAGCCTGTGCCGTTGAACAGCCACTCGGCGCCGATTGCAGGCTTGTTCCACCAGTTAGTGGCAGGGGAGATAGACACTGGCTGCAAGCACTCATATTGCATATAAAGCTCAAGGTGGTCTTGCAAGTTGTTGCCCACACCTGGCAGGTCTAAAATTTCTTTCACACCTGCTTCACGCAACCATTCGCCAGGGCCCACGCCTGAGCGTTGCAAAATTTGCGGGGAGGCAATAGCACCGGCGCACAGCAGCACTTCACGTTTCGCGTAGGCAGTTTTGCTCTCGCCTTTGTGCTCAAATTTCACGCCTTTGGCACGTTTGTTTTCAATAATGATGGTATCGGTCATCGCTTGGGTCAAAATGGTTAAACGATCACGGTGCTTCGCCATGTCGAGATAACCACGCGCTGTTGATGAGCGGCGACCATTTGGGGTGACAAAGCGATCCATCGGGCCAAAGCCCTCTTGTTGATAGCCGTTTAAGTCATCAGTGCGCGGGTAACCTGCATCCACACCCGCTTGAATCATGGCTTCAAACAGTGGGTTAACGTCTTTTTTCGCGGTGGTGACATGCACAGGGCCGTTGCCACCGTGGTAGTCATTGCCGCCGGCATCACGCTGTTCGGCTTTTTTGAAATATGGTAAACAGTCGAGATACGTCCAGTCTTCCAAGCCTGGGATTTTGGCCCAGTGGTCGAAATCGAGCGCGTTACCGCGAATGTAGCACATGCCGTTGATAAGCGATGATCCGCCCAAGCCCTTACCGCGGCCGCAATCCATACGGCGATTGTTCATGTGCGGTTCTGGATCGGTTTTATAGCCCCAGTTGTACATCCGCCCTTGCAATGGCATTGCCAGCGCTGCGGGCATTTGGGTGCGGAAATCTAGGCGGTAATCTGGGTGGCCGGCTTCGAGCAGCAGCACGCTGACGTCGGCGTCTTCGGTCAGGCGCGCAGCAAGCACGTTGCCCGCCGAGCCTGCGCCAATGATAATATAATCATATTCTTGAAAAGTTGACATAAGTTTCCCTTTTGTTGTTATTGTTGATCCAAAATACAAAGTGCGGTCAGCTTAAAACACGCTGACAAAAGGTTCGAGCTCCACTTGCACGGATTTGGTTTGGGTGTAATGCATCAATGTTTGAATGCCGTTTTCACGCCCCACGCCAGATTGCTTATAGCCACCCACTGGCATTGGCGCTGGGGATTCGCCCCAGGTGTTGACCCAGCAAATGCCCGCTTCAATTTGCGCAATGATGCGGTGCGCGCGTTTGAGATCGTTTGTCACCACGCCGGCTGCAAGGCCGTATTCGGTGTTATTAGCGCGCTCAATGGCCTCTTGCTCTGTTTCATAGCTAAGAATGCTCATCACGGGGCCAAAAATTTCCTCTTGCACAATGGTCATGTTATCTAGGCAGTCTGTGAACACTGTTGGTGCCACATAAGCGCCATTGGCAAACTCACCGCCTAAGCGCTCACCACCGCAGAGCAATGTCGCGCCTTGTGCTTTGCCCTTTTCGATAAAGCCAAGCACCTTTTCCATGTGTGGGAAGCTCACCAGCGGGCCAAAGTTGGTATCTGGATTTGTTGGGTCGCCAATCTTTATGCGTTTCACGCGCGCGAGCACTTTTTGCTCAAACTCAGCTTTCAATTTGGCTGGCACAAACACGCGCGTACCGTTGGTGCACACTTGCCCTGAGCTGTAAAAGTTAGCCATCATTGCAATATCAGCCGCTTGGTCTAAATCGGCATCATCACAAATAATCAGTGGGGATTTGCCGCCAAGCTCCATGGTCACCTCTTTCAAGGTGGACGATGAGGCCTGTGCCATCACTTTTTTGCCGGTGGGCACGCCGCCGGTGAACGACACTTTGGCAATATTTGGGTGATCGCTCAACGCTTGGCCGACGCGGTAGTCGCCTTGCACCACATTGAACACGCCATCTGGCAGGCCAGCTTCGGTGAAAATTTCAGCCAGCTTAAGTGCGGTCAGCGGGGTGACTTCACTTGGTTTGAAGATCATCGCATTGCCCGCCGCCAACGCTGGCGCAGCTTTCCACATCGCGATTTGAATAGGGTAGTTCCACGCGCCGATGCCGGCCACTACGCCCAGTGGCTCTTGGCGGGTGTACACAAAGCTGGTTTCCCGCAGCGGGATTTGGCGGCCTTCAATGGCCACGGCTAGGCCTGCGTAATATTCAATCACATCGGCACCAGTGACAATGTCCACCGCTTCGGTTTCAGAGTATGGCTTGCCAGTGTCTTGGGTTTCCAGCGCGGCGAGTTCGTCGTTGCGCGCACGCAGCAGCTCAACGGCCTTGAGCAAAATACGGCTGCGCTCAACTGGCGTCATTGTCGCCCAAATTTTTTGCCCTTTGACCGCACTTTGTACGGCAAGATTAATTTCGTCATTATCGCTTTGTTGAATTTTGGCAAGCACGTCGCCGGTGGCTGGATTAATGGTGTCAAAAGTCTCTGCGTTATTTTTCAGTTCAACATAACGCCCGTTAATATAAGCAGTTTGCGTTTTCATAATGTCCTTTTTTGTTATTTTCAGAGTTATGAATAAAGCAAAGTGCGGTCAAAATGCAATAATAATCAATCGGATATCCATCTTTATTGGCACCGCACTTTGCACATTTTGGCAATGGAATGTTAAGGTGGAAATAACATTTCTGCGAAAAATTAACGGTATTTTAACATAGCGTGACGAATTTGTCACATGGGTGATATTTCGATTCTAAAGTATTAAAAAAGCTAAGCCGAAGCTTAGCTTTGTGATTATTTCTCGCCAACAAGAATTTCATCTTCTTTAATATCATCGCCGTACACTGGCAGCAGCGTTTTTTGGTAGGCTTGTTGCAAGCGCCCGTCGCGCGCAAGTGTGGTGATTTCATCATTGAGCCAGTTGAGCAGCTTGTCGTTGCCTTTTTTTACCGCGGGTGCGATGTATTCCACCTCGCCTAAGCGCGACACGCCCACACTGAAGCCTGGGTTTTCTTTGCTCCACGCCAGTAGCAAGGTGTTGTCATGAGCTACCGCCGCACCGCGTTTGTCGCGCAGCGCCTCAAAGGTTTCGGTGTTTTGCTCAAATTTCAGCAGCTTGATGTCAGGGTAGTGCTTGGTGAAATAGGTATCCGCCGTCGTGCCTTTGTTGACAATCAGCGTTTTGTCTTTCAGCGCATCAACGCTATCAATTGGCGCGTCTTTAGGCGAAACAATGCCCAGGGCGACTTGCATATATGGCTTGGCAAAATCCACCACTTCTGCCCGCGCTGGCGTGTGGGTGAAGTTCGCCAAAATAATATCGACTTTATCCGATTGCAAGTACTCCACGCGGTTGGCGGCTTCGACCACCACAAACCGCACTTTTGCAGCATCGCCGAGCAGATCGTGGGTGATCGCTTTGCCAATTTCGACATCAAACCCTTGGTTTTGCCCTTGTTTATCAACATAGCCAAACGGTGGTTTGTCGCCAAACACGCCAATGCGCACCACGTCATTTTGCTTGATTTGCGCCAGCGCATCGGTGGCTTTGTTGTCATCACAGCCACTTAACACACTACTCAGCGCGCCAAGGCCAATAAAAAGTGCGGTCAGTTTTTTGAAGTGTTTCATCTAAGCTCCTTAGTAGTTAAGCATATTTAAAAAGTGCTGAGCACGTTGCGTTTCAGGGTGGTTGAAAAACTGGTGCGGCGGCGCGATTTCCAAAATCTCGCCGTGATCCATAAACACGATGCGGTCGGCCACCTTTTCGGCAAAGCCCATTTCATGGGTGACAATTACCATGGTCATGCCCTTTTGCGCGAGGGTTAAAATCACATCAAGCACCTCGCGCACCATTTCGGGGTCAAGGGCAGCGGTGACTTCGTCAAACAGCATAATCTCAGGGTTCATGCACAGCGCGCGAACAATTGCGATGCGCTGCTTTTGCCCGCCGGAGAGCTCGCGCGGGTAGGCGAGTTTGCGCGCTTTCAGCCCGACAATCTCGAGCAGGGCATCGGCTTGGGCTTCCACCTCCGCGCGTTGGCGTTTTTGCACCTTGGTTGGGCCGAGCAAAATGTTGTCAATCACGTTCATGTGGGCAAAAAGCTCATAACTTTGGAACACCATGCCAATGTGCTCGCGCGCTTGCTCCCAGCGGATGTCGTGGCCCAAGCGGCCAAAAGGGGCGAGGGTGATGTCACCTTGATTGGGTGTTTCAAGCCCGTTGATGCAGCGCAGCAAGGTGCTCTTGCCGCAGCCAGAGGGGCCTAAAATCACGACCACTTCGCCGGTCTCAACGCTGAGATCAATGCCGTTTAAAATCGGCTTGTCGCCGAAGGATTTGTGGATGTTGTGTAATGTGAGTTTGCTCATAGTCCGTCCTCATGGGCAAAGCGTTTTTCTAAAAAATAAGAAAGCTGGGTTAATGGGTAGCAAATGATAAAATAGAGCGCCATGATCACGCCGTAGATCCAAAGTGCGGTATTTTGCGAGCTCAACAGTGAGGTTTCGATCACCTGCTGGCCGACTTTGATCACCTCCAGCACGCCAATTAGCATTGCCAATGAGCTGGTTTTGATCATCCGCGTGAACAGGTTAATCGCCCCCGGCGTGATGCGGCGGATGCTTTGCGGCAGCGCGATGTAGCGGATAATTTGCCCGCGCTTGAGCCCAAGAGCATAGGCCGATTCAATTTGGTGCTTTTCAATTGACGAAAACGCCCCGCGCACCAAATCGCCCATTTCCGCCGCGCCCCAAAAGACAAACACCATAATGCATACCTGTACATTGTCCCACTGCACGTGGAACCACTTCGCCAGGCCAAAATAGCCAATAAACAGCAGCACCAACAGCGGCATGGTGCGCACCAGCTCGAGATAAAAGCGGCAGACAAGCCTTAGCCAGCGCTTGTGGCTCAGCATTGCAATGCCCACCAGCACGCCCAAAATCAGCGAAAAGAACACCGAGATAAACGAGATTTTGGCGGTGAGCCATAATCCGTCAAGCAAACGGGCAAAATTTTGCCCCTCAAACAGCACATTAATGCCCATACGCCGCCCTCCGTTGCTTGCGCTCAAGCGCGCTGATGCCCCACGACAGCGGCAGCAAAATCAGCAAATAAAACACCACCAGTAAAAAAAGCGCCTCGTTGGTTTTGTAATCCATGCCGATCACATCTTTGGTGATAAACATCAGCTCACCCACGGCAATGGCGCTGACCACGGAGGTTTCTTTGACTAAAAACAAACAATTGGCACCCAAGCTTGGCAGCGCGACGGCGTTGGCTTGCGGCAGCACGACGTGATAAAACACTTGGCATGGGCGCAAGCCTAAACTTTTGCCCGCCTCAATTTGTTTTATCGACACCGCGCCAATGCCCGCACGGAAAGATTCCGCCATGTAAGCACCGCCCAAAAACGCCAGCCCAATCACCGCGCAGGCAAAGCCGCTTAAGCTAATGCCGAGTTTAGTTAAGCCAAAATAGAGGAAAAACAGCTGAATCAACAGCGGCGTGTTGCGCGATAGTTCAATATAGCCTTTGCACAAGGCGCTCAACACCGGCCAGCGGTAGCTTATTGCCAAGGCGCACACAAGCCCAATGACCAGCGACAACACAATCGCCAACCCCGAAAGCGCCAACGTAATCAGCGCCGCGTTGGCAAACTGCGGCACAGCACCGGCCACATAATCCCAATTCATAAAACCCTCACAACTAACATCGAGTGAGATTATGCTAGCGCAATTAGTCGCGATTAATTAATAGGCTTTTTTGATGAGATATAACCAAAAGTTCTAAAAACTTAATCAAGACCAGGAGAAAGATATTATGATCACAAATTCACGGGGATTGAAAAAGGCGACTTTTTGGAAATGACCTCTCGCTTATCTAGTGCGGAGATTCCCAAAAGTCGCCTTTATCTAATATCAATGATAGACGTTAATTGCAGATTTTACAAGACGATGATACCTGTGATCCCCTCAACAAATCCCCCAACAATGAATCCATCTCAGCCAAAATTAAAAGTTCTAAAAACTCAAAGTGCGGTTAGGAGTTCGTCGAGGTATTGGCAGAGCAAAGTGCGGTCGTGGCGGTAGTGGACTTCGCTGTCGTTGAGGGTTTGGGCGATCACTTTTTTGCCCTCAAGGCCTTGGATGCAGGCTTGTGGGTGGGTGATGACGCCTTGCACGGTGCGTTGGATGCGTTGCTCAATCCAACACAAACGATCGTGGAGGTGCAAGTTGGCTGCGGGGCTGTGCTCTGCGCCGAGGTTGTCGATAAACACAATGTGCGCTGCACTTTGGGCGATGGCCTCGGCCAGCTCGGCGGTGAGCAGTGGCGGCATGATGCTGGTGAAAAAGCTGCCCGGCCCAAGCAAAATGAGTTGTGCGTTGGCCACGGCGCTGACGGCCTCATCGGTGGCGGGCACATTGGGCAGCAAAAAAAGTTCGCTTGGGGTGGTGGTGAGCTGGTCAATGTTCACCTCGCCGACCACGGTTTCCCCAGTGGGCATGCGCGCAGCGATGTGCACGGGCAGCTCCGACATGGGGATGAGGTTGGCTTTTACGCGTAAGAAATTGCGCACCAATTTAATACTTTCAAACGGGCGGATGTGCAGATCTTCCAACGCACGGAAGATCAAATTGCCTAAATTGTGCCCTGAAAGCTCGCCTTGGCCTTGAAAGCGGTATTCAAAAATCGCCGCCGCGGTCGACGGCGTGTCGTTGAGTTGCATTAAGCAGTTGCGGATATCCCCCCACGCGATGCCGCCTTGTTGCGCGCGAATGCGCCCGGTGGAGCTGCCGTTGTCGGTGGTGGTGACAATGCCGGTTAAGCGAGATTCTAAAAAGTTTAAACTGGCCATCACCCGCCCAAGGCCGTGCCCGCCGCCAATGGCGACAACAGAGGAAAGCGCGTTGAGGTTAGGGTAGTGCATAACGGCCTGCTTGGTTAATTGTTTGTTTCATTCTAATCAAATTACCCAGGCTTGTCAGTAGCGGTGGTGAAATCTGTGTGCTCACTCACATTTTGAGGGGGCTTGTTGCGCGCATCTTAAGCGATACGCCTAATTAGGGATTGCGTATGCCAGAACAACACTTTAGAATGAATCAAAAGCATTCTCCGAGCTCAGCAGCCTACGTTGAAAAATACGGCTGCCAGCCTGTTAGCAATTTTGCTACGCCGGATACGCTGGAAACGGCCTGTCCGCTCGTGTTTAGAAAGGTGTTTAATGCAACAAATCCCTATCCGTGATGTCGGCGGCACGCTCGTTGACCGATATGCACGGCAATATCACTATCTGCGGCTTTCAATTACCGATGTGTGTAATTTTAAGTGCAACTACTGCTTGCCCGACGGTTACAAGCCAAGTGCGTCGCGCACGCCGTTTTTGCGCGTGGATGAAATCCGCCGCGTGATCAATGGCTTCGCCGAGCTTGGCACCCGCAAAGTGCGGTTGACCGGCGGCGAGCCAACCCTGCGCAAGGATTTCACCGCGATTATCGACACCGTGCGCCAAAACGCGGCGATTGACACCATCGCACTGACCACCAACGGCTACCGCATGGCCAAATCAGTGCATGAGTGGCGTGCAGCTGGCCTTGATGCCATCAATGTGAGCGTGGATAGCCTTGACCCGAAACTGTTTCATCAAATCACGGGGGAAAATTTATTCCACCAAGTGATGGCGGGCATTGAGCGTGCGCTGGAGGTGGGTTATTCGCAAATCAAGGTCAACTCGGTGCTGATGAAAGGGCTCAATGAGCGCGATTTCAACGCCTTTTTGCGCTGGGTGAAAGACAAGCCGATTCAAATGCGTTTTATTGAATTGATGCAAACCGGCGAGATGGACCACTTCTTCTCGCAATATCACCTCTCAGGCGCGGTGTTGATGCAAAAGCTCCAGCAAAACGGCTGGCAGCTGCAACAGCGAGCGCTCACCGACGGGCCGGCCAAAGTGTTCACCCACCCCGATTATGTCGGCAGCATTGGCTTGATTATGCCGTATGCCAAAAACTTCTGCGCCGATTGCAACCGCCTGCGCGTGTCAGCCAAAGGGCAGCTGCATTTGTGCTTGTTTGGTGAAGAGGGCATTGACCTGCGTGATTTGCTGCAAGCTGACAGCCAACAAGCTCAGCTGAAATTGCGCTTGCAACAAGCGCTCGGCAGCAAGCGAGAACATCATTATTTACACCAAGGCGACAGCGGCGTGCGCGCGCATCTCGCCTCAATTGGTGGCTGATTTAAGGTTTTTATGACAACATTTACCCACATTAATGCCAACGGCGAGGCCAATATGGTTGACGTTGGTGACAAACTTGAAACAGCCCGTGAGGCAAGGGCTGAAGCACTTGTGACAATGTCACAACAAACCCTGTCCATGATCATCAACGGCGAGCATCACAAAGGCGATGTGTTCGCCACTGCGCGCATTGCGGGCATTCAAGCCGCCAAGCGCACATGGGAACTGATCCCGCTGTGTCATCCATTGCTGCTCACCAAAGTTGAAGTGCGCCTTGAGCCGATTGTGGAGCGTAACCAAGTGCGGATTGAAAGCCTTTGCCGCTTGCGTGGCAAAACGGGCGTGGAAATGGAAGCGCTGACCGCCGCCAGTGTGGCCGCCTTGACCATTTATGACATGTGCAAAGCCGTGCAAAAAGACATGGTGATCGAACACGTGCGGTTGCTGAGCAAATCTGGCGGCAAGTCGGGCGAATTTAAGGCGGGCGCATGATCACAGTGAAATTTTTTGCCCAAGTGCGTGAGCTGGTCGGCACTGATGAACTCACGCTTGACCGCACTTTTGACACCGCCGAGCAGCTGCGCCAAGCACTGAGCGACAACGGCCCAAAATGGGCGCTAGCGCTGGAAAAGGGCAAATTGCTGGTGGCGATTAACCAAGAACTGCGCGAGCTGGAAAGCCCAATTGCCGACGGCGATGAGGTGGCCTTTTTCCCGCCGGTGACAGGGGGCTAAATGACCGACATTCAGATTGGCGTGCAACAATCGGAGTTTGACCAAAGTGCGGTTTACCGCTGGCTTTCGGCCTTGCCAAAAAGTGGTGCGGTGGTGATGTTTGTCGGCAAAGTGCGCGAAATGAACCTCGGTGACGATGTGCAAACCCTCACCCTTGAGCATTACCCCGGCATGACAGAAAAGGCACTGCGTGAGATTGTCGAGCTGGCCTGCCAGCGCTGGGCGCTGGATCGCGTTAGTGTCATCCACCGCGTGGGCACATTGGCCACGGGCGATGAAATTGTGCTGGTGGGGGTGAGTTGCGCCCACCGTGGCAGTGCCTATCAAGCCAATGAATTTATAATGGATTACCTCAAAACCCGCGCGCCGTTTTGGAAAAAAGAGCAAACCTCACATGGCGAGCGCTGGATTGAAGCGCGCGATTGCGACCAACACAGCGCTGAACGTTGGCAAAAGTAAAAGTGCGGTCACAGCACGGGGCTGACGGTGGCGATAACATTTTGCCAGATGCGGCGATAAAACGGCCACGCCGCCACATCTTCTAGCCGCACTTCAACCGCACTTTGTAAATAGGCCTGCTGGCGTTCAAAAATCGCCTCGCTGGTGGCGGCATCTTGCAGCAAAATGTTGTTTTCATAATTCAAATTAAAACTGCGCATATCCAAATTGGTCGAGCCAATCAGGCTGACAAGCGTGTCGATCGTCAACGTTTTGGCATGCAGCAGCCCACCTTGGAATTCAAAAATCCGCACGCCTGATTGCAGCAAGCGTTTGTAGTGGCTGCGACTGGCGGCTGAAACCACCCACGAGTCATTGCGCCGTGGGAAAATCAGCGTGACATCGACCCCGCGCAATGCCGCGGCACACAGGCTTTCAATTGTCATGGTATCAGGCACAAAATAGGGCGTGGAGAGCACAATCTGTGTTCGCGCACAGTTAAACAGCGTTGAAAACAGCTGCGGGCTGGAGTTGTGGCGCTCGGTTGGGCCGTCGCCAATCACCTGCGCTGGGAAGCCGCTGTCAGGCGCGCGTGATGGCTCAACAGGCACTGTGTGGCTCGGCGGTGTGAACGCCTCACCGCGCGCTGCCAGCCAATCGCTTTCAAACAACAGCTGCATCTGCTTGACCACATCGTCTTCAAAGCGCAGCAAAATATCCACCCACGGGGCAAATTTTGCCTTGATCCGAAATTCAGGATCGGCGCAATTTTGGCTGCCACAATAGAGAATTTGCCCGTCGATTAGCGTGATTTTGCGGTGATTGCGCAAATCCAGCCGGCTGGTGATGATGGTTTTCAGCGGATGATTAATCGGCAACGCCACCGCCAGCTCAGCGCCAGCTTCGCGCATTTTTTGCCAATGACGAGAACGCACAAACAGTCGCGAGCCAAGGCCGTCTACCATCACGCGGCATTTCACCCCGCGCTGGGCGCATGCTACCACTGCATCTGCCACACGCTGGCCAGTGGTGTCGTCGAGCCAAATGTAATAGAGAATATCCACACTGTGCTGGGCGTTTAAAATGTCTTGCGCAAGGCGCTCGCGCGCGCTGTGGGCATCGGCCATCAGTTCGGCGTGATTGCCGGTTAAGGTGTGAAAGCCGTTAATTGAGGCAGCATAGGCAAACGCGGGGCGGTAGGGCTCAAGGATATCGCGCTCGCTTTGGCGTTGGTGGCTGATAAGTGCGGGGTAGTGCTCGCGCAGTTGGCTAAAAAGGGTGCGATACTCTGTGCTAAAACGCCGACCGATGTTGTTTTCACCAAAGAAAAGGTAAAGTGCGGTGCCGATATAAGGCACAATCACCAGCACCACAAACCACGCCAGCCGCGTGCTCGGCTCAAGGTCGTCGCGCAGCAAGATGCGCAGGGTAAAGGTAAAAACCAGCGCAATGTGCAACAGCGTAAGAATTAGCATAACACCCCCAAAAATAGGCAAAAAAAGAGCGCACAAGGCGCTCTTTCATTCAATTACAGCACGTTGACGATAGCTTTGCACAAATAGTCAATGTTGTCGTCGGTGATACCCGCCACGTTGATGCGCCCTGAGCGCACGATGTAGATGGCAAATTCCTCTTTCAAGCGATCCACCTGCTCTGGCGTGAGGCCGCTGAAGGAGAACATGCCGTTTTGCTCATTGATGAACGCAAAGTTTTGTTGCGCGCCGTACTCTTTGAGCAGTTCCACCAATTTGCCGCGCATTTGCTTGATGCGGTTGCGCATTTGGCTCAGTTCATCTAGCCATTGCGCTTTCAATTGCGCGTCACCGAGCACAATCGCCACCGCGTTGGCACCGTGGGATGACGGGTTGGAATAAAGGGTGCGGATAATGGTTTTCACTTGGCTGAAGGCTTTTTCTGCTGTGGCCTGATCCGCTGCGACTAACGTGAAGGCGCCCACACGCTCGTTATACAGCCCAAAGTTTTTCGAATAAGAGCTCGCCACAAGCAATTCTTTGTGGTTTTGCGCAAAGGTGCGCAAGCCAAAAGCGTCTTCTTCAATGCCGTTGGCCAGGCCTTGATAGGCGAAGTCAAACAGCGGTAACCAGCCATTTTTGGCTGAAAGATCGGCTAATTGTTGCCATTGCTCAGGGGTTGGGTCAATCCCGGTTGGGTTGTGGCAGCAGCCGTGGAGCAGCACCACGTCGCCTTCGCTAGCGTTGCTGAGATCGGCGAGCATATTCTCCCAATCCAGGCCATGGGTGTTTTCATCGTAGTAGCGGTATTGGCGAATGGTCATGCCCACGGCGTTGAAGATCGCATTGTGGTTTGGCCACGTTGGCGAGCTGATCCACACATTTTGTGCGCTGGTTTGGCGTTTAATAAATTCTGCCGCCACCCGCAGCGCACCTGTGCCGCCTAAGCTTTGCGCGGTTTTAGCGCGTTTTTGCGCCACAATCTCAGCCCCTTCACCAAAGAGCAGCTCCTGCGTGAGTTGGTTGTAGGCTGGGATGCCATCGATAGTGAGGTAATTTTTCGTTTCTTCACTTTCAAGCAGGCGGCGCTCGGCCTCTTTCACCGCTTTGACAATCGGGGTTTGCCCGTGGGCGTCTTTATACACGCCGATGCCAAGGTTCACTTTTGGGCTGCGTGTTTCGGCTTTAAACGCCTCGCCTAGGCCTAAAATCGGATCCGCAGGCGCGGCTTCAATTTTTTTCAAACATAATGCTTCCTTTTTGTGTTGTATGATGTTGTAAGCTTCTTTTATACGCATTTTGCGCGCAAATGACAACTCATCGGCGCCATTTTATCGCAAATTTTCAATCGCCCACGCGAGGCCCGATTGATAATTCGCCTCCAGCAGCGGTGAGAGCGCCTCAAGTGCGGTGATGACCGCACTTTTATCTGGGTGAGCAATGTTAATGTGCCCCAGTTTACGCCCTGGGCGCACCGCTTTGCCGTACCAATGCAGCTGACTGTGCGGCACACGCAGCCACTCGGCGTTGTGCTCGCTGCCAATGAGGTTGACCATCACACTGGGCATCGTCAACGCAAGGGCTGGCGTTGGCAAATCAAGCAGCGCGCGCAAATGCAACTCAAATTGGCTGATATTCGCGCCTAGCTGTGTCCAGTGCCCGCTGTTGTGCACTCGAGGTGCGAGCTCGTTGACCAGCAATTGCTCGCCGATGACAAAACACTCCATCGCCATCACGCCAACATACTCCAGTGCGGTCAAAATCGGGGCGAGCATTTTCTCCGCTTGGGCTTGTAGTGTGCTTAAGTGCGGTTGCTCGCAATGCACCACGCTGTAGCGCAAAATGCCTTCTTGTTGCAAATTGCGCGTGATGGGGTAAAAACGCATTGAGCCATCCCGAAAGCGCGCGCCGACCAGCGAAATTTCATAATCAAAGGGGATAAATTGCTCCGCAATCACTTCACCGAGCAGCTCATCGCTGATCTGCGCGCGGTTATCAGCGTTGACAATCCACTGTCCGCGGCCGTCGTAGCCACCGGTGCGGCGTTTAACCACCAGTTTTTCACCAATATTATCAAACGCCTCAGTGAGTTCCGCTTGGCTTTCAAGCACGCACCACGGCGAGGTGGCAATGCCGAGCTCATCAAGCAGTTGCTTTTGGGTTAAGCGATCGGCTAGGCGGGCGAAAACGTCTTTGTTGGCAAAGTGCGGGTGTGCGCTCAGTGCGTCGGTCAAGGCGGTGTGCGGCCAGCGCTCAATTTCAGCAGTCACGATCGCACTTTGTGGAATGTCAAAGTGCGGTTCGTCAAACCCCAGCGGGCGGACATCAATGTCCAGCGGTGCGCCTGCGTAGCGCAACATACGGCCGAGTTGGCCGTTGCCGAGCACAAAAATGGGTGGGTACAGTGCGCTTGGCATCACGCTTCCTCCCGTGGGTCTGGGTGGTTGAGCACCTGCTCGGTTTGGCTGGTGCGAAACGCGCTTAAGCGCTCGGCAAGCTCACTGTCGTGATTGGCTAGGATCTGCGCGGCTAATAGCCCAGCATTGGCGGCACCAGCGCCGCCGATCGCCAGCGTGCCGACGGGGATCCCGCGTGGCATTTGCACGATGGAATAGAGGCTGTCGACCCCGCTGAGCATCGAGCTTTTCACGGGCACGCCCAACACAGGCACCAAGGTTTTGGCCGCCAGCATGCCAGGCAAGTGCGCCGCGCCACCCGCACCTGCGATGATGACATGAAAGCCATTTTGTTTCGCTTGCTCTGCGAAGGTGAAGAGTTTATCCGGCGTGCGGTGCGCGGAGACAATTTCGACATGATAAGGGACATTTAAACGGTCAAGCATTTCAGCGGCTTCCCGCATGGTTGGCCAGTCACTTTTTGACCCCATAACAATGGCAACAGGGCAGTTGGGCATAGCAAGCTCCTTGCAAAAAAGTTGTGCACAAAGTGGCGTTAGAATAGCACGAATTGCGCAGAATTTAACCCTGAGGGCGGAAAATTTTTTGCAATGATAGGCTAATATGATTGCAACTTGGCGTCTAAAATTCTATGCTTACGCCCCAATAGTTATTCATTCATTTGGAGCACCCATGCAGCCGAAAGCAAAATACCGCAAAGACTATAAACCCGTCGATTTCACCATCACCGACATTGATTTGGATTTCACCCTTGACCCGCAGCACACTACGGTGGTGAGCAAAAGTGCGGTCAAGCGCATGAACCCGCAGGCAAGCACGTTGCGTCTTGACGGTCACAGCTTTCAATTTGCGGATATCAAACTCAACGGCAAGCCGTTCACAGCCTACAGCCAAGACAGCCAATCGCTCACCTTGGATTTAAACGGCATTGACGCCAGTGCCTTTGAGCTTGAAATCACCACTATTTTGCAGCCGGCCAACAACACCTCACTTCAAGGGCTTTATCAATCAGGCAAAGCATTTTGCACCCAATGCGAGGCTGAGGGCTTTCGCCAAATCACCTATATGTTAGACCGCCCCGATGTGCTGGCGCGCTACACTACCAAAATCACCGCCAACAAAGCGCAATATCCGTTTTTGCTCTCCAACGGCAACCGCATTGCTAGCGGCGAGGCGGGCGACAACCACTGGGTGCAATGGCAAGATCCATTCCCAAAACCAAGCTATCTATTTGCCTTGGTGGCCGGGGATTTTGACTTGTTATCCGACAGCTTCAACACAAAAAGCGGGCGAGAAGTGGCGCTTGAAATTTATGTCGACAAAGGCAACCTTGAGCGTGCTCACTGGGCGATGCAGAGCTTGAAAAAATCCATGCGTTGGGACGAAGAGCGTTTTGGGCTGGAGTACGATCTCGACATTTACATGATCGTGGCGGTGGATTTCTTCAACATGGGCGCGATGGAAAACAAAGGCTTGAATATTTTCAACTCCAAATTTGTGCTGGCCAACCCCGCCACGGCCACCGACAACGATTACCTCGATGTGGAACGCGTGATTGCGCACGAATATTTCCACAACTGGACAGGCAACCGCGTGACCTGCCGCGATTGGTTCCAACTCAGCCTGAAAGAGGGCTTGACGGTCTTTCGTGACCAAGAGTTTTCATCAGATACCGGCTCGCGCTCGGTCAATCGCATCAACAACGTGCGCTTTTTGCGCAGCGTGCAGTTCGCCGAAGACGCCGGCCCGATGGCGCACCCAATCCGCCCTGAAAAGGTGATTGAAATGAACAACTTCTACACCGTCACGGTGTATGAAAAAGGCGCGGAGGTGATCCGCATGCTGCACACCTTGCTCGGTGAGGAGCGCTTCCAACAAGGCATGCAGCGCTACATTGCCGCCAACGACGGCAAAGCCGCCACCTGTGATGATTTTGTGCAAGCGATGGAAGAGGCCAGTGGCATAGATTTGGCCATTTTCCGCCGTTGGTACAGCCAATCGGGCACGCCTGAATTGACCGTGCGCGATGAATTTGACGCGCGCGATGGCGTTTATCGCTTGTATGTCAGCCAAGTGACGCCAGCGACCCACGATCAGCTCGATAAAATCAATTTGCATATCCCACTCAAAGTCGCGCTGTATGACAAGCAAGGTAAAGCGCTGCGCCTTGAAAACGCCAACGGTGCCCAGCGCGATGTGCTCGATGTGACCCAATATGAGCAAACCTTTGAGTTCCACGGCTTGCTTGAAAAGCCGGTTCCTGCGCTGCTGTGTGAATTTTCTGCGCCCGTGAAACTGGATTACCCATACACCACCGAGCAGCTGTTGACGTTGCTTTCCCACGCGCAAGATGATTTTGTCCGCTGGGATGCGGCGCAAACGCTGCTCAACCGTGAAATGCAAGCCAACCTTGAGCGCCTGCGCCAAGGGCAGGCGCTGAGCCTGTCAAACGAATTACTCAACGCATTCCAACACGTATTGGAGCACTATGAAGACGACCTCGAGCTGACCGCACTTATCCTTAGCTTGCCGAAAGAAACCGAATTTGCTGAGCAGTTTAAAGTGATCGACCCGCAAGGGATTCACCATGTGCGCGGCTTTATGTTCAAAACCATCGCCGAACACCTGAAGGCGACCGCACTTCGTATTTATCACCAAATTGATTTGCCAAGCTACCGTGTTGAGCAGCGCGACATCGCCCTGCGCAGCTTGCGCAATTGTTGCTTGAGCTTCCTCGCCGCGACCGATTTTGGCAATGCTTTGGTGCACACCCATTACACTCAAGCGGACAACATGACTGACACCTTGGCGGCGTTGAGCTGTGCCTGTGCCAATCAGCTGGCCTGCCGCGACAAATTGTTGGCAGACTTTGAGCAAAAATGGGCGCACGACGGTTTGGTGATGGACAAATGGTTCATGCTGCAAGCCACTCGCCCAGATGCGGACGTGCTGCAATTGGTGATCAAGCTGATGGATCACCCAAGCTTTGAGTTCACCAATCCAAACCGCGTGCGTAGCTTGGTGGGCAGCTTCTGTGGGCAAAATCCAAACGCCTTCCACACCGTGGACGGCTCGGGCTACCGCTTCTTGGTGGATGTGCTGATTCGCTTGAATAAGAGCAACCCGCAGGTGGCCTCACGTTTGATTGAGCCATTAATTCGCCTGCGCCGCTACGATAACCAGCGCCAAACCTTGATGCGCCGCGGCCTAGAACGCTTGGAGAAAATTGACAACCTCTCCAACGATTTGTATGAAAAAATCGAAAAAGCCTTGAACTAAGGAGGGCGTGTGAACCCACTTTATTCTTTTATTCGCAAGGGGTTGTTCGCCCTCGACGCCGAGCGCGCCCATGAGCTGACGATCAAAACCCTAAGTGCGGTCGGCAAAACGCCCGCGCGCCACTTGCTCTCATTGGGCCAATGCCGCGTGCAAGGCCAGCGCGTTGAGTGCATGGGCTTGCAGTTCCCCAACCCCATTGGGCTGGCCGCCGGCGCGGACAAAAATGGCGAGGCGATTGACGGCTTTGGCGCACTCGGCTTTGGCTTTATTGAAGTAGGTACCGTCACGCCATTGGCGCAAGACGGCAACCCCAAACCGCGGCAATTCCGCCTGCCTGAGGTGCAAGGCATCATCAATCGCAACGGGTTTAACAATCTCGGGGTCGATAATTTGGTTGAAAATGTCAAAAAATCCCATTTTGACGGTATTTTGGGCATCAACATCGGCAAAAACACCGCCACAAGTGTTGAAAACGGCAAAGGCGATTACATCTATTGCTTAAATAAAGTCTATCCACACGCGGATTATATCGCCATCAACATCTCCTCACCCAATTCACCAGGCTTGCGCAATTTGCAATACGGCGACGCGCTGGATGACTTGCTGCAAGGCTTGAAACAGCGCCAAGGGGAGCTGGCGCGCTATCACAACCGCTACGTGCCAATTGCGGTGAAAATCGCGCCAGATTTGAGTGAAGCCGAGCTGGTGCAAATCGCCGACAGCCTTGTGCGCCACCAAATCGACGGCGTGATTGCCACCAATACCACCATCTCACGCGACATGGTGCAAGGCGTTGCCCACAGCGAGCAACAAGGCGGCTTAAGCGGCCAGCCCCTGTGCGCCTTGAGCACGCAGATTATTGCGCGCTTGCACCAAGAGCTCGGCGGCAAGCTGCCGATCATCGGCTGCGGCGGCATCACCAGCCTCGCCACAGGCCAAGAAAAAATCAACGCCGGCGCCAGTCTTTTGCAGCTCTACTCCGGCATGATCTACCAAGGCCCAGCCCTCGTACGGGAATTGGTTGAGCATATTGAATTGAAATAAAAAGTGCGGTCAGTTGACCGCACTTTGCTTTTTAGCGTTTTTTCGCCAAGAGGGTGGCGAAGCGGAGTTTGATGCGGTTGCCGTTTTCGTCGGTTTTGTGCAGTTCGCCGATGTTTTCGTTGTACTCCACGATCTCCCAATCTTGGTAATATTGCTTCAATTCGCCCGTTTTGAAGGTGAATGGGAAGGGCATTGGGCACGGGTAGTCGTCGGTGGACATGGCGGCGACAATCAGGTTGTAGCCGTTTTGGTGGGTGTGCTCTTGCATGTTGACGATTACGCGCGGGATGCTCTCAGCGGGCAAGAACATCAACACCACGGTGGAGATGATAAGATCATAGCGATCTTGAATGGCGGCCTCGGTGATGTCGTAAACGGCGGTGTTGAGCTTATCTAATTGCTCTTTTTCTTTCACGTTGTTGAGAAAGGCGATGCTCGCCTCGTTGCGATCCCAGGCGTCAACCTCAAAGCCCATTTTGGCTAAAAACAGGCTGTTGCGCCCCTGCCCGCAGCCGAGATCAAGCGCTTTGCCCTCACAAATGTGCTCCATGGTGCGCATCACGTCGCTGTGGGTGGCGGTCATGTTGTATTTTTTCGCGCCGAAATTTTTCAGCTCGCAATAAAATTCCAAATAACATTCCAAATCGTCACTCAGTGGCTCAACGCGGTGCCATTGTTGCGGCTCAACAAAGGGCGCTTGATTGTCTTTATCAAAAACATATTCCGCTTGGATATTGCCTTGCTCATCAAGGGCATAGAATTTGAGCGAGCCGTTTAAAATGGTGAGTTTGGCCCAGGTGCCGACTTTGGTGTTGTGCATTTTTTGGAACATATCCGGCAGGGTTTTAGCGGTCCAGACGGGCATTTTTTTATAACAAACTAATTGACTTGGGGTCATGGCGTGTCCTTAAAGATGTATTTTAGATGAATGATTAGAGTGTATAAAAAAAGTGTGCGCCGTGCAATCTATTCCTGATTAATTTAGTCAAGCATACTTAAAAAGTGCGGTTAGAAGTGCTAGAATGCCGCCCTATTTCAATTTTGGAGAAGATTATGGCTGGAGAAAATGAAAGTGCGGTTGCCGCACCGAATATTGATATTACCGAAAGTGCGAAAGAGATCATCAACGGCGTGCAGGGGCTGGATATGCACACTGTGATTTATGATTATGTGATCCCGTACGGCACCAAAATTTTGCTCGCGATTATCATCTACTGGGTGGGCAAGCGCGTGGCACGGGTGTTTAGCAACATTTTAGGCAAGGCGATTGCGCGCTCTAGCGGTGATGAAATGCTGCAAAGCTTTGTGCGCTCGATTAGCTATTTCGCGCTGATGCTGATGGTGGTGATTGCCGCACTGTCGCAAATTGGCGTCAACACCACCTCACTGGTGGCCCTCATTGGTGCCGCGGGCTTGGCGATTGGTTTGTCACTGCAAAACTCGCTGCAAAACTTTGCCGCCGGCGTGATGATTTTGATCTTCAAACCATTTCGCAAAGGAGATTACATTGAAGCCGGCGGTGTGGCAGGCAGCGTCGAGCAAATTGGCCTGCTGGTGCTGGAGTTGCGCACCGTAGATAACAAAACCGTGCTGGTGCCTAATGGCAAAGTGTTTGGCGACAGCATCACCAACTATTCGATTAACGAAACGCGCCGGATTGATTTTATCTTTGATATTGCCTATGAGGCCGACATTCGCAAAGCGAAAGAGGTGCTGGCACTGTGTTTGGAAGAAGAACCACGCGTGCTGCGTCACCCTGAGCCGCTGATTGCCGTCGGTGCGCTGGAGGCGAGCAGCGTGCAGCTGTTTGTGCGCCCGTGGGTGAAAACCAGCGATTATTTTGCGGTGCAATTTGCCTTGACCGAGCGAGTGAAGTTGGAGTTTGACCGCGCGGGGATTGAAATCCCATACGATCAACTCGATATCCGCTTTCCTGAAAAAGAGCTGGCGAAGTTGGAAAACACCTTACACGACACTCACTAAAAAAATCCCCTCAGGTGAGGGGATTTTTATATCAAGTGCGGTCACTCGTTGAAAAGTGCGGTATAAAGCTGCTTTTCAAATTGCACTAGCGGGCGGCGCTTGGTTTTTTGCTCCAAGTCGCCGGTGACATAGCCGCTGACAAACTGCACAAAAGCGATTTTTTCACCGCGCGCGTTGGTGATAAAACCTGCGAGGTTATAAACGCCTTTGAGCGAGCCGGTCTTGGCGATCAAGTTATTTTGAATCGGTGGTGCGATCATCGAGCCACGCCCGCTGATGGTGCCGTCTACGCCTGCAATCGGGAAGGTGGTGAGCAAATCGAGCTTGTCGTCGTGGGCGTTGATGTATTCCAGCACTTGCAGCAGCGTTTGCGGGCTGATTAAATTATGGCGCGAGAGCCCTGAGCCGTCGGCGAGTTGATCGTTGCCAAACTTGATGCCTGCTTGCTTGCGCAGCACGGTTTTAAGCGCAACCGCACTTTGCTGAAAAGACACAGGGCGGTTGTAATAAGCAAAGCCAATGCGGCGGAATAGACTGTCGGCGATTTGGTTGTCTGAGTGCTTCATCATTTTTTTCAGCAGCACAGGCAGCGGCTTGGATTCGACAAACGCTAGCTCCTTGCCTGCGCGTGGCACTAGGCTAACGTTCACGCCGCTGTGTTGAATGCCAAGGCGCTTGAGCTGGCTGTCAACATAAGAGCCCGCGTAGCTGTCTGGGTCTTGCACGGCAAAGCTCAAGCCAAAGGGTTTAGGGTTGCGCGCGATGCAGCCTTTTAATGTATAGCGGTTGTTGTCACTGACGCTGACATCAAAATTGCAAAAGCCCGCGGCTTTCGGGTCAACAATTTGCACTTGGCTGAACACCTGCACAGGAAATTGTGCGGGGATCGTGACACTCACTAGCTCGCCAGGCTTGGCGGAGGCGTCAAGGTTGACGGAAAAGCAGTTGCCGTCCACGCTCGCCGCCGACGGTAGGGCGTTAAAGCACATGGTTAAATCATTCCAAATCCAGCCCAAGCCGCGGTCGTGGCTGGCAAACACGGTGGAATCAAGCCACACATTGCCGTCAATACGGTTGATGCCTTGCTGCTTAAGTTGTGCTAATAACTGATAAAGCTGCCCGCTGGTTAGCGTCGGGTCGCCTGCGAATTTCACGATCACATCGCCTTTGAGTGCGCCATTGGTGACTTTGCCGGTGGTTAAAAGTGCGGTTTTGAAGGTAAAATCATCCCCGAGCAGCAACTTTGCCCCCAGTGCGGTGAAAATTTTCTGCGTGCTGGCTGGCAGCATCAGCTGCTCGTCATTGAGTGAGGCGATGCGTTGGTGATGGTTGAGGTTTTCAGCCACCAGCGCCACTGTGGTGCCTTGTGGCAGAGTAGCGGCGTAGTCCTGCGGGGTGACGGTTGGCCAAGCGCTAAGCGCACAAAACAGCCCGCCAGCGAGAAGGGGTAATCTCATCATAGTGAATTCACATTGCAATTTTTAGATAAAGCCCATAATATAGTGCCAATGACCGTTATTTAAAAGCGAATTTGAACACCTTCAAATTCTTTTACAAAACACCAATTGCTTACGGCAAAGGCGCTTTGCCGTAGGTTTTTTTTGTCTTAACGCAAGGAAGTTATTATGCAACAAATTCCAATGACAGCCCGCGGTGCGGAACAATTAAAACAAGAATTGGAACAACTGAAAACCGTTCGTCGCCCTGAAATCATCAAAGCCATTGCCGAGGCACGTGAGCACGGGGACTTGAAAGAAAATGCGGAATACCACGCTGCGCGCGAGCAGCAGGCCTTTTGTGAAGGGCGCATTCAAGACATTGAAAGCAAACTGGCGAATTGCCAAATCATTGACGTGACTAAACTCAAAAACAACGGCAAAGTGATTTTTGGCGCAACGGTAGTGTTGGTGAATGTGGACACCGACGAAGAAGTGCAATACAAAATTGTCGGCGACGATGAAGCGGATATCAAACAGGGCTTGATTTCAGTCAACTCGCCTATTGCGCGCGGCTTGATTGGCAAAGAGGTGGACGACAATGTGGCGATCACCACCCCAGGTGGGCAGGTGGAATTTGATATTATTGAGGTGATTTATCAAGCCTAAAGCGAAAGTGCGGTTGCAAAAATGCCTTTCAAGCGAAAGGCATTTTGTTTATTTCGGCAAGCGGATTTGCGGCTCGTCGCCCGCACGGTAGAGCACCAGCACGTGCCCGATTAATTGCACCGCTTCAGCACGAGTTTCACGCACAATGGCGTCAATGATCAGCTGCTTGGTTTCGCGATCGCTGCCTGCGATTTTCACTTTAATCAGTTCGTGGTGATTGAGCGCGTTGTCAATTTCCGCCACCACGCCTTCAGTCAGGCCGTTGGCGCCGAGCAGCACAACGGGTTTTAAATTGTGCGCTAGGCCTTTTAAAAATTGCTTTTGTTTGGTTGAAAGTGTCATAGTTACCCTTAGTGTTTCCAGTGTGTGGGAATCTTCAAAAATGTGCTTGAATATAAAAATTTTAGCACCATATTAACATTTAAACCATCATTTGATGCCTTGAGAGAAAAAATGGGAAAGAAAAAACGCTCAGCTAGCTCCAATCGCTGGCTAAATGAGCATTTTAAAGATCAATTCGTTCAAAAAGCGCACAAGCAAAAGCTGCGTTCGCGCGCTTACTTTAAATTAGATGAATTGCAAAGTCGCGATAAATTATTTAAACCTGGCATGACGGTGGTTGACCTTGGTGCGGCACCTGGTGGCTGGTCGCAATTTGCCGTGGCCCAAATTGGTGGGCGTGGGCGCGTGATTGCCTGCGATATTTTGGACATGGACCCGATTGCTGGCGTGGATTTTTTGCAAGGGGATTTTCGTGAAGAGAGCGTGCTGACCGCACTTTTAGATCGCGTCGGCGAGCAAAAAGTGGATGTGGTGATGTCGGATATGGCGCCCAACTTTTCAGGCATGCCGTCGGTGGACATTCCACGGGCGATGTATCTGGTGGAGCTGGCGCTGGATATGTGCCGGCAAGTGTTGGCGAAAAATGGCAGTTTTGTGGTTAAAGTGTTCCAAGGGGAGGGCTTTGATGATTACTTGCGCGAAATCCGTTCACTGTTTACCACCGTCAAGGTGCGCAAGCCAGAGGCCTCGCGGGATCGCTCGCGGGAAGTTTATATTGTGGCAACAGGTTATAAATTGTAGTAATCTATTGCCTTATTTTATCACTATGGGAAATCATAAGAGGTCGTAACTTGAAGAACGATATGATAAAAAATTTAGTGTTGTGGACAGTCATCGGCGTGATTTTGATGTCTGTTTTTCAAAGTTTCAGCTCGGATTCAGATGCGAGAAGCGGCGTTGACTATACGACCTTCATTTCTGATGTGGGCAAAAATCAAGTGCGTGAGGCGCGCTTTGATCAAAACGAAATTACCGTGACCAAAACCAATGGTGATAAATATCAAACAGTGATGCCGCTTTATGACGACAAGCTGCTCGATGATTTGATCAAAAAAGACATCAAAGTGCTCGGCACCCCGCCTGAAAAACGCGGCCTGCTGTCACAAATTTTGATCTCTTGGTTCCCAATGTTGCTGCTTATTGGTGTGTGGGTGTTCTTTATGCGCCAAATGCAAGGCGGTGGCGGCAAGGCGATGAGCTTTGGTAAAAGCCGCGCCAAAATGATGAGTGAAGATCAAAACAAAGTGCGGTTCACCGATGTGGCCGGCTGTGAAGAAGCGAAAGAAGAAGTGGCCGAGGTGGTTGACTTTTTGCGCGACCCAGGCAAATTCCAAAAACTCGGCGGTAAAATCCCGAAAGGCATTTTGATGGTCGGCCCACCAGGGACAGGTAAAACCTTGCTGGCAAAAGCCATCGCGGGTGAAGCCAAAGTGCCGTTTTTCACCATTTCAGGCTCTGATTTTGTGGAAATGTTCGTCGGTGTCGGTGCCTCGCGCGTGCGGGATATGTTCGAGCAGGCGAAGAAAAACGCGCCGTGTTTGATCTTTATTGATGAAATCGACGCCGTCGGCCGCCAACGTGGCGCAGGCCTGGGCGGTGGGCACGATGAACGTGAACAAACCCTAAACCAAATGCTGGTGGAAATGGACGGCTTTGAGGGCAACTCAGGTGTTATCGTGATCGCCGCGACCAACCGCCCAGACGTGCTGGACCCTGCATTGACTCGCCCAGGGCGTTTTGACCGCCAAGTCACAGTCGGCCTGCCGGATGTGCGTGGCCGTGAGCAAATTTTGAAAGTGCATATGCGCAAAGTGCCAGTGGCAGATGATGTCAACCCAATGGTAATTGCCCGTGGCACACCAGGCTATTCTGGTGCGGATTTGGCCAACTTGGTCAATGAAGCGGCATTGTTTGCTGCGCGCACCAACAAGCGCATCGTGACGATGCTGGAGTTTGAAAAAGCGAAAGATAAAATCAACATGGGGCCAGAGCGTCGCACCATGATGATGACCGACAAGCAAAAAGAGTCCACCGCCTACCACGAAGCGGGCCACGCGATTGTCGGCTACTTGGTGCCAGAGCATGACCCTGTGCACAAAGTGACCATCATCCCACGCGGGCGTGCGTTAGGTGTGACCTTCTTCTTACCAGAGGGCGATCAAATCAGCATTAGCCAAAAACAATTGGAAAGCAAACTCTCCACGTTGTATGCCGGGCGGATTGCAGAAGAGTTGATTTATGGCGAGGAAAATATTTCAACAGGGGCGTCAAACGACATTCAAGTGGCCACCAACATTGCGCGCAAAATGGTGACCGAATGGGGCTTTTCTGACAAGCTTGGCCCGGTGCTTTATGCCGAAGATGAAGGCGAGGTGTTCCTTGGCCGCTCAATGGCTAAAGCGAAACATATGTCGGATGAAACCGCGCATTTGATCGACGAAGAAGTGCGCGCGATTGTCAGCCGCAACTACCAGCGTTCGCGCCAGTTGCTCGAAGACAACATGGACATTTTGCACGCCATGAAAGATGCGTTGATCAAATATGAAACCATCGAGCTTGAGCAAATCAAGCAGTTGATGGCGCGTGAAGAAGTCAGCCCGCCAATGGGGTGGGAAGAGGTGAAAGGCAACGCGCCTGAGCCGTCGGACGAGGAGCCGAAATCTTTTGAAGAAGTGAAAGAAGACGAGCAACAAAAAGCCGAAGACGAGCAACCGAAAGACTAATTGACCGCACTTTTAAAAGCACCTTGCGAGGTGCTTTTTTATGCCTGAAAATAAAAAGGCAAAGTGCGGTTTTTTTGCTAGCGTGATCACAAAAATAGCGTTAAAATACGCCAATTTTGTGTGAAAGACACACCCTGATTCACAAGGCTAGTTTATGATCGATCCTAATCTTTTAAGAAGCAATCTGTCAGAGGTTGCAGAAAAACTCAAAATCCGTCGTAATTACACCTTAGACGTCAATCACTATTCTCAACTTGAAGATCAACGCAAAGCCCTGCAAGTGAAAACCGAAACCTTGCAAGCCGAGCGCAACACCCGCTCAAAAGCGGTTGGCGCGGCCAAAGCGCGCGGTGAAGACATTGCGCCATTGCTCGCTGAAGTTGATAAAATGGGCAACGAACTCAATGAGGCCAAGCAAGCCCTTGAGCAAGTGCAAGGGGAAATGCAAGAGATTGCCTTGAGCATCCCGAATTTGCCTGACGATGCAGTGCCTTTAGGCAAAGATGAAAACGACAACCAAGAAGTTTTGCGCTGGGGTGAGCCGAAACAGTTTGATTTTGAGGTGCGCGATCACGTCACCTTGGGTGAAATGGCACAAGGATTGGATTTCGCCACCGGTGCGAAACTTTCAGGCGCGCGCTTTGTGGTGATGCAAGGCCAAATTGCCAAGCTCCACCGTGCACTGGCCCAATTTATGCTTGATTTACATACCGAGCAACACGGCTATCAAGAAACTTACGTGCCCTATCTCGTCAATCACGAAACTCTTTACGGCACCGGCCAGCTGCCAAAATTTGGTGAAGATTTATTCCACACCAAGCCGCTGGAAGGCGAGCAGCCTTATGCACTCATCCCAACCGCAGAAGTGCCCGTAACTAACATTGTGCGTGGTGAGATTTTAGATGAAGACGCCTTGCCAATCAAAATGACCGCGCACACGCCGTGCTTCCGCTCTGAGGCGGGCTCTTATGGCCGTGACACGCGCGGGCTGATTCGTATGCACCAGTTTGACAAAGTGGAAATGGTGCAAATTGTCGCCCCTGAACACTCCATGCAAGCGCTTGAAGAGCTAACAGGGCACGCCGAAAAAGTGTTGCAATTGCTCGAATTGCCGTATCGCAAAGTGCTGCTGTGCACGGGTGATATGGGCTTTGGCTCATGCAAAACCTATGATTTGGAAGTGTGGCTGCCGGCGCAAAATACCTATCGTGAAATATCATCCTGCTCGAATATGTGGGATTTCCAAGCGCGACGCATGCAAGCGCGCTATCGCGTTAAAGGCGAGAAAAAGCCACGCTTGGTTCACACCCTCAACGGCTCGGGCTTAGCCGTGGGGCGGACGTTGGTGGCGGTGATGGAAAATTACCAACAGGCCGACGGCTCCATTGTCATTCCTAAGGTGTTGCGACCTTATATGAACGGCATTGATATTATCGGTGATCATTAATTTTTAAAATCCCTTTTTCATAAAGGGATTTTTTTTGGCTTGAAAACACTGAAACAACAGAAACAACAGGAGAAACAGCAAATGCAAAAAGTAGATCGTTATGGCATCAAAGCGGTGGTGGGTTCCGCCGTGGGGTATGCAATGGACGGCTTTGATTTATTAATTCTCGGCTTTATGCTCTCCGCCATTGGCGCAGACTTAGCCTTAACCAAAGCGCAGCTCGGCTCATTGGTGACCTGGACACTGGTGGGCGCGGTGGCCGGTGGCATTATTTTCGGTGCCTTGAGTGACCGCTTCGGGCGGGTGCGCGTGCTGACCTGGACGATTGTGTTGTTTGCCGTGTTCACAGGCCTGTGTGCCTTAGCGCAAGGTTATTGGGATTTATTGATTTATCGTACCATCGCGGGCATCGGCCTGGGTGGTGAGTTTGGCATCGGTATGGCGTTGGCGGCAGAGGCGTGGCCTGCACGCCATCGTGCGCGCGCCTCCAGCTATGTCGCACTCGGCTGGCAGCTTGGCGTGCTGGCGGCGGCGTTGCTCACCCCATTATTGCTGCCCGTCATTGGCTGGCGCGGCATGTTCTTGGTGGGCATTCTGCCAGCATTTGTGGCGTGGTATTTGCGCTCAAAATTGCATGAGCCTGAAGTGTTTCAAGCCAAGCAACAGCAGCCTCGCCAATCTAAGCTGGAATCTTTCCGCTTGCTGGTGAAAGACCGCCAAACCACCAAAGTGAGTATTGGCATTTGGATTTTGTGCTCGGTGCAAAATTTTGGTTACTACGGCATTATGATTTGGATGCCAAGCTTTTTGTCAAAACAACTCGGCTTCACCTTGGCCAAATCAGGCGTGTGGACGGCCATGAGCGTGCTTGGCATGATGTTCGGCATTTGGGTGTTCGGACAATTGGCGGACCGTATTGGGCGCAAACCAAGCTTTATCTTATTCCAAATTGGCGCTGCGATTGCGGTGATTGCCTACTCCCAACTCACCACGCCAGAATCCATGCTAATCGCCGGCGTGATCATGGGCATTTTTGTCAACGGCATGCTCGGCGGCTACGGCGCGCTGATGTCTGAGGCTTATCCAACCGAAGCCCGCGCCACCGCGCAAAATGTGCTGTTCAACCTCGGCCGCGCGGTCGGTGGCTTTGGCCCGATTGTGGTGGGCGCGATTGTCTCTGCCTACTCCTTCCAAGTGGCGATTGCCTTGCTGGCTGCCATCTACATTGTGGATTTGATCGCGACCGTCTTTTTAATCCCAGAGCTCAAAGGCAAAGCGCTCAGTTAACCCAACCGCACTTTGAGCTAAGCGCAGCAACCGCTGCGCTTTTTCTTTTCACTGCGCTGCTTTTTCTGTTGTTCATCTGTTATAATCACTCAATGACTATTTGTTGAAAGGTTGTTATGAGAGCACTGTTTGCCACCACCGCGCGTGGCTTTGAAGAATTACTGAAATCCGAGCTCACCGCACTTGGCGCCCACAACGCGCGCGTGGCGCAAGGCGGCGTGCATTATCAAGCCGATGATGAAACGCTCTACCGCACGTTGCTTGGCTCGCGCTTGGCGTCACGCATTTTGCTGCCGCTTGTCACCGGCAAGGTGTACAGCGACATGGATTTGTATGCCTTGGTCAGCCAGTTTGACTGGGCAAAGGTGTTCGACAGCCGTTGCACTTTTTTGGTGGACTTCAACGGCACCAATCAGGAAATTCGCCACAGCCAATTTGGCGCGATGCGCGTGAAAGACGGCATTGTCGATCATTTTGAGCGCAAAGGGGAGCCCCGCCCAAATGTAGACAAAGACTACCCCGACATTCGCCTGCACGCCTACCTCAACCGTGATGAGGTGATTCTCTCGCTTGACCTCAGCGGCGAGGCGCTGCATTTGCGCGGTTATCGCCAAGAAAGCGGCCAAGCCCCACTGCGAGAAACGTTAGCCGCTGCGATTATTCTGCGCTCAGGCTGGCAGCACGGCAGCGCGCTGGTGGATCCAATGTGCGGCTCGGGCACCTTGCTGATTGAAGCGGCGATGATGGAGGCCAACATTGCGCCAAATCTCAGCCGCCTGCACTGGGGCTTTGACCACTGGCGTGAGCATGATCAAGCCACCCTCCAACGCGTGCGCGCGGAGATGCAAAGTGCGGTCAAGCATGACGTGCAACCGCACTTTTATGGCTTTGATCTCGACCGCCGCGTGCTGACCAAAGCGCAGCACAATGCCGTGGCCGCGGGGGTGGGCAACCTCATCACCTTCCGCTTTGGCGATGTGGCCGCGCTCACCAACCCAAGCCCTGATTTGCGTGGCACGCTGGTGAGCAACCCGCCTTATGGTGAGCGCTTGGGCGCAACGCCGGCGCTGATTGCCCTTTATTCCGTGCTCGGCCAGCGGCTGAAAGCGGAATTTGCCGGCTGGAACGTATCACTTTTCAGTGGCGAGCCACAGCTGCTCGATTGCGTGCGCCTGCGCTCCCATCGCCAGTTTAAAGCCAAAAACGGCCCGCTCGATTGCGTGCAGAAAAACTACCAAATTGCTGAGCGTGTAGCAGACGCACCAAGTGTAGAAAAACCACAAAGTGCGGTTGAGGTGGCAGCAGATTTTGCCAACCGCTTGCAAAAAAACAGCAAAAAAATCGAAAAATGGGCCGCCCAGCAAGGGCTGGATGCTTATCGCTTGTATGACGCCGATTTGCCCGAATATAACCTCGCGGTCGACCGCTACGGCGATCACATCGTGGTGCAAGAGTATGCCGCGCCGAAAAATATTGACCCTGCCAAAGCCCGCCAGCGCCTGCTTGATGCCGTAACCGCCACCTTGCGTGTGACCGGCGTTGACACCAATAAACTGGTGCTCAAAGTGCGACAAAAACAAAAGGGGAAAAACCAATACGAAAAAATGGCCGAGAAGGGCGAGTATTTTTTTGTCACCGAATACGGCGCAAAATTGTGGGTCAACCTCACCGATTATTTGGATACCGGCCTGTTCTTAGACCACCGCCTGACGCGCAAAATGGTTGGTGAGATGGCCAAAGGCAAGGCATTTTTGAATTTGTTTGCCTACACCGGTTCAGCCACTGTACACGCCGTGCTCGGTGGTGCGAAAAGCACCACCACGGTGGATATGTCAAACACCTATCTCAACTGGGCAGAGCAGAATTTGAACCTCAACGGCTTTGAAGAAAGCCGCACGCATCAAATTATTCAAGCCGATTGCCTGCAATGGCTGGCACAATGCAAAGTGCGGTATGACTTGATTTTTGTCGACCCGCCAACCTTTTCAAACTCCAAGCGCATGCAAGACAGCTGGGATGTGCAGCGCGATCACATCCGCTTGTTCACGATGCTGAAAAATTGCCTGGCCGACGGCGGCACGATTATTTTTTCAAACAACAAGCGCGGCTTTAAAATGGACCACGCAGGCCTGGCGCAACTGGGGCTAAGTGCGGTTGACATCACAGCCAAAACCTTGCCGCTCGATTTTGAGCGCAATAAACAGATTCATAATTGTTGGCGCGTGCAAGCAGCCAGCCAACGCGATTAAAGTGCGGTTTAAAAGGAAGAACGTATGGAAAATATTGTTATTGCGATTGATGGCCCAAGTGGGGTAGGCAAGGGGACGTTGTGCCAGCGTTTGGCGCAGCATTTTAATTTTAATTTGCTCGACTCTGGCGCGATTTATCGCGTGCTGGGCGTGGCGGCGGTGAAACGCGGTGTGGCGCTTGATGATGAAGCCGCACTCAGCCAATTGGCCGCGGGGCTGGATTTGCAGTTTATTGCCACAGAAAGTGCGGTGCAGGTGTTGCTCGACGGCGGTGATGTTAGCCAAGAAATCCGCAGCGAAGCGGCAGGGATCAACGCCTCCAAGGTGGCGGCGCTGCCTAAAGTGCGGTCGGCCTTGTTACAGCGCCAGCGCGATTTCAGCACGCCGCGTGGCTTGATTGCCGACGGGCGCGATATGGGCACGGTGGTGTTCCCGAACGCGCAGATTAAAATTTTCTTAGATGCCAGCGCCCAAGTGCGCGCCCAGCGGCGGTATAACCAACTGCTCGGCAAAGGCGTGATGGCGGACTTTGAGGCGATTTTAAGCGACATTCAAGCGCGTGACGATCGTGACCGCAACCGTGCGGTGGCGCCGTTGAAACCCGCCCCAGATGCCTATTTTTTAGATACAAGTGAATTAAGTATTAGCCAAGTGCTTGAAAAAGCGTTACAATACATCGATCATAACCTTAATTTAAAGGTGTGATGGAAACAGGGTTTAATCATGGATGATTTAACCGATAGTTACAGCCCCATTTGAAAGGACTTCAAGTGGACGTTATTAATTAACTTTGAAGATTAAATATGACTGAATCTTTTGCTCAATTATTTGAAGAATCACTAAAAGAACTTGAAACCCGTCAAGGTTCTATCGTTAACGGTACTGTAGTTGCAATCCAAAAAGGATTTGTATTGGTTGACGCAGGTTTGAAATCTGAATCCGCTATTCCAGTTGAAGAATTCTTAAACGCGCAAGGCGAGCTCGATGTCCAAGTGGGCGACGAAGTGAAAGTAGCCCTTGATGCAGTAGAAGATGGCTTCGGCGAAACTAAACTTTCTCGCGAGAAAGCGGTTCGTCACGAATCTTGGATTGAATTAGAAAAAGCATACGAAGATCAAGCAACCGTTACCGGTGTAATCAACGGTAAAGTTAAAGGTGGCTTCACTGTTGAGTTAAATGGTGTTCGTGCTTTCTTACCAGGCTCTTTAGTTGATACTCGTCCAGTTCGCGACACTGCGCACTTGGAAGGTAAAGAATTAGAGTTCAAAGTGATCAAACTTGATCAAAAACGCAACAACGTTGTGGTTTCTCGTCGCGCTGTGATCGAAACTGAAAACAGCCAAGAACGTGAACAATTGCTTGAAAACCTTGCTGAAGACGCAACCGTGACCGGTGTAGTTAAAAACTTGACAGAATACGGCGCATTCGTTGATCTTGGCGGCGTGGATGGCTTGTTGCACATCACTGATATGGCTTGGAAACGTGTTAAACACCCAAGCGAAATCGTGAATGTGGGCGACGAAATCACTGTTAAAGTATTGAAATTCGACCGTGAGCGCACTCGCGTGTCTTTGGGCTTGAAACAATTAGGCCAAGACCCTTGGGTTGCGATCGCTGAAAATCACCCAGTTAATAGCAAATTGACTGGTAAAGTGACTAACTTGACTGACTACGGCTGCTTTGTTGAAATCTTAGACGGCGTTGAAGGTTTGGTTCACGTTTCTGAAATGGATTGGACCAACAAAAACATTCACCCATCTAAAGTCGTGAACGTAGGTGACGAAGTTGAAGTGATGGTATTAGAAATCGATGAAGACCGTCGTCGTATTTCTTTAGGTTTGAAACAATGCAAACCAAACCCATGGCAACAATTCGATGAAACCCACAAAAAAGGCGATCGCGTTGAAGGCAAAATCAAATCGATCACTGACTTTGGTATTTTCATCGGCTTGGAGGGCGGCATCGATGGCCTTGTTCACTTGTCTGACATTTCTTGGAATGTGCCAGGTGAAGAAGCTGTTCGCAACTACAAAAAAGGCGACGAAGTGGCCGCTGTTGTGTTGCAAGTCGACGCTGTTAAAGAGCGCATCTCTTTGGGTATCAAACAATTAGAAGATGATCCGTTCAACAACTTCATCGCAGCCAACAAAAAAGGCGCTATCGTGAAAGGTAAAGCCATTGAAGTTGACGCTAAAGGCGTGAAAGTTGAATTAGAAGGCGGTGCTGAAGGTTATGTTCGTGTAGCTGATCTTTCTCGTGACCGCATTGAAGACGCCACCAGCGTGGTGAACGTGGGCGACGAAGTGGAAGCGAAATACACTGGTGTTGACCGCAAATCACGTTTAGTTCACTTGTCTGTTCGTGCCAAAGACGAAGCGGAAGACAGCGCTGCAATTGCTAATGTGAATAAGCAAGAAGAAGCTATTCCAAACGCAATGGCAGAAGCGTTCAAAGCCGCGAAAAGCGAATAATCGAAACGTGTAACACGCAGGCGAGCACGGCTTGCCTGCTTTTATTGAGGGCATCGTTATGACAAAATCTGAACTTATTGAATGTTTGATTATGCAAAATCAAACTGTCCCTGTTAAAAGTGTAGAAAACGGCGTGAAAGCCATCCTTGAGTTGATGTCGCAAACATTGGATCAAGGTGGGCGCATTGAAGTACGCGGCTTTGGCAGCTTTTCATTGCACTACCGTCAACCGCGCTTGGGCCGCAACCCAAAAACAGGCGAGAAGGTCGATTTGGATGCGAAATATGTCCCTCATTTCAAAGCGGGCAAAGAGCTCAGAGAGCGTGTGAACGCAGCAAGATAACAAAAACGGTGTTGAATACACCGTTTTTTATTGCCCCACGTCGCATTTTGTGCGCTTGGCTGTGAAAATCTCTACAAGCGATTGCGAATTTTTGGCATAATAGTCAACAGTGTTTTTACTGTCTGGAGAGCAAGATGATTAAATTTTTCCTAGGGTTTGTGATTATTCTCGCCATTGTGATTGTGGCTGTCACCATTGGGGCAGACAACGATCAAGTCATCACATTTAACTACATCATCGCCAAATCCGAGTTGCAACTGTCATCTTTGGTGGCCATTTTATTTGGCCTGGGCTTGTTGCTTGGCTGGCTCATCAGCGCCTATTTTGTGTTGCGTTTGAAAATGAAAAACATGAGCCTCAACCGCCAAGTGAAACGCCAAGCACAGCAAATTTCTGAACTCAACGTGAGCCACAAGCCACAATAATCGATGCTGGAATTACTCTTCCTGCTGTTGCCCATCGCCGCACTTTATGGCTGGTATATGGGCTATCGCAGTGCGCGAAAAGGCCAAGATGACGTCCGTAACAAACTGTCGCAAGACTATGTCACTGGCGTCAATTTGCTTTTGTCTAACCAACAAGACAAAGCCGTCGGCCTTTTTTTGGATATGCTGCAAAAGCAAGAAGCCGAAAACGACATCGACAGCACCTCTCAATTTGAAGCCTCACTGACACTGGGCAACCTATTTCGCACCCGTGGTGAGGTGGACCGCGCCATTCGTATTCACCAAAGCCTGCTTGATGACCCCAACTTACTCGATGAACAAAAGCTGTTGGTGAAACAACAACTGGCCTTTGATTACGTCCGCGTGGGCTTTTTTGACCGCGCTGAAAACCTCTACATCAGCTTGATTGATGAGCCGGAATACGCCGAAAATGCCCTCAAAGAGCTGGCCAAAATCTATCAAAAAATGAAAGAGTGGAAAAAGGCCATCGATGTGGCAGAAAAGCGGCAGAAGGCCTTCCCAAAACACAATAACGTGGAGCTGGCGCACTATTATTGTGAATACATTGCCAGCCATGAGCTTGACGACAAAGAAAAAACCGCACTTTGGCAAAAAGCGCTGCAAGTATCGCCTAATTGTGTCCGTGCCAGCCTTGAGCTGGGTGTTAATGCCATGCGCGAGCATGATTACGCCCAAGCGATCAGCTATTTTGAACAGATTTTAGACCAAAACCCCGTGTTTATCAGCGAAGCACTGGTACACCTGCATTGGTGCTATCACCAGCGTAATGAATTAGACAATTTCGAGCTCTTTTTGATCAAAGCCCGCCAGGTGATTAAAAGTGGTCAGCTTGAGCTGGCACTGGCTGAAATTATCGAGAAAAAGAGCGGTGAGCAAGTGGCGCAAACCCACCTTTATGAGCAGCTGGCCCACATCCCAAGCATGGAAATCTTTCAGCGTTTGCTGCAATATGACTTGAATAATGTCGACACCGCCCGCGCGCAAAGCAGCCTGACCCGCTTGCAGCAAATTGTCAGCGACAAAATGGAAAAAAATTATCAATACCACTGTACTAATTGCGGTTATCACAGCCATCGTTTACTATGGAACTGCCCATCGTGTAACCAATGGGAAACCATAAAGCCAACCGACGGTATTTATCAAAAAATCAATCAATAAGGGGATTTCAATGGACAGCAAGGTGATTGTTGCACTCGACTACGAAAAAGAGAAAGACGCGTTGGCGTTGGTTGACCAAATCAACCCTGAAATTTGCCGCCTGAAAGTCGGCAAAGAGATGTTCACCACACTGGGCACGCAGTTTGTGAAACAACTGCACGCGCGTGGCTTTGATGTGTTTTTGGATTTGAAATTCCATGATATCCCCAACACAGTGGCACGTGCCGTGCGCTCTGCGGCTGATTTAGGGGTGTGGATGGTGGATTTGCACGCCAGCGGTGGCTTGCGCATGATGGAAACGGCCAAGCAAATCCTTGAGCCTTATGGCAAAGACGCGCCAAAAATCATCGCCGTGACCGTGCTCACCAGCATGGAAGATGCCGATTTGCTGCAAATTGGCCTCAACGCCTCACCAATGGAGCAGGTGATCCGCCTAGCGCGCCTGAGCCAACGCGCAGGCCTTGATGGCGTGGTGTGCTCACCGCAAGAAGTGGAAATTTTGCGCGCCAATTGCGGGCAGGATTTCACCCTCGTCACCCCAGGCATTCGCCCAGCCGGCGCCGATTTTGGTGACCAACGCCGCGTGATGACACCATCTGAAGCCATTCGCCAAGGCTCGGATTACCTCGTGGTTGGCCGCCCAATCACACAAGCCGCCAATCCGCTGGCCGTGCTTGAGCAAATCAACGCCGAAGTGAGCCAAGCACGCCATGGCTAACCCGCTGGTTTATTCCACTGAAACAGGGCGGGTGAAGGCGCAACCCGCCCAAGAAGCCGTGCCGCAAGGCGACGGCGTGGTGCGCATTGCCCGCCAAGTCAGTGGTCGCAAAGGCAAAGGCGTGAGTGTGATCACAGGCTTAGGGTTGGATAAAGCTGCGCTGGCCACACTGGCCAAAGAGCTGAAGAAAAAGTGCGGTTGCGGCGGCGCGGTGAAAGACTTCACCATTGAAATTCAAGGCGACAACCGCGAATTACTTAAACAACTGCTCGAACAAAAAGGCTGCACCGTTAAACTCGCTGGCGGCTAGAGAAATGAAAGGAAGCATCAACGCTTCCTTTTTTATTGTTTAATGAAAATAGGCAATGCCCATCACCGAGAGTAAACAGAGCAGTGCGGGGATGAAAAAGTGCGGTTTAGGGCCACGGCGGCTGAACGCTTTGGCTGCAAAAAAGATATAACCCAGCAGCAAGCCGAGCTTGATCCAAAGCCAGGTCATCAGTGGGTAGCCGAGATAGAGCAGCATGGCGCCAGTGAGTAGTAACAGCGTGTCCGCCACATGGGGTAGTACACGCAGTGCCAATCGCGCACGCCAATTCAGACCAGCATATTGCATCACACCGCGGATCACAAGCAAAGCCAACGCCACAAAGGCAAAAATCACGTGCCCCATCAGCACAGAATCAAAAGCCATAAAACACTCCAACAGAATAACAAAGGGGCGATTATAGCACGCATTTTGCGCAATCAGAATCCACGATTGCTGAATATTCACGCAATCCTACTTTATTCTCAAAAACGTTTTTGATAACCTAACTTTTTCTTTATAACAAGGATAATAATAACAATGGACATTAATTTTATTGAAATCTTAGGTTATATCGCAACCGCTTTTGTCGCGGGCTCGTTTTTGTTGAGCAAAATGATGGCCCTGCGCGTGGTCAACTCTATCGGCGCTATTTTATACATTATCTACGGCGCGTTGATTGGCTCGGTGCCCGTGATGCTGCTTAACTTGTTTGTCACCGCGGTGAACTTCTACCAAATTTAT
>NZ_JABTBO010000019.1 GCF_014884965.1 Spirabiliibacterium mucosae | reverse complement strand
TCGCCAACGGCGAAACCGTAGCGTGATGACGGAGTCATGAAAGAAAGTGCGGTCGCCGCCGCAGGTGGAATTGCGATAGAGATAACGGAGTGATAAACGCGCGCGCCGAGAGCCAGCACAAACAGCGAAAACGATAGCGATGACGGAGTCATCAAAGAGAACAAGGAAAAACAATAGCGATGACGGAGTGATAAAACAAAGTGCGGTCAAGTCTGACCGCACTTTGGAGTGATTATTTCAACGCGTTTTCAACGGCCTTTTCAAATTGCGCCATTGGGCAGAAGCCGGCGGCGTTGGTTGGGCAGTCTTGCAGCTCAAGCGTCACGCGCTTAGCAGGATTTTGCGCGCTCAGTGGCGTGCCCTCACGCAGTTGCTTGGTGGTTTGATAGAGGTATTCCACCTTCATCCACGCTTTGCCCTCGGCGTCTTTCCATTGCTCAAATGCTACTTTGCCGCTCACAGGGGTTTTTTCAAACTGCTCAGGCAAGGTGTAGTCTTTGACTTTCAGCAATGGCAGCAGTGAACCGACGTTGGAGTCATGCCCGACGAGGAGCACAATTTTTGCTTTTTGAGCGGCGTTAACCAATGGATGCTGGTAGCCTTTATCGACAAACGCATTTTGGATAAAGGTCAGCAGCGGTGTAGCGGCCTCTTTCGCGATCACCGGTGAGCCAAAGAGCACATCGTTGTATTTATTTTTAATATCAATTAACTTTTGCCATTGATCATCGCGGCTGACTTTGCCCCAAGCCACATCAGGCATGGTGAAGCCTTCATAATATTGCAGGCTGAAGCTGTCACCCGCGCCTGTGCCGTTGCGAAGCGGGCCTGTGGTTTTTGGCTCTTTGCCTTGCGCAAAGCTCAAGGTGTTTGGCTCTTGGGCGAAATCACAGTGCTGTTTTTGCAGGCACAGTGGCGAGTTTTTGTAATCCAGCACACGCTCAAGCTCTTGATAATTGGCGTTAAGCTGCGCGTTTAGGCCGTCAAAGCCACCGTTGCCAAGCATCTCGTCGATGGATTTTTTCGCTTTGGCTTCAAATTGTGCATCCACTTTGCTGCGCACAATCGGGTTGAAGGTGTTATCCATGGTGTCAATTTTGGCGAGATAATGGGTTTTGACATGACAATGCGGGAAGGCACCCTCGGCAAAGCTTTCCCCACTTTCAATGGTGCGCGGCTTGCTGTTGGTATAAATCAGCACTTCGCTGTCTGGGCATTGGTTTTTCGCCAGTAGGCCAGTTTGGTCAAACCACTCGTCTAAATATTGCGCAAATAGGCTTTCTAATTTCGCCCCTTTTGGCGTGAGGTGGCCAGGCTTAGTTTGCCATTGTGGCCAGGTTTGCGGGGTGGATTCTGCCAGCACACTGCCGTAGCCCACCAATGGCGCGCGAATGCCGTGGCGACTTAACATCACCACTTTTTCTAATGTCATTTTCTCAACCGCACTTTGTGATAATTCGGGTGCGCGTTGGCTGCTACAACCCGCAGACAGCGCCAGCGCAATCGACACAGCAATCAGTGAATAGCGTTTCATAACATCTCCTTTTGTTTATAAACCATATTCTTTGTAAGCTTTTTTGCGTGGCAATGCAACATGAGTGCGCAAGAAGTGTGATCCCGCCCGCACGATTAAGGGCAAAAAACAAAAGTGCGGTCAAATGAGGGGTAAACAAAAGCCCTCGAGCGAGGGCTTGGGAGATTAACGCGTGCCGTAGACGACAATGGTTTTGCCGTGGGCGGAGATGAGGTTTTCATCCTCGAGCATTTTGAGAATGCGCCCGACGGTTTCCCGCGAGCAGCCAACAATTTGGCCAATTTCTTGGCGGGTGATCTTGATTTGCATCCCGTCTGGGTGGGTCATCGCCTCTGGCATTTTAGCCAAGTTCAACAAAGTTTGCGCGATGCGGCCTGTCACGTCAAGGAAGGCGAGGTTCATCACCTGGCGTGAGGTGTGTTGCAAACGGTTCGCCAATTGGGTTGAGAGATACATTAATACCTCTGGGTTGACTTGGATCAACTGACGGAATTTTTTGTAGGAAATTTCAGCCACTTCGCACGGGGTTTTGGCGCGCACCCACGCAGTGCGTGAGCTGCCAGGCTCAAACAGGCCGATTTCGCCGACAAAATCCCCTTGGTTGAGGTAAGAGAGGATCATCTCTTTGCCTTCTTCGTCTTTGATCGACACCGACACGGAGCCTTTAATCAAGTAATAGAGGGTTTCCGCTTGTTCGCCAGCGTGAATGAGCGTGCTTTTCGCGGGGTATTTATGGATGTGGCAATGGGATAAAAACCAATCCAATGTTGGGTCTGCCGTTGGGGTGGCCGCAGCATTATTCGCGTTGCCATTGGCGTTGCTGTTAGCATTGGATTGTGGTTGTTTTTGGGCTGGTGTTTGCTCTTGCATAAATACCTCTTAGTTTACTGCACTTTCTTCAAGCCCTATTGCCCAAAGGAAGATTTTTCTTTTATATCAAGTGACTGGTGTAGTTCAGACCATACCAGCACGGCGCGTCCACACTCAAGCGCACGGCGCAAGCGCGCTGTTTTTTCAGCCAGCGTCAGTTCATGCGCGCCGTAATCGGTGCCCTCGCGCAACACGATGCTTTCGAGCACGTTTTCGAGGGTGTCGTGATTGAGTGATTGCCACGGTATTATCATAGTAACCCTATTTCAGTAATGACGCAAATAGTGGCCATTGCTGCTCAAAGTCGCTGTGCGGGCTGCGGCGGAAATTGGTGCGCACATAGCGGACAAACTGCCCTTCACAAAAGGTGACCAAATGCGCGGCGATCAGTTTTTCATCAATCGCAAATGGTTTGCCGTTGCGCAGGCGCTGCATTTGCAAAATGTTATTAAATTGCACCTCAAGGCTGTCGAAAAACTTCACCAGCCGCTGCTTGAGTTTGGGCTCTTCAAACATCAACGCGTGGCCGCTGAGCACGCGGGTCATGCCGGGGTTTTTGCGGGCAAAATCCAAAATCAGCTGCATAATATTGTGCACGCGGGTGACGCTGTCGGTGTCGTTTTTCAGCGACATCCGAATGCGATAGAGCAAATTTTCTTCAATGTGGTCAATCAAGGCGGTGAATAACGCTTCTTTGCTGTCATAATAACGATACAGCGCCGCCTCTGACACGCCCACCTCTTGCGCCAAGCGTTTGGTGGTGATGCGCTGCATGCCACACTCTGAGTGCAACAAATGCGCCAGCACCGTCAGCACTTGCTTTTTGCGCTCCGCGCGAGGGCGTTTTTCAGTCGGTTGTTTCATGCTTATTGCTTACCTGAATGGCCAAACCCGCCCGCGCCGCGCTCGCTGGCTTCAAAGTCGTCCACCACGTTAAACTGCGCTTGCACCACCGGCACAAACACCAGTTGCGCGATGCGATCGCCCACCTCAACGGTAAATTCGCTCTGCCCGCGGTTCCACAATGACACCATCAGCGGGCCTTGGTAGTCGGAGTCAATCAAGCCGACCAAGTTGCCCAGCACAATGCCGTTTTTATGGCCCAGGCCAGAGCGCGGCAAAATCACCGCGGCAAGGTTGGCGTCGGCCACGTGCACCGCGATGCCAGTGGGGATAAGCTGGGTTTCGCCTGGTTTCAATGTTAATGGTGCGTCAAGCATCGCGCGCAAATCCAGCCCGGCTGAGCCTGGGGTGGCGTAGGCCGGCAGCGGGAAGTCGCGCCCAATGCGTGGGTCTAAAATTTTCAGATCAATGCTTTTCATGCTATTCCTTTGGGTTGACCGCACTTTGGGTTTTGTTGCGGTGCGTGATAATCAAATCCACCAGCGCGCGGGCTAGAGTCAGCTTGCTGGCCTGCGGCAAATCGGCCTGCCCACCTGGCCAAAACACGCTCAGCGCATTTTGCTCTTGGCCAAAGCCAATCTCTTTTCGTGACACATCATTGGCGCAAATCATATCAAGATTTTTGCGCGCGAGTTTACGCTGGGCGTAGTCAGCCACATTTTGCGTTTCGGCAGCAAAGCCGACCACAAACGGGCGCTGCGCTGTCAACGCCGCCACCGAGGCGATGATGTCTGGGTTTTTCACCAAGGTCAGCGTCAGGGTGTCTTGTGCGTCGGTTTTTTTCAATTTATGCTCGGCAACCTGTGCCATTTTGTAATCCGCCACCGCCGCGCAGCCAACAAAAACCGCACTTTGCTTCGCCAGTGCCATGGCGTGGCGGTGCATTTCTTGCGCGCTGAGCACATCAATGCGCGTGACATTCGCCGGCGTTGCCAGCACCACAGGGCCTGCGATGAGGTTGACCTGCGCGCCGCGTTCAGCAAAGGCCTGCGCGATAGCAAAGCCCATTTTGCCTGAGCTGTGATTGCTGATATACCGCACCGGGTCAATCGCCTCTTGAGTGGGGCCGGCCGTCACGCTGACCACCAGGCCAGCGAGGTCATTTTCGCGGTGTAAAAGTGCGGTCACGGCGTCAAAAATTTCACTCGGTTCAGCCATGCGCCCCAAGCCGACATCGCCACAGGCTTGCTCGCCCGCATTCGGGCCGACGGTGTGCGCCCCGCGCGCTTTTAACGTGGCGAGGTTGGCCTTGACCGCGGCGTGCGCGAACATTTGCTGATTCATCGCTGGCGCCAGCAACAGTGGCGCGCGGGTGGCCAAGCACAACGTGGTGAGCAAATCATCGGCCTGCCCCGTAGCAAGGCGGGCAAGCACATCAGCTGTGGCCGGTGCAATCACCACCACATCGGCCCATTTGGCCAGCTCAATATGCCCCATCGCCAGCTCGGCTTGCGGGTCGAGCAGCGAGGTGGCCACCGCATTGCCTGAAATCGCCTGCAGCGTCAATGGCGTGACAAACGCCTGCGCAGACTCGGTCAGCACCACGCGCACACAAGCGCCCGCCTTGCGCAACAGGCGGATAAATTCAATGCTTTTATACGCGGCGATGCCAGCGGTGATGCCAACAACAATATGTTTTTCAGCGAGTTTATTCATGTTCACCTCTTTTGCGCCATTTTACTGCAAAAATTCCCATTCGGCTAACAAAACAATGCCGCGCAGCCAAATGTTAATGAGTACTCACAAAAGTTTAACACAATGAAAGACAAGCGGTTATTGAAATCAAAGTGCGTTGGGGGGATGTCAAGTGCGGTGGCCTTTGCGCGGGTTGTCACATGATTGTCATATTCTTTGGGTAAAATCCTCGTCGAATAAAAACCACAAACACAAAAGGAGACACTATGACTTTTTCTTATCTCAAAAAAGGTGCGTTGGCGGCCGTGTTGGCTGGCGCATTATCTGCCAGCGCATTAGCGGCTGACGACCTTAATACGTTGATTGATGCTGCCAAAAAAGAGGGGGCGATTAACAGTGTTGGCATGCCAGACACCTGGGCGAACTGGAAAGACACTTGGGATCAGCTTGAGCAAAAATACGGCTTGAAGCACACCGACACCGACATGAGCTCGGCGCAAGAGATTGCCAAATTTGCCGCCGAAAAGAAAAACGCCACCGCGGACATTGGTGATGTAGGGGCCTCCTTCGGCCCACTGGCGGTGAAAAAGGGCGTGACCATGGCCTATAAAACCCGCTATTGGGACCAAATCCCAGCGTGGGCAAAAGACCAAGAGGGCCACTGGATGCTGGCATATACTGGCACCATTGCGTTTATCGTGAACAAAAATCGTGTTAAGGATATCCCGAGAAGTTGGGCGGCGTTGAAAACAGGGCAATATAAAGTCACCGTGGGCGATGTCAGTGCCGCGGCGCAAGCGGTCAACGGCGTGCTGGCGGCCAATTTTGCCCTCGGGGGTGATGAGCGTGACCTTAGCCCAGCCTTGGCGTTTTTTGCCGAGCTGGCCAAACAAGGCCGCTTAGGTGTATCAGACCCGAGCATTGCCAACCTTGAAAAAGGCGAGGTGGAAGTGGCCGTGGTGTGGGATTTCAATGGGCTGAATTATCGCGACCAAATCGACCCAAACCGTTTTGAAGTGTTGATTCCATCTGACGGCTCGATCACCTCCGGCTATTCTACCATCATCAATAAATACGCCAAGCACCCGAATGCAGCTAAATTAGCGCGGGAATACATTCTCTCTGACGAGGGGCAAATCAATCTCGCTCGCGGCTATGCACGCCCGATCCGCGCCGATTTCATCAACTTGCCAGAGGATGTGGTGAAAAAGCTGCTGCCATCGGCGCAATATCAAAACGCGCGCCCAATTCAAGATGCGCAAGCGTGGGAGAAAAGCGCCAAGCAGCTGCCACGCCAATGGCAAGAAATGGTTATCATCAACATGAAATAAGGGCTGGCTTATGAACGTCATCATGGTGGTGCTCGATGGGCTCAATTATCAAACGGCAACACAAACATTGGGGCACCTGCAAGCCTGCTGTGATGCACGTTTAGGGTGCCTTTACGCGGTGCGATGTGAGCTGCCCGCGCTCTCTCGCCCGCTGTATGAATGCCTGCTCACGGGTGTCAAGCCGCTTGACAGCGGCATTGTGAATAACCGCATCACGCGGCAATCGAAAGAGCAAAGCGTGTTTCATTATGCGCGCCTTGCAGGGCTGACTACCGCTGCGGCGGCCTATCACTGGGTGAGTGAGCTTTATAACCAAAGCCCGTTTTCGCCCGCGCGCGACAGGCACACGCAAAACCCTGCGCTGGCGATTCAATACGGGCATTTTTATTATCAAGATGATTACCCCGATTCTCACCTGTTTGCCGATGCCGAAAGCCTGAGAAGGCGCCATCAACCGCACTTTTTGCTGATTCATTCGATGAATATTGATGATATCGGCCATCAGCACGGGCAAAACAGCCAAGCCTATCGCAACGCTGCGCGCCGTGCGGATAATCTGTTGTCGGATTATCTGCCAGGCTGGCTGGCAGACGGCTATCAAGTGATTGTCACCGCCGATCACGGCATGAACGATGACGGTGACCATTGCTGTGGCAGTGATGCCGAAACGCTGGTGCCGCTGTATGTGCTTGGCGAAGGGTTTAGCCTTGATGATGCGCAAGTGAAGCAAACAGACATTTGCGGCACGGTGTGTCAGCTGCTGGGTGTGGCGCACGACAAACCGTATTGCGCCGCACTGCTCAAAGGGGGCTGAGATGAAAACCCAAAGTGCGGTTTGGCTGGTGTGTGCGCCATTTATTGTGTTGTTTTTGCTCTTTCAACTCCTGCCGCTGGGTTGGATCATCATCAACAGCTTCCAAATAGAAGACGAAGGCTGGGGGCTTGGGAATTTTATTGAAATTGCCCAATCGCCGTTTTATCGCCAAGCGATAGCTTACTCGTTGGAGATTTCGTGGTGGTCGAGCTTGTTCGGGCTAGTGATCGCCTTTGTGGGCAGTTATTCCCTCAGTGCGCTGCAGCCCTCACGCGTGGGGCGTTTTATTTTGTCGTTTAACAGCATGACCAGCAACTTCTCTGGCATTCCGCTGGCGTTTGCGTTCATCATTTTGGTTGGGACAAATGGCACGGTGAATTTGCTGCTGCGGGAATACGGCTTTTCGGCGGTGAATATTTATTCCAAAAGCGGCGTGATTTTGATTTATACCTATTTTCAAATCCCGCTGGCGGTGTTGCTGCTTTACCCCGCGTTTGAAGCGCTGCGCCAAGAGTGGCGAGAAGCGGCGATGCTGCTGGGCGCCGGGCGGCTGACCTATTGGCTGAAAATTGCCCTGCCGGTGTTGATGCCGTCGATTCTCGGCACCTTTGTGATTTTGTTTGCCAACGCCATAGGCGCCTATGCCACGCTGTATGCCCTGACCAACGGCAATTTTAACATTATCCCGATTCGCATCGGTGCGCTGGTCAGTGGTGACATCTTCCTCAACCCCTATTTGGCCAGTGCGTTGTCGGTATTTTTGGTGCTGTTGATGCTGCTTATCACCGTGATTCACCGCACTTTGCTGAAAAAATATCACCTGCAGGAGGCACAATGACCCGCGCAAAACTCTATCACAGCGGCGTGGTGGCACTGTTGTTGCTGATTCTCGCCGCCCCCATTGCCGCCACGCTGGTTTATTCCCTTTCAACCCAGTGGGGCGCGACCTTTTTGCCCGAGGGGCTGACACTTAAGTGGTATGCCCAGTTGTGGCAAGACACGCGCTTTCTCGCCGCCCTTGGCCGATCGCTGCTGGTTTGCACCCTTGCGCTGGTGGTGGCGGTGGTGTGTACCTTCCCGGTGATTTTTGTGGTCAATTATTATTACCCCAAACTCAAAGGGCTGATGAACTTGCTGGTGATTTTGCCCTTTGCGGTGCCGCCGGTGGTGTCGTCTGTGGGCTTGCTGCAGCTTTATGCCGACGAGCCGTTGGCGTTAACGGGCACGCCGTGGATTTTAATTGGGTGTTATTTCATCATTGCCTTGCCGTTTATTTACCGCGCGATAGAAAACAATATGCAAGCGATTAATCTGCGCGATTTAATCGACACCGCCCGCCTGTTGGGCGCAAGCATGCCACAGGCGGTGATGCAGGTGATTGTGCCGAATTTGCGCCATGGCATTCTCTCGGCACTGTTTTTGTCGTTTTCATTCCTCATTGGTGAATTTTTATTCGCCAATATGTTAGTCGGCGGGCAGTTTGAAACCTTGCAGGTGTATCTGTTTAACATCCGCAACCGCAGCGGGCATTATTCCAGCGCGCTGGTGGTGTCGTACTTTTTGTTAATTTTAATCGCCACGTTGCTGGCTAATCTCAGCAACAAAGCGGCACACAAGGAGCGATGATGTCGTATTTAGCGGTGGAAAACCTCCACAAAGATTACGCCAACAACCCGATTTTTCAAGATATTGCGTTTTATGCCGCGCGTGGCGAGTTTGTCACGCTGCTCGGCCCCTCAGGCTGTGGCAAATCCACATTGTTGCGCTGCATTGCGGGGCTGACGGATATCAGTCGCGGGCAGATTCACCTCAATGGGCGGGATATCACCGCACTTTCACCACAAAAACGCAACATCGCGATGGTGTTTCAAAGTTATGCCCTCTTCCCGAACATGACGGTGTTTGACAACGTGGCGTTTGGCCTGAAAATGCGCAAAGAGTTGCCGTCGGCCATCAAAGTGCGGGTGGAGGAGATTTTAACCCTCGTTGAGCTGCAAGATTACGCCAAGCGTTATACGCATCAGCTCTCAGGCGGGCAGCGCCAGCGGGTGGCACTGGCCCGCTCACTGGTTACGCGGCCCGATTTGCTGCTGCTCGATGAGCCACTCTCCGCCCTTGATGCCAGAATCCGCAAACACCTGCGTGAGCAAATCAAAAAAATCCAGCAGGAGTTCAACCTCACCACCTTGTTTGTCACCCACGATCAAGAAGAAGCGCTGACGCTCTCTGATCGCATTGTGCTGATGAACCAAGGACGGATTGAGCAAAATTGCGATGCCGAAACCCTTTACCTCGCGCCGAAAACGCGCTTTAGTGCCAGTTTTATTGGCAATTACAACGTGCTCAGCGCACAACAAGCCAGCACGCTGTTGGGCCAGCCGATCACGCGCGATGTGGCCATTCGCCCTGAAGCGATAGGGCTGACGGTGGATTTTATCCACGGCAAAGGGCACATCACCGAGCGCAGTTTGCTGGGCAATATTGTCCGCTATCGGGTGTCGGTTGGCGGCATGGCGCTGACGGTTGACCACCTCAATTTAAGCAAGGCGGCGTTGCTGCCCGTTGGCAGCGTGGTGGCGCTGGATATCCCAGCGGCGCAAATACAGGAGCTCGAATGCAACCCCTCGTGTTATTCGATTTAGATGAAACCTTGATCGCCGGCGACAGCGCATCACTGTGGGTGGCGCATTTGCATCACTGCGGCTGGGTCGATGCGGCGTTTGTCGCCAAAGAGCAGGCGATGATGGCGCAATACAGCCAAGGACAGTTGCCTATGGCGGCGTATATGCGCCATTTTCTCTCACCACTGGTGGGCAAAACCTCGCCAGAGATTGCCCCGTTGGTTGAGCAATTTGTGCAAAGTGCGGTTTTGCCTAAGGTTTATGCCCAAGCCAAGCAAACGCTTGCCTATTGGCAGGGGCAAGGCGCGCGCCTGATAATTGTCTCCGCCACCGCGGATTTCCTCGTCAATGCCATTGCCAAAGCGCTTGGTATTACCGAGGTGGTGGCAATCACCTGTGAGCAGCGCAACCGCACTTTCACCGGCAACACCGTTGGGGTGTTGAGCTATCAAGCGGGCAAAGTCACCCGCGTGCAGGCGCACTTGCAAGCGCACGCATATGCGTTGCGCCATGCGCGATTTTATTCCGATTCCATCAACGATTTGCCCTTGCTACAGGCGGTTGCCCACCCCATGGTCATCAACCCTGATGCCAAGCTCCACAGCCACGCGTTGCACCACCACTGGCCCATTTTTCACTGGCAATAAATCAAAAGTGCGGTCAAGACCGCACTTTGGGTTTAGCGTTGTTTGTAATGCACGTCGCTTAGTTTTGCCAGGCGTTCGGCGGCTTGTTCGGCAGTCAAATCGCGCTGCGCTTCGGCGAGCATTTCATAGCCGACCATAAACTTGCGCACGGTGGCTGAGCGCAGCAGTGGCGGGTAGAAGCAGGCGTGCAGCTGCCAATGGTCAATGTTGCGCCCGTCTTTGAAAAACGGCGCAAAGTGCCAGCCCATGGAGTACGGGAAGGCGCACTCAAACAAGTTGTCATATTTGGTGGTGAGTTTTTTGATCGCCACGGCTAAGTCGTCGCGCTGGGCGTCGTTGAGCTCGTCAAAGCGGCGCACTTTCACTTTCGGCAGCAGCATGGTTTCAAACGGCCACGCCGCCCAGTACGGCACCACGGCCAGCCAAAATTCGGTTTCCACCACGGTGCGCGCGCCGTCTTTCAGTTCGGCGTTGACGTAATCAAGCAGCAAATTGCTGCCGTGCTTGTCATAATAGGCTTTGAGATTTTTCTCTTTGGTGGCAATTTCGTTGGGCAAAAAGCTGTTGGCCCAAATTTGCCCGTGCGGATGCGGCTGGGAGCAGCCCATCATCGCGCCTTTGTTTTCAAAGGCTTGCACCCACAAATACTCTTTGCCAAGCTCCTGCAGTTGCGCATCCCAAGTATCAATCACGCCGCGAATGGCACTTAAATCCAGCTCGGGCAGCGTTTTGCTGTGGTCGGGTGAAAAGCAAATCACGCGACTTAGGCCACGCACGCCTTGCACTTGAAAGAGCGGGTTATCACTTGGTGGCGCATCGGGGCTGTCGGTCATCAACGCGGCAAAATCGTTTTGGAAGACATAGGTGCCTTGGTAATCGGGGTTCTTCTCGCCAGAAATGCGTGTGTTGCCAGGGCAGAGAAAGCAGTTGGGGTCATAGCTTGGCAGTTCATCGCGCGCGGGCGCTTCGTTTTGCCCACTCCACGGGCGTTTGGCGCGGTGCGGGGAGACTAAAATCCATTCATCTTTGAGCGGATTATAGCGGCGGTGCGGGTGTTCGGTTGCATCAAATTGCATAGTATGCTCCTAGTTTTTGTGATTTTTTTGAAAATTCCAGGTGTCTTGCATCATTTGGTCGAGCTTGCGCTGCGCCTTCCAGCCGAGGTGTTCAAAGGCTTTTTGCGGGTTGGAATAACACACCGCAATGTCCCCCGGTCGGCGTGGGGCCATCACATACGGGATGGTGATGTGGTTGACCCGCTCAAAGGCGCGCACCATGTCGAGCACCGAGTAGCCTTCACCCGTGCCAAGGTTGTAAATGTGGCTGCCTGGCTCGTTTTGGTGTTTTTTCAACACCGCCAAATGCCCAAGGGCCAAATCCACCACATGGATGTAATCGCGCACGCCAGTGCCGTCGTGGGTTGGGTAGTCATCACCAAACACGGAAAGTTTTTCTAACTTGCCGGCGGCCACTTGGCTGATGTACGGCATCAAATTGTTCGGGATGCCGTTAGGATTTTCGCCAATTAGGCCGCTTTCATGCGCGCCGATAGGGTTGAAATAGCGCAAAATCATGGCGCTGAGTTGTGGGTGGGCGTGGGCGGCATCAAGCAAAATGCGCTCAACCATGTATTTTGAGGTGCCATACGGATTTGTGGTGTTGCCCACGGCGCACTCTTCGGTGATTGGGATTTGCTGCGGGTCGCCATAAACGGTGGCTGATGAGCTAAACACAATGTTGTTCACGCCCGCTTTTAGCATCGCTTGCAGCAAGGTGAGGGTGCCGGTGACGTTGTTTTGGTAATAAAAGAGCGGTTTTTCCACGCTCTCGCCCACCGCTTTGAGGCCAGCAAAGTGAATCACCGCCTCGATGTTGTGCTTGGCAAAGAGGTTGTCGAGCAAAGTGCGGTCGAGAATGTCGCCTTCATAAAAAGTGACGGATTTGCCGCTGATTTGCTCAATTTTGCCGATGGTGGATTGAGAGGCATTGTGCAGGTTGTCTAAAATCACCACCTCAAGGCCTGCGTTTAAAAATTCGACAGCGGTGTGGGAGCCAATATAGCCGGCGCCGCCGGTGATTAAAATTGCCATAATCTTCTCCTAAAAAGTCAAAAGCCTTTGCTCATCACGGTGGCAAGCAAAGGCTTTGTGTTACAACACGCAAGGTGTCACATTAGTCTTGTTCTTTTGCCACTTTAAGGCCAAGTTTTTTGGCTTTTTCGATGGCGCGGATTTTACGTTCTTCCACCACTGCCACCAAGGCCAAGAGCACCACGGCAATCACACAGGCAACGTAGAACACGCTGAACACATCCGCCCAGCCGTGCAAGTTGTGGCCGAAGATAGTCAAGCCGTTTTTGTTCGGGTCGGCAATCGCGGCCAAGCCCACTTTCGCGGTGGAGTCACCAAAGAGATACCCGAAGGTGCCGGCCAAGCCGTTGGCCACACTCACGCCTTTTTTCGGTGCCAAGTTAATGATAGACAGCGGGATTAATGTCAGTGTACCGAAAATCAACAAGCCAAGTAAGAATAGGGCAATGTTCACCGCCATCACGCTGGAGCCGTCGCGGTAGTAGCCGATGGTGAAGAACACGATGGTCAAACAGAACACACCCACCAAGGCGTTGCGGCCTTTGAGGTAGTCGGCCACCACACCCCAAGTGAGGCTGCCTAAAAAGGCGCCGGCTTCAAAATAGAAGATGGTGTTCACGGCATCATAGCTGCCGAAGTTGAGGGTTTCACGCACGTATAATGGCGCCCAGTTATCGATCCCGATACGCAGGATATAACCAAACACGTTGGCGATACACAGCACCCACACCCACGGGTTGGAGAGCAGGTATTTTTTGAAGATTTCCCATTTGGTCATGCTCTCTGCGGCGATGTTTTCCGCCTCGATTGGCTCTTCAAAAATCTCTTCAGAGCGGTTCCAGCCGAGCTCTTCTGGGTCGTCTTTACCCCAGAACAGGCCGATAACACCAATGATTAACGCAATCACCGCCGGGAAGATGAACATCCCAACAATATTGCCGCCAAAGAAGGTGTTGGCACCCCACAGCGCTAAGGCACCGGCGATGGCGCCACCGACGTTGTGCGAGCTGTTCCAAAGGCCCATGGAGGTGGCACGTTTAGTACGCGGCACCCAGCGGTAAATGGTGCTGTATGAGGCAGGACCACCAACGGATTGGAAGGCACCATTGAGCCCCCACAACACGATAAACACACCAATCACCGAGCCGAAGGCGCTGAGCACCAAGCCCATGGCAATCACCACCAAGGCGGCGCAAATCAAGCAAAATGACATGATGCGTTTGGTGTTTTTACCATCGATGAAATACCCGAAAATGGTTTTACCAAAAGCGTAAATAATCGAAAACGCCAAGCCGATGTAGCCGAGTTCTAGGGTTGAGATGCCGTATTCTTCTTTCAAGAACGGTTGCGCGGCCTTGAAGTTATTACGGATGAGGTACATACACATGTACGCCAAGAACACCACCATAAAGGCTTTCATGAACTGCTTAAGCCATTGTTTGCGCTGCTGCGCGGTGGTCAACCCAATCGGTGGAATTTTTTTAATATCAAAAAACCCTGCCATGATACAACTCCTGTAATGTGAGATTAATAAGAATTTTTATTAAAGTGATTAATAAACGAAACGCGATTGTAAAAAAAAAAATAATAATGCAAAGCATTAAAACAGCATTTTGTGAGGTATATCAAATTTTGAAATGAGAAATTTTCAGCTTTCAAAAGCCCGTCACAAATCCCACTTTTCGTGCTTGCGATAACGAACATTTTTGCCTTTAATAACTCCCCGAGCCCTCCGTTTTGGAGTCTTATTAAAACACAACACTTTAAGGGTATCTTTATGAAAAATATGAAAATCTCCGCTTTAGCACTTGTGCTTTCTCTCTCCAGCGCCGCGGCGCTGGCCAGTGACGCCACCAGTCAAATTTTAGAGCGCTTCACGCACTATCCGTTTGCGGTGATGACCGCCTCCCACCGTGCGCAAGCCGGCCTTGAAAGCCGCATTTTCCCGGAAAACTCGCTGGCGGCGATGGAGCTTGCCATCAACCGCGGCGTGAGTATCATTGAGTGCGACCCACGCTTGACCGCCGACGGCGAATATGTGCTGATGCACGACAGCACCCTTGACCGCACCACCAACGTGGCGGAGGTTTTCCCCGACAGAGCGGAGAAAGAGGGCAAATACAAAGGCAAATATTTGGTCAACAAATTCACCTTAGCCGAAATCAAGCAGCTCAAACTCACCGACGGCTTTGATGGCCAAGAGCACCGCGTGCCAACCCTGCGTGAAGCGCTCACTTTGGCGAAAGACCGCGTATTCCTTGACCTCGATTTGAAAGAAATCGACATCCCGCAGCTGGAAAAACTCATCGCCGAGTTTGGCAAAGACAACCTGCTGGCGTATAACTCCAACGCGGAAAAATTAAAAGAAGTGACCGATAAAATCGGCGTTATCCCGCTGCCAATCAACACGCCACTGCAAAAAGGCGGCGACCCGGTGGCGGATTTCAAAAAATTCAAAGAGATGTGGGGCGATGAGTTCAAAATCATGCACACCCAAATGGCGGACATCTCGCCTGAGCTTTTAGACATTGCCGATAAAAGCAAAGTGCGGTTGTGGATTAACACCCTCAACGACCCAGACGGTGCGGCTGAGCGCTTTGATTATTCCGTGTGGAAGAGCTACCTCAACTCTGGCGCGAACGTGTTCCAGTCTGACCTCGCGATTGAGCTGACCCGCTTTATCGAGCTGCGCGATGCTTGCACCTCACTGAAAAACGTGAAAATTTGCGACACCTATCGCTAAGCAACACAAGACAAGGGGTGTGAAACGCCCCTTGTTTTTAGCAGTCTTGACGTCTAGATTGTGATTTTTAAAAAATTTGTTACAATACGCCTATTCTTTTTATGGCTAAAGGGCAAAACGATGGCACAGTGGGATGGGAAATACATTAGTCCGTATGCAGAGCACGGCAAAAAAAGTGAGCAAGTGAAGAAAATTACGGTGTCAATTCCTATCAAGGTGTTGGAGATTTTGACCAATGAGCGCACCCGCCGGCAAATCCGCAACTTGCGCCACGCCACCAACAGTGAGCTGTTGTGCGAGGCCTTTTTGCACGCCTTCACTGGCCAGCCGCTGCCCACCGATGACGATTTGATGAAAGAGCGCAGTGATGAAATCCCAGAGCAGGCCAAGCTTGAAATGCGCGCCCTTGGGATTGACCCTGACGAGTGGGAATACTAACGCTAACCGCACTTTAAAGTGCGGTTTTTAATTGGGCACACCGCGCAGCAGGGGCACCTTTTCAAACGGCGCTTGTGAGGTGGTGGCGGGGATGTCGTTAAACAGCAAGATAAACGGCGCAACTGGCACCGCCTTTTCTTTGCGCCACAGGCTGGAGATGCTCACCAGTTGGATGTCTTTGGGCAGTGTGGCAATGCCGTGTTGCAGCACGGCGATGGTATTTTTGCGCGGGTGGCCGATGGCAATCGCGCTGCCATGCTTGCGGGCATAGTTGACCGCACGTTGAAATTGCCGCTGCACGTCGGCCAACGCGTCGCTGTCATCTAAAAAAATATGCCGGCTCAACGCGCCCACGCCGTGTTCTTTGGCGACCTTTTCCGCCACGCTTGAGCCGATGGTGCGGCTGTCTAAAAAGAATAACTTTTCCTGCGCGAGTTTTTGCATTAAATGATTCATCAAAGTGCGGTCAGAGGTGGCGGCGCTGCCCATGTGGTTGTTCATGCCGATGGCGTGGGGCACGCGCTTTTTGGCGTAGTCGACTTTGGCGGCCACTTGCGCGGCACTCATGCCGATAAGCAACGCCTCGGGCTCAATTTTGTGCTGGCCTTTGGGCTGCATTGGCTGGTGAATGAGCACATCGCGCTGCTGGGCAAAGGCTTTGTTCGCCCGCTCGGTGGCATAAGGCGATGAGGGGATAATCGCCACACTCAGCGCACGCGGCATGGCATAGATTTTCAAATCATCGCCTCGATAACCCACGTCATCAATCACAATCGCCAGCTTGCCGGCCTGCACGCTGGCGGCAAAAAGTGCGGTTGCAAGCGAGATTATGCAAAGTGCGGTTTTTTTCATGGCTACCTCACCCAGCCTTGTGGATTGAGTGGCTTGCCTTTGCGGCGGATTTCAAAATAGAGCGCCGCGCGCCCTTGCCCGCCGGTGCTGCCCACCTCGGCAATTTTTTGCCCGCGTTTGACATATTGCTGATTGGCCACGCTGATGCGTTGGTTGTAGCCATAAAGGCTCATGTCTCCCGCGCCATGGTCAATCAGCACCACCAAGCCGTAGCCTTGCAGCCAGTTGGCTAAAATCACGCGCCCGTCAGCAATGGCATGCACCGGCGAGCCGGCCGGCGCGTTAATCACCAAGCCGCGCCAGCGCAGTTCGCCCATTTGCACGCTGCCGTAGCGGTTCGCCACACTGCCCGAAACCGGCATGGCATATTGCTGCTTGGCCGCGCCCAAGCCACCGCCTTGGCGGGTGAGTTGGCGCTCTTGCTCGGTGGGTTGATAAGGCTTGTTGTTGGCCTTTTCTTGCGCGGCCTTTTTGCGCTCGTAGGCGGCAATTTCACGCTGCTTTTGCTCACGCGCGCGCTTTTCCGCCGCGGCAATTGAGCTTTTCAGTTTGGCCTCATTTTGCTTGAGCACATCAAGGCGGTTTTCGCTTTGTTTAATCGAGCGGTCAAGCTTGGTGAGGGTGGTTTTGCGCTCACGCTGGCTTTTTTCAAGGCTGGTTTGCGATTTTTTTTGCTTGCTTAAAATCCCTTGCAGCTGGGTTTGCTGGGCTTGCGCTTGCGATTTTTGCGCCTCAAGGCTCTCTTGGGTGTGTTTAATCTCGGCAATCAGCGCCATGCGTTTGCGGTTGAACTCTTGATAATAGGCAAACATCCGCCCGCTTTGCTGGGCTTTGTCGCTGAGCATGCGCTCAATCACCGACGGGTTGAGCCCCGCGCGGTAGGCGGCATCAAGCTGCTCGGCGAGTTTTTGCTTTTGGGTGCGCAGCTGTCCTTCAAGGCGGGCGATTTGCTTGTCGCTCTCGGCGATGTCTTTGCGCACCTCGCGCAGCTCTTGCTCGGTTTTGCGCAGCTCCCCGAGCACCGCGTTGATGTTGCTTTCGTGCTTTTTCAGCTCTTGTTGCAGCTTGTTGTGCTCATTGCGCTGGGCGTTGAGCTTTTGCTGCTGCGCTTTGATTTGGCTGCGCACCTGAGAGAGGTCATCGGCGGCCTGCGCGCCAGTTACACTCACACCGAGCGCCAACGCGGCCAACAGGCTTAAAAAAACTCGCTTTTGCACACAACCTCCAAAACAATCCTAATCGCCCTATTCTACGCGTTAATCACAAAAAAATCAGCCTTTGGCGAAAATATCGTGAAAGTTGATCTCGCACTATTTAAACTTCGGCCATTATTTGCTATAAAGGCGCAAGTATTTTGATATCTTAAGGAGCTTAAAATGAAACTCGTATTTATTCGTCATGGTTTTAGTGAATGGAATGCCAAAAACTTGTTCACCGGCTGGCGTGATGTGAACCTCACTGAGCGCGGCGTGGAAGAAGCCAAAGCAGCGGGTAAAAATTAAAAGACGCCGGCTTTGAGTTTGACATCGCCTTCACCTCTGTATTAACCCGTGCGATTAAAACTTGTAACATCGTGTTGGAAGAGTCCAACCAATTGTGGATCCCACAAGTGAAAAACTGGCGTTTGAACGAACGTCACTACGGCCAATTGCAAGGCTTGGACAAAAAAGCCACTGCCGAAAAATACGGCGAAGAGCAAGTTCACATTTGGCGCCGTTCATACGACACCTTGCCACCGTTGTTGGACAAAAACGATCCAAACTCTGCCCACAACGACCGCCGCTACGCCAACTTGCCAAGCGATGTGGTGCCAGACGGCGAAAACTTGAAAGTGACTTTAGAGCGTGTGTTGCCATTCTGGGAAGACCAAATTGCGCCTGCGTTGTTAGACGGCAAACGCGTGTTAGTCACCGCGCACGGTAACTCACTGCGCGCTTTAGCTAAACACATTGAAGGCATCAGCGACGAAGACATCATGGGCCTTGAAATCCCAACCGGCCAACCGTTGGTTTATGAGTTGGATGAAAACTTCAACGTGGTGAAAAAATACTACCTCTAATGCCTACACAAAACACTTCTTTGGCGTGCGCCAAAGGAGTGTTTTAGTCATGCGTATTTTATTTGGTCATCGGCCAAAGTGCGGTTATACTTACCCACTGTTTACGTTTTTAACTTGAGAGCAAAGCATGCAAGAATTTTTACCCCAAGCGATGGAATTTGCACGCAATCACACCATCATGGTGATTGCTTGGTTGGCGGTGTTTGTCGCCGTGATTGTCACCAGTGTTAAATCCGCCACCTCAAAAGCCAAAGTGATTGATAACGCGCAACTCACGCAACTTATCAACAAACACAACGGCATTGTGGTTGATGTGCGCAGTGACGAAGAGTTTGCCCGCGGGCATATCGCCGGCAGCGTGCAAGCCTTGCCAAGTGAGATCAAAGGTAAACACATCCCCGCACTGGAAAAATACAAAGCCGTGCCGGCCATTGTGGTCGACAGCGCAGGCTTAGGCTCTGTGGAGTTGGCCAACGCACTTTATAAACAAGGCTTTAGCCAAGTTTATAGCCTCAAAGAGGGCATTGCCGGCTGGAACGGTGCCAATTTACCGCTTGTTAAACATTAATTAATCAGGGAGTTTTTATGGCTGACGAAAACCAACAAGACAACAACGCTGCAACCGAAACTGAACAAGCTGAAGCGTCGTTGCAAATTCAACGCATTTATATCAAAGATGTGTCGTTTGAAGCGCCAAACTTGCCAACTATTTTCCAACAAGAGTGGAAGCCGCAATTGTCGTTTGACCTCAACACCGAAACCCAAGTGCTGGCTGAAAACGTCTATGAAGTGTGCTTAAACCTCACCGTTGAAACCAAAATGGAAGGCAGCGACGAAGTGGCCTTTTTATGCGAAGTGAAACAAGCGGGCGTGTTCACCATCACCGGCCTTGAAGGCGTGCAATTAGCGCACTGCTTGAGCGCACAATGCCCGAATATGCTCTTCCCGTACGCGCGTGAGCTGATTTCAAGCTTGGTTAATCGCGGCACCTTCCCAGCATTGAACCTCTCGCCAATCAACTTTGATGCACTGTTTATGCAACAGCTGCAAGAGCAAATGGCGCAAGAAGAGGGCGAAGGCGAAGAAACCACGCATTAATCCATGGCTATTTATACATAAAACGCAGGCACGCCCTGCGTTTTTGTTTTATAATCAGCAAAAAGGCTAAGGAGAACAAGATGACGAATGCAATCAGCCACATTCCGATGACGGTGCTCGGCGCAGGCTCGTTTGGCACCGCACTTGCGATTGCGCTTTCTCGCAATGGCGCACCGACCTATTTGTGGGGGCACGACCCTAACCATCTTGAGCGCTTAAGCCATGACCGCGAAAATCGCGACTTCTTGCCTGATATCGCCTTTCCTGACAGTTTGATGATTGAGCCTGATTTGGCGCGCACGCTGAGCCACTCGCGGGATGTTTTGCTGGTGGTGCCAAGCCACGTGTTTGCCGATGTGCTGGCGCAAATCAAACCGCACTTGCAGCCCAACAGCCGCCTTATTTGGGCCACCAAAGGCCTTGAGCGCGACACCGGGCGGCTGCTCAGTGACGTGGCGCGAGAAATGCTCGGCCATCACTACCCACTGGCGGTGCTCTCTGGCCCCACTTTTGCCCACGAGCTGGCCTCAGGCCTGCCAACGGCGATCGCCATTGCCTCCGATGATGTGAATTTCGCCAAAGAGGTGCAATCGCGCATTCATTGCTCGAAGCATTTCCGCGTGTATGTCAACAACGACCTTATCGGCGTGCAGCTTGGCGGCGCGGTGAAAAACGTGATCGCCATTGGTGCCGGGATTTCAGATGGCATGGGCTTTGGTGCCAATGCGCGCACGGCGCTGATCACTCGCGGTTTGGCGGAGATCACGCGCTTGGGCTTGGCGCTCGGCGCGCAGCCAGAAACCTTTATGGGCATGGCAGGCTTGGGCGATTTGGTGCTGACGTGTACTGACAACCAATCCCGCAACCGCCGCTTTGGGCTGATGCTCGGCCAAGGGTTTGACGCGCAAACCGCACTTTCGAATATCGGCCAGGTAGTTGAGGGCTTTTACAACACCAAAGAGGCGCATTTGCTGGCGCAGCACCACGGCGTTGAAATGCCGATCACCGAGCAGATTTATCAAGTGCTGTTTTGCGGCAAAGATGCCAAAGAGGCAGCGCACGCACTGCTGGGGCGCAAAAAAACAGAAGAATTTAGCCAATGATAAACACCACTCAATCCGAGCCATTGCAACAGTTGTGGCAGGCCATACGCGCCGAGGCGCACACGCTGGCCGAGCACGAGCCAATGCTGGCGAGCTTTTTTCATGCCACAATTTTAAAGCATCACCACCTTGGCCAAGCGCTGAGCTACATTTTAGCCAACAAGCTGGCCAATCCGATTATGCAGGCGATCGCGCTAAAAGAAATTATTGAAGACGCCTATCAGCACAACCCTGAGCTGATTGACGCCGCCGCCCATGACTTGACCGCGGTGCGTGAGCGTGACCCAGCGGTGACGATGCTCTCCACGCCGTTGCTGTATCTTAAGGGCTACCACGCGCTGCAAAGCTACCGCATCACGCACTATTTGTGGCAGCAAGAGCGCAAAGCACTGGCGATTTATCTGCAAAACCAAATTTCGGTCGCCTTTGATGTGGACATTCACCCCGCCGCGCAAATTGGCTGCGGGATTATGCTCGATCACGCAACCGGCATCGTGGTGGGGGAAACCGCCGTGGTGGAAAACGATGTGTCGATTTTGCAAGGCGTGACACTCGGCGGGACAGGCAAAGCCGAAGGCGATCGCCACCCGAAAGTGCGCGCTGGTGTGATGATTGGCGCGGGCTCGAAAATTTTAGGCAATATTGAAATTGGCCAATTTGCCAAAATTGGCGCCGGCTCCGTGGTGCTGCAAGCGGTGCCCGCTTATGCCACCGCCGCGGGTGTGCCGGCCAAAATTATCGCGCGAGGGCAGGCCGATGGCGTGCCATCGTTTGAAATGGATCAATACTTTGAAGCTGACAAAAACGCCACTTCGGCGTGCGTTGATGAGAGATAACACAATGACAACACAAAAATTAAGCGTGGTGGTGCTCGCCGCTGGCAAAGGCACCCGTATGTATTCCGATTTACCGAAAGTGCTGCACAACGTGGCAGGCAAGCCGATGGTCAAACATGTGATTGACACCGTGCAGCAGCTCAACCCTGAAAAGGTTTATTTAATCTATGGCCACGGCGGTGAGCTGATGCAATCGCGCCTCAAAGACGAGCGCGTGGAATGGGTGCTGCAAGCTGAGCAATTGGGCACAGGGCATGCGATGCAACAAGCCGCACCGCACTTTGCCGATGATGAGAACATTTTAATGCTCTACGGCGACGGCCCGCTGATCACCGAAGAGACCTTAACCCGCTTGATTTCCGCCAAGCCCGAAGGCGGCATTGCGCTGCTGACCGTTACTCTCGATGACCCAACAGGCTATGGCCGCATTTTGCGTGGCGAAAACGACAATATCGTCGGCATTGTGGAGCAAAAAGACGCCAGCGACGCCCAACGCGAGATTAAAGAGGTCAACTCAGGCTTGATGGTGGCCAGCGGCGCGAGCTTCAAACGCTGGCTGGCGCAGTTAGACAACAACAACGCGCAAGGGGAATACTACATCACCGATGTGATTGCCCTGGCCAATCAAGACGGCTGCCAAGTTGTCGGCGTGCAAGCGCTCGACCCGATGGAGGTGGAAGGCGCGAATAACCGCTTGCAACTCGCCGCCCTTGAGCGCTATTACCAAGCGCGCCAAGCCAAGCAATTGCTGCTTGCCGGCGTGATGATCATCGACCCGCAACGCATCGACATTCGCGGCCAACTCACTCACGGCAAAGATGTGGAAATTGATGTTAATGTGATCATCGAAGGCGATGTGGTGCTTGGCGATCGCGTGCGTGTAGGCGCCGGCTGCGTGCTGAAAAACTGCCGCATCGGCGATGATGTTGAGCTCAAACCGTACAGCGTGATTGAAGAGGCCACCATTGGCGAAAGTGCGGTTGTCGGGCCATTTTCTCGCCTGCGCCCAGGCACCGAGCTGGCTGAGCGCACCCATGTGGGCAACTTTGTTGAGATCAAAAAAGCCCATGTTGGCGAGGGGTCTAAAGTCAACCACTTGACCTATGTGGGCGATGCCAGCATCGGCAAAAATTGCAACCTCGGCGCGGGGGTGATCACCTGCAACTACGACGGTGCGAACAAATTCCAAACCGTGATTGGCGATGATGTGTTTGTCGGCTCCGACTGCCAACTTGTCGCACCCGTCAACGTGGCCGACGGCGCCACCATTGGTGCGGGCAGCACCATCACCAAAGATGTTGCCAAAGACGAGTTAGTGATCACACGCGTGGCACAACGCCACATTACAGGCTGGGCACGCCCGCGCAAAAAATAGCCAAGCCGCGCGCAGCGTGCCGTCCGCGGTGAACTTTATCACCGCGGATGTGTCTGAGTTAAACACCTAGTGAGGGGGCGGATATGCATAAAGTGCGGTTTTTAGGCTTGGCCTTGTGTTTGGCAATGTGCGCGCAGCAAAGCGCCGCGCACCCGCACGCGTTTATTGACTTGCAAACCACCTTTGTCAGCCAAAACGACGCCCTCACTGGCATGCAGATGCGCTGGTTGTTTGACGAGCCCTCCTCGGCAGAAATTCTCTATGAATTAAAAACCGGCAAAAACAGCCCGGCAAAACGCAAAGCGCTGGCGGATGAAATCATGCAAAACATCGTTAACCAGCACTATTTCAGCTATTTTTACAACGCCCAACACGAGCCGATTAAATACACCAGCAAACCGAGTGATTACGGCTTTGAAGTGAAAGGCCACCAACTATTGTTTTATTTCACGCTCAACCTCACCCACCCGCAGCCACTGAAAGGGTTCAAGGCATTGCTGCAAACCTACGACCCAAGCTACTATGTGGAGATGAGCTACCCCAACAACCACGGCGCCGAGCCGCCTGCGGGCAGCCAGTGCAAGGTGAGCGTGACCACCCCGAGCATTGATGAAACCCTCAAGCAATACGCCAACGGATTAGACAAATCACAAAAAGACGAAGATTTCTCGCTTGGCGTGCAGTTTGCCCAACGCGTGGAGTTGACATGCCCTTAAGCAAAAAAGCCTTATTCACACAAGTGCTGCTGTTGACCGCACTTTGCCTGTTGTTATGGTATTTTTACCCCAACTTGCTTGCGCAAGTGATGCGCTGGCAGCGGCTATTTAACCAATCGATCAGCGAAAACCTCCACCTCGTGCGCCAAGCGCCCGCCTACGCTGGCGGCTATTTGGTGCTGGTGAGCTTTCTCTATGGCGTGTTCCATGCCGTCGGCCCGGGGCACGGCAAATTTATTATCGCCAGTTATCTTTCAGCCAACAGCATGCAAATCAAAAAAGGCATCCGCCTCACCTTGGTGGCCTCGCTGGTGCAAGGGTTGGTGGCGATTTTGATGACCTCAATTGTGGTGGTGGTACTCACGCTCTCCTCGCGCTATTTCAAGCTCACGCAAGTGTGGATGGAACGCGCCAGCTTTGCCATCATGGTGCTCATCGGGCTTTATTGGCTGGTGATGAGCGGCAAAAAATGGCTAAGTGCGGTACGAGCCAAACCAGCTGCTGCAATCAAGGCGGTGAAAATCAAGCGCATCAACGCCACCGCGCCAATTCCACAAGCCAGCAACATTGGGCTTAAAAAGCCACTGAGCCACAGTGATGACGGCTGTGGCTGTGGCCACAAACACGCGCCCAACGCGCAAGAGCTGGCCGCCGCCAGTGATTGGAAATCGCAACTGATGATCATTTTAAGCATCGGCATGCGCCCATGCTCTGGCGCGATTTTTGTGCTCTTTTTAGCCTACATGCTCGACCTCTACCCTTGGGGCATGCTCGCCACCATGGCGATGGCCATTGGCACAGGGCTTTCGCTCTCTGGCTTTGCCTGCTTGGTGCTGTTCGCGCGCAGCCACGCCGTCAAACTCGGGCGCTGGTACCTCTCGCCCCAACTGAGCCAACACATCGGCCTGTGGGTTAAAATGGCCTTTGGGTTGCTGCTCATCGCCTTGGGCATCGCCCTCATCCATGGCACCACCTTGCCTGCCAGCGGCGGCGCGGCACTGTTTAGCCGATAATAAAAAACCGCACTTTAAAAGTGCGGTTTAGGGCAAGGTTATTTGTCTTTGCCGAGGAACTTCACGGCGAGATCAGGGAAGTCAGTGAACAAACCTGTGGCGCCGGCTTTGTTGAACAAAGCGTCGTACATTTCATCAACGTTGCTGAAGAAATCTGGCAGGGCGTCTTTGCGCACGGTGTAAGGGTGGAGCTCAAGCTTGTTGGCGGCGACATCAGCGACCATCTCGGTGTATTGAATGTTGCCTTTTGTTGATTTTTTGTCATCGATCAGCATATACCAGCCAGGGCCCACGCCGTCGGCGTATTTCGCCACTTCCGCCATTGCACCTGGTTTGAACATCCAGTCATAGTTGTAATTCACCCATTTGCCTTGGGCGTTTTTCTCTTCGGTTTCATGCCAGTCGGTGTAGGCCACCAGTTGCACTAATTTGATGTCCATGCCCAGTTTTGGCAGCAATTCGGTTTTGATGCGTTTGAGCTCGTTGAAGTCAAAGGTTTGCAGATACACTGGGCTGTCTTTGCTGGTGTAGCCGTATTTTTTCAACACTTTAAGGGTGGCCAGCGCGATGTCTTTGCCTTCTTGATGGTGCAGCCACGGCGCTTTGATTTCAGGGTAGATGCCAATTTTTTTGCCGGTGGACTTCTCTAGGCCTTGGATAAATTCAATTTCATCTTCAAAGGTGTGGATTTTAAAGTGTGATTTCCACATCGGGAAGCGGTCAGGGTAAACTTGCACTTGCTTGCCGTTTTCTGTTTTGAAGTTTTCAGTCATGTTGAGCTGCTGAATTTCCGCCAAGGTGAAATCCGCCACGTAGTAGCGGCCGTCTTTACGGTGGCGTTTCGGGAATTTTTGCGCCACATCGGTCAAGCCGTCTAAAAAGTGGTCGTGAATCACCACCAAACGGTTGTCTTTGGTCATCGCCAAATCTTGCTCGAGGTAATCGGCTTTTTGCCCAAAGGCGAGCGCTTTGGATTCGAGCGTGTGTTCAGGCAAATAGCCGCTGGCGCCACGGTGAGCGATCACTAACTTATCTTGATTATTGTGGCTGACCGCACTTTGCTGCCCTGCGCAGCCCACCAGCACAGCGCTACACAACAGCGACATCGCCAATACGTTGACTTTTTTCATAGGTGCTCCTTTTGCTTTATTTTAGGTATAAAAAAGGCGAAGGTTGCCCCTCGCCTTTGGCTTAATGATTAGTTGCCGTAACGGTCGCTTGCGGCAATGCGTGCTTTGTGTTTGCCTTCTTCAATCATGGTTAAGAGCAACAACAAGCAGGCGATGATGGCGCCGCCGACCATGATGTAAAAGCCACCGTCCCAGCCGTATTTGTCTGCAGCCCAGCCGATGATAGCACTGGCTGCCACGGTGCCGCCGAGGTAGCCGAACAAGCCTGTGAAGCCTGCGGCGGTACCGGCTGCGTTTTTCGGTGCCAATTCAAGGGCGTGCAAGCCGATCAGCATCACAGGGCCGTAGATCAAGAAACCAATCACGGTCATCATGATAAAGTCGGTCAATTGATATGGGTTTTGATACCATGGCAATTGAGCGTATTTCGCCATTTCATCTGCTGGTGTGGCCGGGTTAAGCCAGAAGACCACCACCGCGATGGTCACCATGATCATAAACACCAAGCCGGTTAAGCCACGTTTACCTTTGAACACTTTATCCGACATCCATCCACAAATCAGGGTGCCTGGAATCGCGGCAAATTCATAGATGGCGTAAGCCGAAGCAGTGGCTTTGATGTTGAAGTGTTTCACCTCACCAAGGTAAACCGGTGACCATTTCAACACGCCATAGCGGATGAGATAAACGAACACGTTGGCGATGGCGATGTACCACAACAGGCGGTTTTTCAACACATAAGTGATGAAGATTTCTTTCGCGGTGAGGGTATTTTCCGCGGTTTTCTCGTCGTAATCTTCAGGGTAGTCGTTTTTGTAGACTTCGATTGGTGGCAAGCCGCAGCTTTGTGGGCGGTCTTTCATCAAGAAGTAGATGATAACAGAGGCCACCATCGCTGCGATACCCGGGTAGTACAACGCTTGTTGCCAAATATCACCAAAGGTCACTTTGGTCACTTCAGGGTGGTTAGAGGCGTAGATCATAGTTGCCAAGCCCACCAACAGCGCTGGCACCATGCCGCCTAAGTTGTGCGCGGTGTTCCAGATGGATACGATAGTACCACGCTCAGTTTTTGACCACCAGTGCACCATGGTGCGCCCACATGGCGGCCAGCCCATGCCTTGGAACCAACCATTGATGAACAACATGATGAACATGATCAAAATGCCTGATGTCGCCCATGGCACCAAGCCCATTAAGGTCATACACAAACCGGAAAGCGCAAGGCCGACTGGCAAAAAGATTTTTGGATTAGAGCGGTCAGAAATCGACGCCATTAAAAATTTAGACAAACCATAAGCAAGCCCTGGCGCAATCCCGATCACACCCAATTGGGTTTTGGTGTAAAGGCCGGCTTCAATCAGCCCCTTTTGCGCCAAATCGAAATTACTGCGTACAAAATAATAAGCTGCATAACCAAAAAAGATCCCCATAAACACTTGCCAGCGCAAACGGCGGTAAGTTGGGTCAATTTGATCTTTCGGTAACAAAGGCTTATCGGCACTCGGTTTAAAAAAACCTATCATAAGTCACCCCTTAATTCGTTATTAATATTCTCTAGATGGCACAAATGTAGAAATTGTGTCTGAGTGCATAATAACATGTTTAATAGGGTTGTTAATTTTCGATTATGAAAATTGAGAAGAAAATCACATTCCATTTAGAATTTATTATTTTTTAATGAGATAAAATAATTATTCTCATGGAATGTGATGCAAAGTGCGGTTATTTTTTCCAATTTTTCAGCGCATCGGCAAAGGCATTGCCCAGGGTGCTGCTTGGGGCAGTTTTGCCGCGGCCAGTGTGGGCTTTTTTGTCGCTGCGCACCGCACTTTGGCCTTTTGGCTGGGCGGTGTCGTCAAGGCGGCAGGTCAGCGCAATGCGTTTGCGTGGGATGTCTACATCCAACACTTTGACTTTGACGATATCACCGGTTTTCACCACTTGGTGTGGGTCTTCCACAAAGCGGTCAGAAAGCGCCGAGATGTGGACTAAGCCGTCTTGATGCACGCCGATATCCACAAAAGCACCAAAGTTGGTCACGTTGGTGACCGTGCCTTCCAAAATCATGCCCGCTTTGAGATCGTCTAAGCTTTCCACGCCTTCTTTGAAGGTTGCGGTTTTGAACTCGCCGCGCGGGTCGCGCCCTGGCTTTTCCAGCTCTTGGAGAATGTCGCGCACCGTTGGCAGGCCAAAGCGCTCGTCGATAAATTGCGCTGGGTCAAGGGCACGCACCGCTGGGGTGTTGCCCATCAGTGCGTCAATCGGCTCGCCGCAGGCGTGCAAAATTTTCTCCACCACAGGATAGGCCTCAGGGTGAACGCTTGAGGCATCAAGCGGGTTGGCGCCGCCTTGAATACGCAAAAAGCCCGCACATTGCTCAAAGGCTTTTGGCCCCAGGCGCTGGACATTTTTAAGCTGCTCGCGGCTGTCAAAGCGGCCGTGCTCATCGCGGTAAGCCACGATATTTTGCGCCAAGGTGGCACTCAAGCCCGCCACGCGGGTTAATAACGCACTGGATGCGGTGTTGAGATCCACCCCCACGGCATTCACGCAGTCTTCCACTACCGCGTCGAGCTTGCGCGCCAGTTGGCTTTGGTTAACATCGTGTTGATATTGCCCCACACCAATGGCTTTCGGGTCAATTTTCACCAGCTCCGCTAAAGGGTCTTGCAAGCGCCGCGCGATAGACACCGCGCCGCGTAATGACACGTCCAGCTCTGGGAACTCTTTGGCCGCCAGCTCAGAGGCGGAATAGACCGACGCGCCTGCCTCACTGACGATAACTTTTTGCGCCTGCCAGTCTTTTGACTGCGCCAATACGCCGGCGACAAAGCGTTCGGTTTCTCGCGATGCAGTGCCGTTGCCAATGGCAATCAGCCCAACGTTAAAACGCTTGCCGAGTTGATAAATACTGTGCGCCGCGCGCTCAAGCTGGCCGGTGTGTGGATAAATCGTCTCGGTTGCCAACAATTTGCCTGTGCTGTCCACAACCGCCACCTTCACGCCGGTGCGCAAGCCGGGGTCAAGCCCCATGGTGGTGTGGGCGCCGGCGGGTGCGGCCATTAAAAGTGCGGTCAAGTTGCGTGCGAACACGTCAATCGCCTCGCCCTCGGCTTTTTCACGCAGTGCCGCCATCAGCTCGGTTTCTAAATGCAGCGAGAGTTTAATCCGCCACGTCCAGCTGATCACCTGCTCGCGCCAGCTGTCGGCCGGCTGCTGGTTTAATCTCACGTTGTAATGGGCGCGGATAATCTCCTCGCAGTGGCTTTGGCGCTTGTCTTCGCTTTCAGGGTCGGCGTCTAGGCTGAGTTGCAACACGCCTTCATTGCGCCCACGCAGCATCGCCAGCGCGCGGTGCGACGGCACTTTAGACAGCAGCTCGCGGTGGTCAAAATAGTCTTGAAACTTCGCGCCTTCCGCCTCTTTGCCCTCAATCACCTGCGACACCAAATAGGCATTTTTTTGCAGGTATGACCGCACTTTGGCGATCAATTCCGCGTCTTCCGCAAAGCGCTCCATCAAGATATAGCGCGCGCCATCGAGTGCGGCTTTGGCATCGCTCACGCCGAGCTCTGGGTTTAAAAATTCGCTTGCTTTGTCTTCAGGCACTAGGCTTGGTTCTTGCCACAGTGCATCGGCCAGCGGCTCAAGGCCTGCTTCAATGGCAATTTGCCCTTTGGTGCGACGTTTAGGCTTGTAGGGCAGGTAGAGATCTTCAAGTGCGGTTTTGCTCTCGCAGGTGGTGATCTTCTCGCGCAGCTCGTCGGTCAATTTGCCTTGCTCGTCGATGGATTTCAAAATCGTCTGGCGGCGCTCTTCAAGCTCGCGCAGGTAGCCAAGGCGCGTTTCAAAATGGCGCAGCTGGCTGTCATCTAGGCCACCGGTGGCCTCTTTGCGGTAACGAGCGATAAACGGAATGGTGTTGCCCGCGTCAAAAAGTTCAATCGCGGATAGAATTTGCGCCGGTTTCACGCTCAATTCCGTGGCGATGGTTTGGCTGATGTGTTGGTTTAGCATAGTCTTTTGCGGTCAGTTGAAAAGGCTTAACATAGCAAAAAGTGCGGTGGTTTGAAACCCAACCGCACTTTTTGCAGGGTAATTAGTAGTAAGAGTGCTCGCCACGTTGGTGGTCGGTGACATCGCGCACGCCGTTTAACTCGCCGGCAAATTGCTCGAGCAGTTGTTTTTCAACGCCATCTTTCAAGGTCACGTCCACCATTGAACAGCCGTTGCAGCCGCCGCCGAATTGTAACACTGCCACGCCGTCGTCGGTCAGCTCAATCAAGGTGATGCGCCCGCCGTGGCTGGCCAGTTGCGGGTTGATTTGGGTTTGAATGACATAATCGACCCGCTCAATTAACGGTGCGTCGTCGGCGACTTTTTTCATTTTGGCGTTAGGCGCTTTCAGCGTGAGCTGTGAGCCCATTTCGTCGGTGACAAAATCAAGCTCGGCGTCTTCTAAAAATGGGTAGCTGACCTCATCCACAAAGGCTGAAAAAGTGTCGTATTTCAGCTCCGTGTCGGCCGCTTCCACCGCATTCGGCGGGCAGTAAGACACGCCGCACTCGGCGTTTGGGGTGCCTGGGTTAACCACAAAAATGCGGATATTGGTGCCCTCTTCTTGTTGGTCGAGCAATTTACGAAAATGCGCCTGTGCGGCTGGTGAAATAGTAATATACATAATTGTCCTTATTATTCGTCAATATCCGACTTAAATTGTCGGAATTATGCCTGTTATCATACCCCTAAACCGCACTTTTTTCCAGCACTCAATGCCCTTGGCTGCGACACAAGCACCAAACGCTCACCGCGCGTGCACCCGCGCGTTTGAGCACGCGGCACAGCTCATTGACGGTGGCGCCAGTGGTGACCACATCATCAACCAGCGCAATGTGCTTGCCTTTCAGCGAGGTGGTGGCTTTAAACACATGGCGAATATTTTCCTGCCGCGCCCGCGCACTCAAGCCCCGCTGGGGCGGCACGGCATAGGCGCGCACCACGGCGGTGGTGACAAGCTCTATCCCAAGCCAGTGGGCGAGATAGTGCGCGAGCTGCTCGGCTTGGTTATAACCTCGGCGCTTGTGCCGGCGGGGGTGCAGCGGCACAGGGATGATGGCATCGGGCAGTGGCGTGAGGTAGCGCCGGCGGTGGTCTAAAATCGCCAGCAGTAATAAGCGTGCCAAAGTGCGGTCAAGGGCAAAGCCGCCGGTGAATTTGAAGCGATGAATCCAGCCGCTCAGGGGCGGGGCATAGGGCGTGACCTGCACCAAATGCTGCCAGCGCGGCGGCGCGGATAAGCACTGGCCACATTGCGCGGCACTGTGTGGCAGCACAAGCCCACAGCGGCCACAGCACGGCGCGCGGGGCAGCGCACGCCAGCAGCGGCTGCACAGCCCAAAGCGCGCATGGCCCAAAGCACGCTGGCAGAGCAGGCAGCGCGGGGCAAGGGCATGGGCAAGGTGGTTGAGCAACACAGACATAGCGCCATTATGCCAAAATCCCTCGGTGGCGACATTTTTTGTGATAAGTTATGCGATCAGGCTCGAAAAAATGGTAATATGCCCGCTTTGCAAGCGACATAACGGATTTTATGCTTTCACCCGACCAGATTAAAATTGTCTTTTTGACATCGACGAAACCTTATACATCAAACACAAAAACACCCTGCCAAGCTCGGTTGCGCCCGCGCTGGCGCAGTTAAAGGCCAATGGCATCATCCCTGCCATTGCAACAGGGCGTGCGTTGTGCGCGCTGCCGGCACAAATTGACCAACTTATCGCCGAACTGCCAATCGATCTTTTTGTTAGTATTAACGGCCAATACAACTGCTACCAAGGGCAACCGCTCGCCAGCTTCCCGCTGGCGCAAAGCGAGATTGAAGAGATGGTGGCGTTTTTCACCCGCCTTGGGATTGATTACGCCTTTGTTGGCCATGAGGCTATCGCGGTCAATCGCCAAACAGCCAAAGTGGACAACGCCCTGCGCCCGATTACCGAGCGTTATATCGTTGACCCTGATTTTTATCAGCAAAGTGCGGTTTATCAAATGCTGGCGTTTTATGACGCCAGCCAAGATGCGCAAGTGGCTCGTGCGCCGCTGTTGCAATCACGCCTGCGCGTGGTGCGCTGGCATGACGACGCCGTCGATGTGCTCAGCCGTGATGGCTCGAAGGCACGCGGCATTCAAGCGGTGCTATCGCACTTCAACCTGGAGGCGAAAAACGCGGTGGCCTTTGGCGACGGCTTGAATGATTTGGAAATGATCAGTGCGGTCGGCTTTGGTGTGGCGATGGGCAATGGCCATGCGCAGCTTAAAGCCAAGGCGGATTATGTCTGTGGCGATATTGAACAAGACGGGTTAAAAAATGCACTTTTGCACTTAGGTTTAATCACCAACTCGTGATACTATGACCGTCAGAACAGAGGATACCCGATGAAAGCTGACCAAAAATACACACCCTTTATGGAATTCAACCGCCCGCAGTGGGCGGCGTTGCGTAAAAGTGTGCCGATGACGCTCACCGAGCAAGACTTAGAGCCGCTGCTGGGGTTCAACGAAGAGCTGTCATTGGATGAGGTCAGCACCATTTACTTGCCGCTGACCCGTTTGGTCAACTATTTTATTGAAGAAAACCTCGCCCGCCAAGCAGTGTTGCACCGCTTTTTAGGCGTGAAATCCGCCAACGTGCCCTATATCATCAGTATCGCCGGCAGCGTATCGGTGGGCAAAAGCACCAGTGCGCGGATTTTGCAATCCCTGCTTAGCCGCTGGCCACAACCGCGCAAGGTGGATTTGATCACAACCGACGGCTTTTTATATCCCTTAGCGCATTTGCAACAACACGATTTGCTGCACAAAAAGGGCTTCCCGATTTCCTATGACACCCAGCGCTTGATTCAATTTATCTCGGATATCAAATCTGGCAAGCGTGAGGTGAAAGCGCCGATTTATTCGCACTTGACCTATGACATCATCCCCAACCAATTCAACGTGGTTGACCAGCCGGATATCTTGATTTTAGAAGGCCTCAACGTGCTGCAAACCAGCGCTCATCACGCCAAAAACCCCGATCGGCTGTTTGTCTCTGATTTTGTCGATTTCTCCATTTTTGTCGATGCCAAAGAATCACTGCTGAAAAGCTGGTATATCAAGCGCTTTCTCAACTTCCGTAAAAGCGCCTTTAGTGACCCGAACTCCTATTTCCATCACTATTCCAAGCTCTCCGAAGACGAGGCGGTGGCCACGGCGAACCAAATTTGGGACGAGATCAACGGCCTCAACTTGCGTGAAAATATCTTACCAAGCCGCGAGCGCGCCAATCTGATTTTGGTTAAAGGCGCCAACCACAAAATCGCCCAAGTCAAATTACGCAAATAGCCCACGCGTGGCGCCAAAAGCAAAGTGCGGTTGGGTAAATGTGTTTGAAATTATCCGCTAAATTTGGCTTAATAGTAGCAGATTTTGTAAGGATATTTTATGGATGCACTGATTCGGCTGGATAACCTATGCTATTCAGCACAAACCTGCCTGCGATACCCGAACGTCAGCATTGCGCCAGGGCAGGTCACGTTTTTGCAAGGCCCCAGCGGTGCGGGCAAAAGCACGCTGTTTCGCCTGCTCAACGCCACGCTCACGCCCTTTAGTGGCACGATTTTTTATCAAGGGCAGGATATCGCCACCCTTGACACCATCACCCTGCGCCGTGAGATCTTGCTGGTCAACCAGCGGCTTTATCTCTTCCCGGGCAGCATTCGGGATAATTTCAACCAGTTTTATCACTACTTGGGCAAGGTGCCGCTCAGTGATGAGGAAATGGCACCCTATTTAGCTCTCAGCCAAGCGCAACAGTTTGGGTTGGACAGTGACTGCAGCCACCTTTCAGGCGGCGAGCAGCAGCGGGTGTTTATCGCCATCGCCTTGAGCCTCAAACCGACCGTGTTGCTGCTTGACGAGCCAACCTCGGCACTGGATGAACGCTTGGCCACGCAAGTGGTGGGCGATGTGCTCGCCTTTTGCCAGCGCGAGGGCATCACGCCGATCGTGATCAGCCACGACGAGCCACTGGTGCAGCGCTTTGCACAAAATAGTATTCACATCCACAAGGAGGGCGCATGAACACGGTGAGCATGAATCTGCTGAACTTCAGCTTGGTTTATCTGCTGCTTTTGATCGTCCTTTATGTGATGAAGAAAAACAACATCGCGCAAACACGGCTGTTGTTTGTCGCCAGCTTGCGCATGACGGTGCAGCTCATCATCGCCGGCTGGGTGCTGACGTATATTTTCGGGCATGAAAATCCGCTGTTTACACTGGCGTATGTGGCGGCGATGATCGCCTTTGCGATCCACCGCGTACTGTCGAAAAACCCGATGCTCAACCCACGCTTTAAACTGGCGGTGGCGCTGTCGTTGAGCGGCTCGGGCTTGTCGATTTTGGCCTTTTTTGTGCTGGTGGTGGCCAATCAAGATCTCTTCAACCCGCAGTATGTCATCCCCCTAGGCGGCATGATGATGGGTAACGCCATGACCGCACTTAACTTAGGCCTGAAAACCTTCCGCGAGAGTCTGCGCAGCGAAAACGACAAAATCAGCACGCTGCTCAATTTCGGCGTGACGCCAGAGAAGATTTTGCTGCCGTATGTCAACCAAGCGCTGGAAACCGCACTTTTGCCCACCCTCAACTCGATGGTTGGGATGGGGATTATCGCCCTGCCAGGCATGATGACGGGCCAAATTCTCTCAGGCACCTTGCCGAGCACCGCGGTGTTGTATCAAATCGCGATTATGATCGCCATTTGCACCGTGGTCAGCCTGTCGCTGTTCGGCGCGCTGCATTTTGGTTACCGCTCGTTGTATAACGATCGCAATCAAATCACCTTGCCACGATAAAGTGCGGTCAACCGCACTTTATATTTTGATAATAGTTATCATTCGTGATAATATCCTTTTGCAATTTATTCACAAAAGGACATTTCAATGAAACTCAAATCACTCTACGCCCTCGCCTTTGCAGGGCTGTTCGCCACCGCGGCCAACGCGCATAATTTGTTCCCAGTGCATACCGATCAAGGCTACGGCATCCAATTTTGGGCCGACGACCACTGGGAGTTGCCGGATTTTCAACAAGTGATCGGCGTGAGCGCCTACGACAACGCTGGCAAACGCCTGAAAGTCGGGTTTGACTACCAAAACGGCAACGTCAGCTTAAAAGACGAAAACGCTAAAGTCGGCTTGATGACCGCAGAATACGACTACGGCTACTTCACCTTCACCGCGGATAAACATTTTCACAAACCGCGCACCGAGGTGCAAGGCGTGATTTTTGACTCTCGCCGCATCTACAAACTCGGCAAAAGCATCTTTACCTGGAATGATACTTACAGCAAACCGGTGGGCTTGAAACTGGAAGTAACCCCGCTGAGCAACCCGTTGACCTTGAAAGAAGGCGACAAACTCAAAGTGCTCGTCACCTACAACGGCCAGCCGTTCAACAACGTGGAGTTTGAAGACCAAGCCGGCGACCTTGACGATGTGTCCATCAAAGACGGCGTGGCCGAATTGACACTGCGCAAAGCGCAAGACGGCTACCAAATCCTCGGCGCCACCGCCAAACTGCCATACCAGCTGCAAGACGACAAAGCGCAAACCTTGCAACTCACCGGCACCTTAGCTTTCAAAGCCGCCAAATAATAAAAGTGCGGTCAGAAACAAAAAAACCTCACCCAAGGGTGAGGTTTTTGCGATCTGGGTATGATTACTGTTGTTTAACGGCAAATGCACCCGTAATCTCTTTATCATGTACGCGGCCTTCAAACTTGCCTGCCGCTTCTTGTGCGCTCTCGCCATAAAAGCCACCGTCCATGTTCAAACCGTCTTCATTGGCGCTGAAGCGGTTGCCGTGAATATCACCACGGAATTGGGCGATTTTATCTCCAGTGCGACGAATAATGGCACCTTCAACCGTTTTTTCACCAAAATTGGCTGACAGGTTTGCGCTACCTTCTTGCAAGTCGCTACCAGCGAAGAATAATGCATCACCGTGATAGTCGACGAGGCCTTCCGTTGGCATGTTCGCCTCGAGCGTGCTTTCACCCTGCGCGAAGAAGTTACTCGTTTCTGCTTTTTTATCGATAACATAACCAAATACGCTGTGCTGATAATTTGCGCTGTAACGGCTATCGATGTTTTCATCATAACGTAGGTCATTATATCCAGGTATGCCTGCATCTTCACCCAAAGTGAGATCCATTTGAGTACCGTTGACATCTACTGTCATGTACGCCGGTGGCATTTTGGCATCACGCAATTTTTCATCGGCTTTGTCTTTGAGCTCATCAGCTTTGTCTTTGGCATCGGCTTTAGCATCTTTTGCTTTGTCTTCGGCTTTGTCAGCTTCCGCTTTGGCTTTGTCTTTCAGCTCATCGGCTTTGTCTTTAGCGTCAGCTTTCGCGTCTTTCGCTTTGTCTTCTGTTTTGTCAGCTTCTGCTTTGGCTTTGTCTTTTAGCTCATCAGCTTTGTCTTTGGCGTCGGCTTTCGCGTTTTTGGCTTTCTCTTCGGCTTTGTCAGCTTCCGCTTTAGCTTTATCTTTCAGCTCATCGGCTTTGTCTTTGGCGTCGGCTTGTGCGCCTTTCGCTTTCTCTTCGGCTTTGTCAGCTTCCGCTTTGGCTTTGTCTTTCAGCTCATCGGCTTTGTCTTTGGCATCAGCTTTGGCGTCTTTCGCTTTGTCTTCTGCTTTATCAGCTTCTGCTTTGGCTTTGTCTTTTAGCTCATCAGCTTTGTCTTTGGCATCGGCTTTGGCGTCTTGAGCTTTCTTTTCTGCTTTATCGGCTTGTGCTTTCGCTTTGTCTTTCACGCGTTGTTCTGTGTTTTGATTGCTGTTGCTTTGGCCATCATCACTGCCGCCACTGGAACAGGCGGTGATCATCAGAGAGCATAACAGCGTGGTTAATAAGGTTTTTTTCATTTAATATCCTTGTTTGGGTAAAAAAGAGCGCGGATTTTAATATACAAAAAATGACAAATCAACACATTTTTTTAAAATCTTGAAATAATTAAAAGTGCGGTCAGCCAAGGCTCAACACGGCGCGAGCCTTGGCAGGAGGGGATTAGTGAATGGCGGTGGCGTCTTTCACTTCGCTCATGTCTGGCAGCTGGTGGGCGATGCCTTTGTGGCAGTCGATGCAGCTGTTGCCGTTTTCAATCGCTTTACGGTGCATTTTGGCCGCCACGGATTTTTGTTGGCTGAAATCCATGTTGTCAAAGTTGTGACAATTGCGGCACTCTTGCGATTGGGTTTCTTTCATGCGTTCCCATTCGCGTTCAGCCATGTGCAGCCGGCGGGCGTTGAATTTTTCGATGGTGTCGGTGTAGCCCATCACGTGCGCATAAACCTCACGGCTGGCTTTCAATTTGCGGATAATTTTCGGCACAAATTGGTGCGGCACGTGGCAGTCTGGGCAAGTGGCCTTCACGCCGCTGCGGTTTTGGTAATGCGCGGTGTGCAGGTATTCTGGGTAAACGTCGTTGCTGTGGCAGCTGACGCAGAACTCTTCTGTGTTGGTTTGCTCCAGGCTGTAGTTAAAGCCCACCCAAGATACAACCCCTGCGATAAAGCCGATAATCAGCAGCGTGCCAATCGCCAGCTTGCTTGGGGTGCGAAACCAACGCCAAAAACGTGTAATGATGTTCGGTTTTTTCTCAGCCATTAGTTGCTCCCATAGCCTGGTAGCGGTTTAAATTCGTTTTCGATAATCGGCTCAACTTCCGCTTGCGGCACGTGGCATTGAAGACAGAAATAGCGCCGCGGCGCAAGGCTGCCGCTGACTTTGCCGTCACGGCTGACAAAGTGCGTTGGGCTGATGCGTGGCGCACCTGTGGCACGCGAGGCCGCTACGCTGTGGCAGTTGAGGCATTGGTTTTGATTTTTAGTCACCTGATAATTTTTAATACTGTGTGGGATCATCGGTGGCTGATTCACATAGTTCAGTGCCGCAGGCTCGGTTTCTTTTGGATTATTATGAAATGCCGGCGCCACGTTTTCAGGCGAGCTTTGAATGTCTTTGCCCACCGGCTCTACGTCTGTGTTGGCCCACGCACTGCTGGCCACACACAAAAGCCCCATTACAAATGCAGTTTTCAACGTCATTGGTCACTCCTAACCTTTATTAAAGCGTGTTGAAAAGGTAAATACAGATTCAGCGCACACGTCAACACAACGCCCGCAGCTGATGCAATCTTTGCTTAAAACCATTGGGCGCTCATCAGCGCCACCAAACAGAGGGCTGCGCAACACCTGCGGTTCAGGGCAGACGTTGATGCAGTCCATGCAGCGGTCACAGCGGTTGCGGTCAATCACCTGCACGCGCAGCACGCCTTTGGCGCCAATCACGCCGTAGGCCGCGCCAATCGGGCACAAATGCCCACACCAGCCGTGCTCCACCACCAATAAATCAAATAAAAAAATCGCCAACAGCAGCCAAATGCTCGCGCCAAAGCCATAAATCAGCGCCCGCCCCAATGCCGCAACGGGGTTGACCCACTCCCACAGCATAGTGCTGGTGATGGCTGAGCCGAGCAAAATCATCAGCAAAATGCCATAACGCAAAGTGCGGTTGAGCTTGGCACTTTGGCGAATGCGCAACTTGCGCCGCAGCCAAGCGGCAGCATCGGTCACCACATTGAGCGGGCAGCACCAAGCACAAAACACTTTGCTGCCCACCACGGCATAAAAGGCGATCACAATCAGCCCACCGAGCAAGGCGCTGAGCACGGGCACATAACCTGTCGCCAGGCTCTCGGCGAGCATCAGCGGGTCGGTCAGTGGCACGGTGTCGAGCAATAAGCTGGCGGAATAATTGCCTCGCAAAAGCCAAATGCCAAAGTGCGGTCCAGCCAAGAACATTGCCAAAATCGCCAGTTGCGATACACGGCGCAAAATCAAAAAGCGGTTAGCCTGCCACCAGCCGAGTTTTTGCCGCGCTTCACGCCCAGCGTGCTCAATCGCATTGGCCATTATTGCACCTCCGGCATACGCGTTGGCAAATCGATGATCTCTTGATTGAGCAGCGAGTGGCCCGCTTTTCTTTTCTTCCCAGCCGAGGCGATAATGTTTGCCGAGCATGCCTTTGGCCAGCGCCATTGGCAGCACTTTGATCGCCGCCTCTTCCAGGACGCAGGCCTCTTCACACTTGCCGCAGCCAGTGCAAGCATCAGAATGCACTGTTGGGATGAGCTTGGCGTGGCGGTCACTACGTGAGTTGTGCTGATTTTCAAGCGTGATGGCTTTGTCGATCAGCGGGCACACACGGTAACACACATCGCAGCGCAACCCTTGCCAGTTGAGGCAGGTTTCGTGATCTAACAACACGGAAAGCCCCATGCGTGCGTCGTTGATGTTATCTTGCGTGGCATCCAGCGCGCCGCTTGGGCAGGCCTTCGCACACGGGATGTCCTCACACATTTCACACGGCTTTTGGCGCGCGATAAAATATGGCGTGCCCGCCTCCAGCGGTGAAAGCAAGCCTGCCAGATGCAGCATATCGTAAGGGCAGGCTTGCACGCATTGGCCACAGCGCACACAGGCATTGGCAAAATCTTTGTCATCGCTTAGCGCAAATGGTGGGCGCAGCGCCACACCTTGGCGGGCTTGGCTTTGTTTTGTTGCAAAGCCAGCAACAACCCCACACTGGCTAAAGCGCCAGCGGTGCGTACGCCGTCTTTGATTACGCGGCGTCGTTGTGGGTTGTTCACGGGCTTTTTCATATTTTGCTTATGCCTTAATCACTTTGACTGCACATTTTTTGTAGTCAGTCTCTTTTGAGATTGGGTCGGTGGCGTCGAGCGTTAAGCGGTTCGCCAACTGACCGGCGTCAAAAAAGGTGGTGTACACCAAGCCTTGCGGCACGCGGTTGCGACCGCGAGTATCAATATAACTAACAATTTCACCACGACGAGAAACCACTTTCACTTTGTCGCCATGGCGCATGCCGCGCGCTTTGGCATCGAGTGGGTGCATATACACCAAGTTGTTTGGAAATGCGCGGTGCAATTCTGGCACGCGGCGTGTCATGGTGCCGGTGTGCCAATGCTCCAGCACGCGGCCGGTGGAGAGCCACAAATCGTACTCGTCATCTGGCATCTCTGCAGGTGGCTCATACGGCACGCCGAGAATAATCGCACGGCCGTCTGGCTTGCCATAAAAGCGCACGCCTTCGCCTGCTTTGACATACGGGTCATAGCCTTCGCGGTAGCGCCACAGCGTTTCTTTGCCGTCCACCACCGGCCAGCGCAAGCCGCGCGCTTTGTGATACATATCAAACGGCGCAAGATCATGCCCATGGCCGCGGCCAAAGCTGGCATACTCTTCAAACAACCCTTTTTGGATATAATACCCAAAATGTTCAGCCTCATCATTGAGATAACCCCCAATTTCGCTATTTGGGTATTTATCCACTTGCCCGTTGGTGAACAAAATGTCGTACAAACGCTTGCCGCGGTATTCTGGCATTTGCGCCAACAGGTCTTCTTCCCACATTTCATCGGTGGTGAAATATTTTGAAAACTCGACAATTTGCCACAAATCCGAGCGCGATTCGCCTGTTTTCGGCACCAGTTGATGCCAAAATTGGGTGCGGCGCTCGGCGTTGCCGTAGGCGCCTTCTTTTTCAACCCACATCGAGGTTGGCAAAATCAAATCTGCCGACAACGCACTCGCCGTTGGGTAGGGGTCGGAGACGATAATAAAGTTTTCTGGGTCACGCCAGCCTGGCAGGCGCTCTTGGTTGAGGTTTGGCCCGGCTTGCATATTGTTGTTGCACATCACCCACAACACATTCATTTTGCGGTCTTTGAGCATGCGGTCTTGCAAAATGGCGTGGTAGCCCACTTTGTCGGAAATGGTGCCTTTTGGCAATTTCCAGATTTTCTCGGCGATGTCGCGGTGTTTTTCGTTGGTCACCACCATATCCGCTGGCAGGCGGTGGGCAAAGGTGCCCACTTCACGCGCGGTGCCGCAAGCAGACGGCTGGCCGGTTAATGAAAACGGCCCACAGCCTGGTTTGGAGATTTTGCCAGTGAGCAAATGCACGTTATACATCAAGTGGTTCACCCACACACCACGGGTGTGTTGATTGAAGCCCATCGTCCAGAAAGAAATGATGTTTTTATCCGGATCGGCGTACAATTTCGCCAGCATCTCAAGCTGATCTTTTGGCACGCCACTGATTTCGTGGGCTTTGTCTAAGGTGTATTCCGCAACCAGCGCTTTGTATTGCTCAAAATCACTGTCGAGCATTTTGCCGTTGCCTGAATTTTGCGCTTTTTGCTCCAATGGGTGATCGTTACGCAGCCCATAGCCGATGTCGGTCACGCCTTTTTTGAAGTTGGTGTGTTTGTTGACAAAATCCCAATTGATGGCATCGTGCTCAATCAAATAGTTGGCGATGTAGTTCAAAATAGCCAAGTCACTTTGCGGCTTGAACACAATACCGTGGTCAGCCAGCTCAAAGCAGCGGTTTTCAAAGGTCGACAGGGCAAACACTTTGCTCTCAGGATTTGAGATGCGGCGATCGGTAATGCGCGACCACAAAATTGGGTGCATTTCCGCCATGTTTGAGCCCCACAGCACAAAGGCATCGGCGTGTTCAATGTCGTCATAGCAGCCCATTGGCTCATCAATCCCGAAGGTGCGCAAAAACGCCACCGCAGCTGAGGCCATGCAGTGACGGGCGTTCGGGTCAACATTGTTGGAGCGCAAGCCTGCTTTGTAGAGTTTGTTGAGGGCATAGCCTTCCCAAATAGTGGATTGCCCCGAGGTGAAGCAGCCCACGGCGTTGCGGCCATTTTTGGCGATCGCGGCTTTGAATTTGTCCGCCATGGTTTTAAACGCTTCATCCCAGCTGATTGGAGTAAACTCGCCGTTTTTGTCGTATTTGCCGTCGGTCATGCGCAGCATCGGCTGGGTTAGGCGGTCTTTACCGTACATAATTTTTGGCAAAAAGTAGCCTTTAATGCAGTTCAGCCCGCGGTTTACCTCGGCATCAGGGTCCCCTTGTGAGGCCACCACACGGCCATTTTGGGTGCCCACCAGCACGCTACAGCCCGTGCCACAAAAGCGGCAAACGGCTTTGTCCCACTTGATTGATGAATCAGCCGCGGCCACATTCACAACCGGAATGCTCAGCCCCGCAGCCAGGCTGGCTGCGGTGGCTGCGTTGGCTTTCATAAATTCACGACGCGTTAAGTTCATTATTCCCCCACCAAATTATCTTGATCTTGTTGGTGATACACCAAAGAAAGGGCCAGCACGCCGTCAATGTCGCGCGCTTGCTCCATACGTTCTAACAAATCGGCCTGGCTGCTCGATTCCATTACCACGGCCAATTTGCCATTTTGTTCATCCACGGCGCTGACCTCGGTTAAGGTCAAGGCCGAAAGTGCGGTTTTCACCGCGGCAATATCTTTCGGGTGGCATTGGGCAACCATGCCGCAAACATGCCACTGTGAGTGTGAGTTGTTGGTTTTTGCTGTCATTTTGCACCGCACTTGACTTTTTTACGCTGCTGATTATCCGCTGAACCGTGCAAGGGGATTAATGCCCAATAAGGGGTATTTATGACAAAAATTGACAGATGCTTGATCTACATCAAGCCCAAACGGGGCAAAAGTGCGGTTTTACTGTGCATTTTTCACGCATTAGGCTTGACGAATCAAAATGTGCTTGCACTGTGGCATTTTATTAGTAAAATGAACGCTCATTCACCTCGTTGTATAGGGCGATTATGTATCAGCAAGAAGGACAAACAGCACAGCAAATCCTCAACGCCACCGAAAAATTGATGGCAGAAAAGGGCTTACACACACTTTCCATGCAAAAAATAGCCAGTGCGGTCGGGATTTCCGTCGGCACAATCTATATTCATTTCAAAAATAAAGATGAACTTTTGCGGGATTTGGCTAAATATTTATTCACGCGCATCAACCACGCGCTGAGTGAAAATTGCGACGAACAGACCGCACTTTATGATCAATATCGCCAAATGTGGTGGAATTTGTGGCATTTTTGCCACGAGCATGAATATGTTTTGAAAAACATTTTTCAATACAAAAATATCCCTGGCTTTTCAGAGTTGGTCAAAGAGTGCAAAGTGCGCGAAGACCGCTGGGATCGCTTTGTCAAAGCGGGCAAAAAGCAAAAACAACTGTGTCATCTGCCCGCTGAGATCTTGTTTTCTTTAAGTTTGGAAAGCGCCATGAATTTGAGCTTTCGCCAGGTCTATTTTGACGAGCAATACAACAGCGAATTATTAGAGCAGGTGATCAAACGCACCTGGCAGGCTATCAGTTTTTAAGGTTTACGGAGTTATATCATGACAAACAATGACGCGCAAAAGCCAACACGGTCCAAGCGCTTTGTGCTTAAATTGGTTTTATTCATCGCACTATTGGTGATTGCAGCCGTCATTGGCTTGCAATTTTTCAAAGCTTATAAAAAGGCGGAGTTTTTATCCCACATGCCAGAGCCGGTGAACCCGGTGACGGTGATGGACGTGCAAACGCGCCAATGGACACCGGCGATTGAGGCCACTGGCATCGTGCGGCCAAATCAAGGGGCGATGCTCAGCTCACAAAGTGCAGGCACGGTGAAGGCGATTTTGATCAGCGCGGGCCAACAAGTCAACGCGGGCGATTTGCTTATTGAGCTTGACAGCGAGGTGGAAAAGGCCAATCTCGCCTCACTTCAAGCACAACTGCCTGCCGCGCAAGCCAACTTCCAGCGTTTTTCCACTTTGCTTAACAGCAAAAGTGTCTCAAAAAGTGATTTCGACAAAGCGCAATCAAGCTACAAAACCTTGCAAGCCAACATTGCCGCTGCCAAGGCCAGCCTCGCGCGCCGTCAAATTTATGCGCCGTTTTCAGGCACGGTTGGGATCATTCAAGTCAATGTGGGTGAATACGTCACCATCGGCAAACCGATGGTGCGGGTAGAAGACATCAGCAAAAGCAAAATTGACTTCTCTTTAGGCCAAAACGAGCTGCAAAACTTGCACATTGGACAAAAAGTAACCGTCACTACCGATGCCTTCACGGGGGAAACCTTTGAGGCGAAAATCTCCGCCATTGAGCCGGCCATCAACGCTAACAGCGGTTTGGTGCAGCTGCAAGCCAGTGTGGAAAACACCCGCGGCAAGCTGCTCTCCGGCATGTTTGCCCGCCTGCGCGTGGCGCTCAACACCGAGCACGACCAAGTGGTGCTGCCGAAAGTGGCGATCACCTATAATATGTATGGCGAAACCGTCTATCGCCTGACCGCACTTTCAGATGAAGATAAAGCTAAACTGCAAGGCCGGCAAGACCTTGATAAAATTTATCGCGTGGAATTGGTGACGGTGCACACCATTGACCGTTACGGCATTTATGCCCACATCAAATCTGGCGCGTTGAAATTTGGTGACAAAATTGTCACCGGCGGCCAGCAGCGCTTGAGTAACGGCGGCTTAGTGGTGGTGTCAGATCAAAGCGGTGCTGGCACTGAGCAGCCTGCGCAAAGCTCACGATTATAAGGATTGCGGTTATGCGTTTTACTGATATTTTTATTCGCCGCCCTGTGCTGGCCGCGGCAATCAGCATGCTGATTATCATCCTTGGGCTGCAGGCGATTTCAAAGCTCACCGTGCGTGAATACCCAGAGATGACCACCACCGTTATCAATGTCACCACGGTTTACCCAGGGGCGGATGCGAATTTGATTCAAGCATTTGTGACCTCACAGCTGGAAGAGGCGATTGCACAAGCCGATAATATCGACTACATCACCTCCTCGAGCAAGCAAAGCAGCTCGCTAATCACGGTCAAAATGAAGCTCAACACCGACCCGAACGCTGCGCTAGCCGACGTGCTCTCCAAGGTCAACTCCGTGCGTTCAGCCCTACCAAAAGAGATCAACGACCCGGTGATCACCTCCTCGAGTGGTGGCTCGGGCATGATGTATATTAGCTTCACCTCCGATGTGCTCGATTCCAGCCAGGTGACAGACTACATTCAGCGCGTGGTCAAACCGCAGTTTTTCACCATCCCTGGGGTGGCGAAGGTAGATATTTTCGGCGGCTCGCCTTATGCCATGCGCATTTGGCTTGACCCTGAAAAAATGGCCAACCTCAAGCTCTCCGCGCCACAGGTGATGCAAGCGCTTTCGAGCAACAACGTGCAAACCGCCGCCGGCAGCGCCAACGGCTGGTTCACCGTGATTAAAAACAAAGTCAACACCACCACCACCGACGTGCAGCAGCTTAAAGATTTGGTGGTGCACGCCGACGGCGATAATTTGATTCACTTGAGTGATATCGCCACCGTCGAGCTGACCAAAGAGAGCAATGACTTCCGCGCGGCCGCCAACGGCAAAGAGGCGGTGGTGCTCTCCATTGAGCCATCTTCAAGCGCCAACCCGCTGACGGTGATTAAAAACATTTATCCGTTGTTTGACACCATTAAGCGCAACTTGCCGCCGAGCATTGATTCCAAAATTTTGTATGACAAAACCATCGCCATCAACAGCTCAATTGAAGAGGTGGTGAAAACCATTCTTGAGGCGACCGTGATCGTGCTGGTGGTGATCACCATGTTCTTGGGCTCGTTCCGCGCCATGATTGTGCCAGTGGTAACCATTCCAATCTCGTTGATTGGGGTGATTATGCTGCTGCAATTATTTGATTTTTCAATTAACTTGATGACGCTGCTGGCAATGATTCTCGCCATCGGTCTCGTGGTGGATGATGCCATCGTGGTGCTTGAAAACGTCGACCGCCACATCAAGCTTGGCGAAACGCCATTTCGCGCCGCCATCATCGGCACGCGTGAAATCGCCCTGCCCGTGATTTCCATGACCATTGCGCTGTGTGCGGTGTATTCCCCAATGGCATTAATGGGCGGCATCACTGGCGCTCTGTTTAAAGAGTTTGCGTTAACACTGGCCGGGGCGGTGTTTATCTCCGGCATCATCGCGCTGACACTCTCGCCGATGATGTGCTCTAAATTGCTCAAAGCCCACACCAACCCAAGCTGGCTTGAGCGTCGTGTGGAAAGTTTTCTCACCCGCTTGACCAACACCTACAACACCTTGCTGGGTGTGGTGATGTACAGTCGCAAATGGATTTTGGGCTTTGCGGTGCTGATTTTTGCCAGCCTGCCGCTGCTTTTCAGCCAGCTTTCAAGCGAGTTGACGCCAAGCGAAGACAAAGGCGCGCTGCTGTCTATCGGCACCACCTCAGCGGATCGCAATGTTGACTACGTGCAAACCGCGATGAAAAAATTTGAAGCGCTGTTAAAAGAGATCCCAGAAGTGCAATTCTCGCAAGTGATCTCCGGCGTGCCGGCCTCCAACCAAGCATTGGCGATTGCCACCTTGGTCGACTGGAGCGAGCGCAGTCGCAGCCAAGCGGAGATCATGAACGAACTCAACGCCAAAGCAAAAAATATTCCTGAGATTTCTGTCTCTGGCTTCCCATTCCCAGAAATCAACACCGGCGAGCAAGGCATGCCAGTGTCGTTTGTGATCACCACCCCAAATGACTACCGCAACCTCGCTGATGTGGCGCAATCCATCTGGGCTGAGGCGCAAAAATCGGGGCAGTTTATCTTCTCGAATATCGACCTGAAATTCGACACCGCTGAAATGACCATGTCTATTGACCGCGACAAAGCCAACTCTTACGGCATCACCATGTCGCAAATCAGCTCGACTGTGGGCAGCTTCCTTTCCAGCGCCACCGTCACTCGTGTCGATTTGCAAGGGCGTGCGTATAAAATCATCTCCGGCATTGAGCGCAAAAAACGCCTCAATCCTGAATCGATGAACAATTTCTACCTCATCGCCAGTGATGGCAGTGCGGTGCCGCTTAGCAGCCTGGTCACCCTTGAGCTGAAAACCCAGCCACTGTCATTGCCACGCTTTAACCAGCTCAACTCCGCCGTTATCAGCGGTGTGCCAACAGGCTCCGTGGGCGATGCGGTGAAATGGTTCCAAACCACGGGGGCTGAGATGCTGCCGCAAGGCTACACCTACGATTTCCGTGGTGAGTCACGCCAATTTGTGCAAGAGGGCAACACCTTGGCCACCACCTTCGCCTTGGCGGTGATCATCATCTTCTTGGTGCTTGCTATTCAGTTTGAATCGATCCGCGACCCGCTGGTGATCATCGTCTCCGTGCCACTGGCGATCTCTGGCGCTTTGCTGGGGCTCAACCTGCTCGGCTTTTTGGGCGTGGCGGGCAGCACGCTGAACATCTATTCCGAGGTGGGGCTCATCACGCTGGTGGGGCTCATCACTAAGCACGGGATTTTGATGTGTGAAGTCGCTAAAGAAGAGCAGCTATTGCACGGCAAAACTCGGATTGAGGCAATTATGGAAGCCGCACGCATTCGTCTTCGCCCAATTTTGATGACCACCGCGGCGATGATAGCCGGCCTCATCCCACTGCTCTTAGCCGCGGGCGCCGGCGCCGTCTCCCGCTTTAGCATTGGCGCGGTCATCATCGCAGGCTTGGCGATCGGGACACTATTTACGTTGTTTATCCTGCCGGTGATTTACAGCTTCATCGCCACCGAGCACAAACCACTGCCTGAGTTTGATGAAACCCAACCACCGCTAGAAGAGCATCACTAATTAAAAAAAAACCTGCCACCGGCAGGTTTTTTCGTCTTTCATCACTCCGTCATGACTATCGCAGTTCCGCCTGCGGCGGGT
>NZ_JABTBO010000018.1 GCF_014884965.1 Spirabiliibacterium mucosae | reverse complement strand
GGCTCATGGCGTTTGATTACCTGTCAACATCAAAGCAATAAGGGGTCTGAAAACTCTGCGACCCATTTCATCTGTGGATATTTAGATTTTAATTAATGCGGCAGCAAAATGAGATGCAGGCCACATTGCTCGACTATAAATTTTTTCATAAATAGGACGACGAGAAAGCAATCTAGCTGTTTCAACAAAGGCTTGCTCTGCAAATTGCTCTATTCCATTCCAATTTGAGAAAGTTTGTGCACATTTAAGCTCAATCATTTTACCTACAAACGGTAAAGAAATATTTAGCAAATTGGCATCTTTAGACCGAACTTTGTCCATGCTGTTATAAATAACATCAACCGTTTGCTCCATATTTCTTACCCGCTTACCCATAACTACACCTGAGGTATCTATATACGGGGCATAGCAATAGGATATTATCAATGCGGTTGAAAATTGAGCATTAATTTCTCTAATAACACTATTGTTGACTTTTAACTCGTCAACTAGCAATTGGAAATCTGGAAATTCTTGCGGATATTTGCTTAGATAACGTTTAACAAATCCTGCTTGAGCATTAATCTTACTTTGTACAAAATCAGCAATAATTTTTACAGGTGCGTTTTTCAGTAGTCTAATGAGCTCTGAAATTACCATTAAACGCTGACGAACATTGAAATCAAATGACTCTTTCTGTCTTGATACAGAATTTTCACGTAATACTCGATAGTAAACGGCATTTTCCAACTCTTCTACCACTTTCACCCTAGGCTGGAAGCGACTTATTAGCTCTGACCAATAAACAACATCTTCTCCACTACGTAATTCACATAAATAGGATACTGCCTTTACCATATGAGCTGGCGCAAGTTTGCAAGCATTCATTGTTAGTGATGATGAGACATCACTATATTGAATATCTTCTTTAAGTAATACTTTGCCTAACTGTTGTGTGATAACTGTTGGAAGTGTCTTGCCTTCTGGTGAAACATCAGTCACTCCAGTTAATACAACTGAATAATAGTCAGCAAGAGAATAAAGAGATGTCAAATAACTTTGGCTTACATAGTCATCATCATCAATAAATGTAGTGTAATTATAAGATGACTCAGAAACAGCAAGATTCCTCGCATTGGCAACGCCCGCTTCTTGTATTTGCAAAATTCTAATATTAGCCAGAGGATGCTTACGTTTGATTTTTTCAAGTAAGATATTTGTTCCATCAGACTCGCCATTTATGGCTATCAATAGCTCATAGGAATCTTTGGGAAAGTCTTGATTCAAAAGTGACTCTATACACTTCCTTATAGTGTTTACCCCTTTATAAGTAGGAATAACGACTGAAACTCCTTCTTTGTAAGTCGTAATACCAACTTTATTACTCAATTGTATTTTCGCATCACCACTATCCCAAGTCTGCAATCCAATATCAACTGAGCGACATGTTTCAGGGAGGATTAGTAAAACTTGATCGAATTGTCTAGGATCTGTATTCAAATAAACATAAGACTTGTTTAAAGCTTTACTAAAAGGATAATCCACTACTGGATCCAATATTCTTCCATCTTTGTCACGAAATGAAAAGAAAAGTAGGGCTTGTTTAGGTTTAGGCTGATTGCTAAATATGTCAATAGAAAGTACTAATTCAACCACACCATCTCCACATGAGATAGTGTGCGTTATAGGCTCTCGACTTAACTGTTGTGACTCATCTTGGCTAAGCTTAATAAATTTTTTCCCATCAATTTTAGGTGTTAGCCATTGAAAAACAGGTTTTCTTTTATTCCATTGCGCAAAACTAATTTTAGGTACATTTACATGATCTGCTGGGTTAAAAACCAATTTTTGCCGAACTTTTTATTTTTCGCTCACCTATCAATGAAAAAATAGTTTTTATTAAATGCCTTAAGCCTCCTGGATTTTTAAAAGCAAATATAATGGCGTAGCCTAAACGAAATGACATTGAGTTCTCATAACTCAATACTTTATCTCTAGCTTTGAGCTCTCTTACCAACAGCTGTTGTTTTTCAGCATCAAAGCGACTGTACTCTTGCTTATAGAAAAGCAACTCTTTTTTAAGATTTTGAATCTCGCTATTTAAACTAATATTCTTATTTTCTAATCTAATATTTTTTTTATCTAAAGTACTTAATTGTCTTTTTAAAGAAAATATTATGCCGTCTGAGAGATAACCTTTTGATGAGTCAGCCATTTGGTATTGACACGAACTATTGTCCAGCTCAGATAATTGCCCATGTGAACTGCCAAGCGTATTCAGTTTTGCTATTTTTGAAGCAACTGAACTTTTTTTTGTTGCAGCTGTTTTTTTCTTTTTTTACTCATCGTCATTTATGCCATCAATTCTATAGTTTAGAAATTAATTCCAAATACCTTTTGTATCTACTACACATGCAGAAGATTTGAAGCATGGCTTGCCTTGCATAAACTCTTTATGATTAACAAGCAGTACTGCAACATCAGCCTCTTTTAAACTATTTTCATAAGATATCAAACGAATTTCCTTTCGCCATGGTGTTCGGTGCCTTCGTGGTAATTTGGTTCAACGGCATAAACCTGATTTGGATAGAGATCCATTAGTTTTCTGTAATCATCAAAGCTGGGCTTTCGCGCAAATCGTCAATATCAGGCTTAAATGCTAATCCATAACAGACAATTTTCATCTCTTCTGGTTTTTTACCTGCCTCGTGAGCTGCTTTTTTAACCGCACTTTGCACTTGCTCAATAACCCATTGCGGCTTACCATCATTAACTTCACGCGCTGTACGAACCATCTTAGCCAAATCTGGCGTTTTATCAACGATAAACCATGGATCTACAGCAATACAATGCCCACCTACACCACAACCAGGTTGTAAAATATTGACACGCGGATGACGGTTGGCTAGTGAAATAAGCTCCCAAACATTGATATTTAATCGATCGGAAATGAGTGATAATTCATTAGCAAAGGCAATATTTACATCACGAAAAGCATTTTCTGTTAGCTTACTCATTTCGGCAGTACGTGCATTGGTTTTTAACAATTCACCTTCTACAAAAATTTTGTATACTTCAATAGCTTTTTCTGAGCATGCATCTGTAATACCACCAATAATCCGATCGTTTTCAACTAATTCACGAATAACTTGCCCTGGTAGTACTCGTTCTGGACAATAGGCTACATATACATCTGGTGTTGCATTGCAACCCTCTTTAGGAAAGGTAAGCTCGGGGCGAGCACTTGATAACCACTCAACCAGTTGTTCAGTCGTGCCTACTGGTGAAGTAGATTCCAAGATAATCACGTCACCTTTTTTCAAAACAGGTGCCAATGATTTAGCAACTGCCTTGATATAGCTCACATCTGGCTCATGATCACCTTTAAAAGGCGTAGGAACTGCGATCAAAAAAGCATCAGCTGGTTCAGGCGATGTCACAGCACGCAAAAGGCCGTCTGAAACCGCTTTTTGTACAATCTCTTCCAATCCAGGTTCTACAATATGAATTTTACCTTGATTAATAGTATCAACTGCATGTTGATTCACATCAACACCAATAACTTTCACACCGCGCGATGAAAACATTGCAGCCGCTGGTAAACCAATATAACCCAACCCAATAACCGAAATTACTTTTCTGACGTTGACATTACCGCCCTACTCCTAACTAAATTAAACATTCATTTCCAATAACGCTTTCACAATTCTTTGTGAAGCCTTCCCATCGCCATAGGGATTTTTTGCTTGAGCCATTTCTTGATATGCTTGCCCATCATCAAGTAATTTGACCACCTGCTCTACAATCGTATCACGATTAGAACCTACTAGCCGCACCGTTCCTGCTGCAACAGCCTCTGGTCGCTCTGTTGTATCTCGCATAACCAAAACAGGTTTACCCAATGAAGGCGCCTCTTCTTGAACACCACCCGAATCGGTTAAAATGATTTTTGCTCTACTCATCAAATAAACAAAAGGCAAATATTCCTGCGGATCAATCAAATAAATATTACCTGAATTGGATAACACTTCAGTTAGCGGCTGACGCACATTAGGATTCATATGCAAAGGCAATACAAACTGTTTATCAGGATATTGCTCAGCCAAGTCTTTAATAGTCTGTGCAATATTTATAATACCTTGCCCATGGTTTTCACGACGATGAGCAGTGATCAAAATCATATCGTTATCAGATTGTAAAAAAGGAAACCGCTCTTGCATCAACTGCTTATAGGTTTCCGTTTGCAATTTTTGGTTGGTTGCCAACAAAGCATCAATCACCGTATTACCTGTTACAAACACATCAGCAGCAGCTATATTTTCTTTCAATAAATTATTTTTTGATTCTTCTGTAGGCGCAAAATGTAATCGACTCAACACAGTCGTTAAACAACGATTTGCTTCCTCAGGCCAAGGTGAATACAGGTTTCCAGTTCTTAATCCTGCCTCGACATGCGCCACTGCAATTTTTTCATAGAATGCTGCTAAACTCGCTGCAAACGTTGTAGACGTATCACCATGAACCAATATAAAATCTGGGCGATACGATTTTAATATAGCTGTTAGCCCTATCAAAATATCGCTTGTAATGCTTTGCAATGTTTGCCCAGCTTTCATCATATTCAAGTCAAAATCAGGAACAATTTCAAACAGATTAAGGACTTGATCAAGCATTTCTCGATGCTGCGCTGTTACACAAACTTTGGATTCAATTTGAGGAAATTTATTTAATTCTTTAACCAACGGCGCCATTTTAATGGCCTCTGGTCTTGTTCCGAAAATTACAAGAAGTTTCACTTTTTATTCCATAACCAATGCATCTCACTTGCGCATAATGATACACCTGTAGCAAAAAAATCAATTACCAATAAAATTTATTGCTAATCAATTTATGGAGTTATACTATAAAAAGTACATTATTTTCAAAAGCTTTTATGGGGTATAGTGCGCATGTTTCAGCACAATTTAGATGACCTGCTTGCCAGTGGTGAGCGCTTTTTGCTTTTGCAAGGGCCGATTGGGCATTTTTTCAAAACCCTGGCGCAGTGGCTTGAGCGCCAAGGTAAGCAGTGCACTAAAATCAATTTCAATTATGGTGATGAGCACTTCTTCCCCCCAGGTTATGCCAGTGAGGTGATCAGTTACACTTCAACCCTTGATCATTTTGAACAATTTTTGAGTGATTTGGTGCAGCGCAAGCAAATCCAAAGCATCGTCTGCTTTGGCGATAACCGTTATTATCACGTTGTGGCCAAGCGCATTGCCACACGCTTTGATTTGACCTTTTGGGCCTTTGAAGAGGGTTATTTCAGGCCGCACTTTATCACGCTGGAAAAAGACGGCGTGAATGATTTTTCCACTCTGCCGCGCACGGCGGACTATTATTTAACCCACGGGGCAGATTTGCCCATGCCCGATGAGCCAACGCCTGTGGCCTCGGGCTTTTGGCCAGTGGCGCGCCTTGCCACGCGTTATTACACCAAAGCCTACTGGAATCGGCAAAAATACCCGCATTACAAGCACCATCGACTGCTGAATATCAATTATTACATTCGCTTGTGGGTCATCTCGGGCATCAAGCGCCTGCGCTATTGGCTGGAAGATGCCAATTTTGCCAAGCGCGTTGAGCGCGGTGAGTTTGGCGAGTTTTTTGTGCTGCCGCTGCAAGTCTACGACGACAGCCAAGTGCGGGTGCACAGTGATTTTGCCACCGTGCAGGACTTTTTAACCCATGTGCTCACCTCATTCGCCGAGCACGCGCCTGCGCACTTGCGCTTGATTGTCAAACACCACCCGATGGACCGCGGCTTTGTGGATTACAGCAAGGTGATCAAGCAGTTCAAGCAGCAATACCCCGCGCTCAAAGGGCGGCTTTTTTATATTCACGATGTGGCGATGCCCGTGTTTTTGCGCCACGGCAAGGGCATGGTCACGCTCAACTCCACCAGCGGGATCTCAGCCTTGATCCACACCATGCCAGTGCTGACTTTGGGGCGCGCGAGCTACAACATCCCAGGGCTGACCTATCAAGGCGCGCTGGATGACTTTTGGGCCAACCCAGGCCAGCCCGATGCGCAGCTGTTTTCTGCCTTTCAGCGGCTGCACATGAACAAAACGCAAATTAATGGCAACTTTTACAGCCAAGTGCTTTTGCGCACACCGTATAATTCACCCTCACCTTCGGAGCAGTCATGAACCTCAAGCAGCGCTTGTTTTTAAAGCAATTTAATTTTTTGATGCCGTTGTTGGCGTTGTTGTTTTTGTGTTATTTCACCTTTGTTTCCCCCTCCCAGAGCCTGCCACGCTGGGTGTTGATGATTGGGCTTGTGATTTTGGGGCTTTATACGGCGTTTAAGGTGTTTTTGAGCCTGTTGTTTGTCAAACGCGCCAGCCAGCCGATCGGGCAGTGTTTTTTCGGCACGTTGAAAACAAGCCAACCGCACTTTGCCCTGCAAAACACAGCCGAAGAATTTGCCGCGCTGGCGCAGAGCTTTTATGATGTCACGCTGATTTGCTCAAATCAAAACAGCGCGCTGATTGAGCTTGAGCGCAACCCGCAGTATGCGCTCACGGGCACCGATGCGATGTACCTCAACGCCCTTGAGGGCATGAAGCCCAATGACGCGGGCACAACAGAGCTGAAAGCCCTTCTGCAAACTTCATGGAAGGTGACCGACAGTGCCAGCGCGATGCAGGCGATGCAAGCGCTGTGGCAGTCAGTGCTGCGCCAAGAAGAGCAAATGATAAGCGCCATACCGCACTTTGCGAAATACGACCGCTGCCTACGGGATTTTGGCTATCAAGTCAATGAGCGCGATCGCAAAGTCAACTCCGCCGGCTCCGAGCTGGTGCGCTTTATTTGGCTCACGCGCGCGTGCTTTACCCTTGGCTTTGTCAAAGAGCAAGAAGTGCGCAATATGCTGCGCGCCGCGGCGGTGTATTTGGCGGGCAATTCCAAACCTGGCAGCAGCTGGCCTATTCTTACTTAATCACTTTTATTGATTGGGCAGCGCGCGCCAAGCTTGATGTGCTGGCCTATTCATTGGTGAAGCAGCGCATTCACTGCGTGCGCCAACTGTTTGACAACCCCCACAGCCCACTGCAAGGCAAAAGTTTAGATGAACTTCGCGCCTTTATCCTCGCCCAAGGAGAGAAAGCCTAGGCATAAAAAAACCGCACTTTGCAAAGTGCGGTTTTGTTTTTAAGCAACATTATTTTTGCTCTTCGAATGCTTCCAGCGCACGCAGTGAGTAAGTGTACGCCGCGCCTGCGTTGAGGGCGATGGCGGTGGCCAAGGCAGCGGCCACTTCTTCTTCACTCGCGCCTGCGTTCACCGCTTCTTGCGCGTGGACAGAAATGCAGCTTTCGCAGCGGGTGGTCACGGCCACAGCCAGGGCGATCAACTCGCGGGTTTTGGCATCCAGCACGTCGCCTTCAGCCGCGGCTTTGCTCAGCGCGCCGTAGGCTTGCAGCATTTTTGGGTGTTTTTGGCCTAATTTGCCAAACGCTTTTTTCACCAAGGCGGTGTGGTTTTTCCAATCTGTAAACATAATTTCTCCTTAACTTAACTAAAGTGATTCACTTCGTGATTGACTGAGGGTATTATTGATACTTTAGCGCAATAATTCTTGCTCGATAGTATCAACTTTTGGTTTTTAATTCAAAAAGGGCCGCTATGGATTATCTCGACAATTTGATTCAGCTCGCCGACGTGCGCGGGGAGATCAACGTGCTTTGCCGCTTTTGTGGCGAGTGGCAGGTGCAGCAAGCCGCCCAGCCGCGCGGCGTGTTTCACATCATCACCCTTGGCCAATGCCAAGTGCAAATCGGCAAGCACCGCCACACGCTGCAAAAAGGCGATATTCTCTTCTTCCCCAACGGGCTTTGCCACCTGCTCGGCACACAAACGCAAAGTGCGGTCGCAAGCACCACGCAAACGCGCAGCCACGGCTTGTTTGAGCTGCACCAAAGCGGTGAGGAATACGATTTTGAGATGTTTTGCGGCTATTTTGACTACACCCAAAGCGCACTGCTGCCGAAAGTGATGCCCGATTATTGGATTCTCTCCGGCCAAGAGGCGGTGACGATGCCTATTGTGATGATTTTGCAGCAAGAGGCACGCGCCCAGCTTGGCTCGCACGCCATCATCAACGGCGTGTGCCATGTGCTGCTGACCTATTTAATCCGGGATTATATTCGCCGAGGGGACGCGCTCGGCCACAGCATTTTTGCCGCACTGCAAGACAAACGCCTGTTTCACGCCGTTGATGCAATGCTCAAGCTGCCTGAAAAGCCGTGGAATATGGTCAAACTCGCCGAACTTTGCGCCATGTCGCGGGCTAACTTCATTCGCTTGTTTAAGCAGAAAACAGACACCCTGCCCGGTAAATTTTTGCTTGATCTACGTATGCAAAAAGCGCAAATGTTGCTGAAAAACACCAATAAATCGGTGCTCAACATCGCGCTCGAAGTGGGCTATCAATCGGAATCACACTTTTCCAAAGTGTTCAAAACTCACGCAGGGGTGTCACCCAGCCGCTACCGCGCGCAGACTAAAGATAGCTGACATACTCCGCCACATTGTATTCGCGGCCATTGTCTAGCTTGTTCTCCGCGGTGCCGATCATCACCAGCGCGATGACTTTGTCGTGCTCGCTGCAGCCTAATGCTTCGCGCAGTGCGCTGCCCTCGACCCACGGGCCTGTCACCCACACGTTGTCAAACCCCTGCGCGTTGGCCGCCAGCTGCAATCCGTAGGTCGCACAACCGGCGCACAGCATTTGCTCCCAGCCAGGCACTTTGTCGATATCAGGGTTGATTTTCGCCACCACGGCCACCATCATCGGCGCGCGGTGCGCCACGCTGTGGGCTTTGGCTTTGCGCTCTTCCCCAAGGTTGAGCTCATCAACGGCGTCGCTAAGCAGCGCTTCAAGCTTGCCTTGGGCGCGCTCATCAATCACCACAAAACGGTAGGGCTTGAGCTTGCCGTGATCGGGCGCGTGCATCGCGGCTTGGATCATCTTTTCCAGCTGCTCGGCGTTGGGCGCAGGGGCGGTGAGTTTTTGTTTGAGCGGCGTTGCAGCAAGAGATCCAAGGCGTGCATTTTTTACTCCTTCAAGCTAGGTTTTCACAAAATTATTGATACAATATACCCCATTTTCAATCAATCACTAAGGAATTTTATGCAAGCGATCCTCTCACTGCTGCGCTTTTTTTGGCGTGCGTTGTGCTTTGTGCGCGATCTGGTGCTGAACGTATTTTTCGTGCTGTTTGTGTTGTTGTGCTTGAGCGTGACCGCACTTTTTGTCCGCGGTGGCGCCGATGTTGCCGAGCCTGCCGGCGCATTGGTGCTCAACCTTGACGGCTTTTTGGCCGACAACCGCCCCGTGCGCGATGTGATGGGGCTGATAAACGAGCTGGATGAGCGCAGCGTACCACGCCAAATTTCCACCTTTGATGTGGTCAATGCGCTGCAAACCGCTGCGCGCGATGAGCGCATCAAAGGCGTGGTGGTTGACCTCAACAACTTTGTCGGCGGTGACGTGCCCTCACTGGCGTTTGTTGGTGACGCATTAAACGGCATCAAAGCCGCAGGCAAGCCCGTTTACGCCATGGCGCACAGCTACAGCCAAAAACAATACTGGCTGGCGAGCTTTGCCGATAAAATCTTCCTCAACCCCGCCGGCGAAGTTGGCCTGCAAGGGATTGCGGCCAATACGCTGTTTTTCAAATCCCTGCTCGACAAACTCGAGGTGACGCCGCACATCTTCCGCGTCGGCACCTACAAAGCCGCCGTTGAGCCGTTTATGCGTGATGATATGTCGCCTGAGGCGAAAGCCAACACCGCACTTTGGCTCAACCAATTGTGGGCGAATATGCAAGAGACCATCGCGCAAAACCGCCAAATCGATCAAAGTGCGGTTCTGCCAGCGCCTGAAACGCTGATCGCCAAGCTCAAAGCCCACGGCGGCGACAGTGCGCAATATGCCTTAAAGGCCGGCCTTGTCACCGAATTGGCCGATGATGCCACTATTAATAAAACGCTCGTGGGCGTATTTGGTGAGGGCGACGAGGGCAAATTTGAGCAGATTTCCCTGCAAGATTACGTCAGCCTGCTGCCAAGCCGTTTTGACTTTGAGGCCGAGAATAAAATCGCGGTGGTCAACGTTGAAGGGGAAATCATCGACGGTTACAGCACCAATCAAGCCGTGGGCGGCGACAGCGTGGTGGAACAACTTGAACGCGTTGGCCGTGATGAGAGCGTGAAAGCGCTGATTTTGCGCGTCAACTCGCCAGGTGGTAGCGCCTTTGCCAGCGAATTGATTCGCCAGTCCGTCAACGCACTCAAAGCCAAAGGGCTGCCAGTGGTGGTGTCGATGGGCGGCATGGCGGCCTCGGGTGGCTATTGGATCTCCGCCGGTGCGGATAAAATCATCGCCAGCCCGAACACGCTCACTGGCTCCATTGGCATTTTTGCCGCGTTTTTCACGCTTGAAAATTCGCTTTCCAAACTTGGGGTACACAGCGATGGCGTGGCCACCAACCCGCTCAGTGAAATGGCGCTGACCAACGCCTTGCCCAAAGCGGCGGAAGATTACATCCAGCTCGGTATTGAGCACGGCTATCAGCAGTTTTTAAACATTGTGGCCACAGGGCGCAACATCACCCGCGAGCAGGCCGACAGCGTGGCGCAAGGCCAAGTGTGGCTGGGGCAAACCGCACTGGAGAAAAAGCTCGTGGATAAACTCGGGGATTTCAACACCGCTGTTGATGAGGCCGTCACGCTCATCAACGCCAAGCGTGCGCAAGCGGGCCTGGCCAACGCCGAGCACGTCAAGGTGCAATGGTTTGTCGAGCAAGACGACAGCCTACTGGGCAAATTGTTAAGCGACGGCCAAGCGAGCGTCAAACAACTGGTGCTGCGCGCCTTTGGCATCACGCCGCAATCACCACTGGGGCAGGCAGCCGCACAATTGGGCACGTTCAATCAATTCAACGACCCGAAAGGGCAATACCTCTACTGCCTTGACTGCGGCGTGAAATAACACCAACCGCACTTTGGTTCAAACGTAAAGTGCGGTTGCGATCTAAAGTGCGGTTTTCAGGCATAAAAAAAGCCTCTCTGCGAGAGGCTTTTTTACAATTGAGATTACGCGATGGATTTTTCAATCAACGCGGTCAATTGGGTTTTCGGCAGCGCGCCCACTTGGGTGTTGACCGCTTTGCCTTCTTTGAAAATCACCAAGGTTGGGATGCTGCGCACGCCAAATTTGGCGGCAACCAGTTGGTTTTCATCCACATTGATTTTCGCGATTTTCACTTTGCCACCCAGTTCTGCGGCAATTTCGTCCAAAATTGGCGCAATCATTTTGCACGGGCCACACCATGGCGCCCAAAAGTCCAACACCACTGGGATATCGGATTGCAAAACGTCTTTTTCAAAACTAGCATCTGTTACATGTAATACTTCACTCATTTGTCCATCCTTTTGTGTTAGTGATGTTTCAAGGATAAGGGCTAACGCGCGATTTTTCAAGTCTTGGCATTGAAATAAGACTAAACCGCACTTTTATGCAACCCCTTTAGGGTTTCACCTCGTTTTGGCATGGGATATTCAGCACAATATCCGCGATGTTGCGCAGCGTCACCTCAGCGATGTTGGTGATGGCATCTTCGGTCAAAAACGCTTGGTGGCCTGTCATCAACACATTGTGCGAGGCGGCCAGCAACGAGAAGGTGTCGTCTTGAATCACATCGTTAGATTTGTCTTCAAAAAAGAGCCCTTGCTCGTTTTCATACACATCAATCCCAAGCCCACGCACTTTGCGCGATTTCAGCGCTTGCAGTGCATCTTTGGTATTAATCAGCGAGCCGCGGGAGGTGTTGACAATCAACACGCCGTCACGCATTTTGTCAAACGCCGCTTTGTTGAGCATGTGATAATTCTCCGGTGTGGCCGGGCAATGCAACGTGATGACGTGGGATTGGTGATAAAGCGTGTCTAAATCGACATATTTTGCGCCCAATTCCAGCGCCAACGGGTTTTCATACGGGTCGTAGGTGAGCAAATTCATGCCCAAGCCTTTGAGGATGCGCATCACCGCCACGCCGATTTTGCCGCTGCCGATAACCCCCGCCGTGCGCCCGTGCATATTAAAGCCCATCAAGCCCTCGAGGGAGAAGTTGGCATCGCGCGTGCGGTTGTAGGCGCGGTGAATGCGGCGGTTGAGGGTCAGCATCAAGCCCACGGTGTGCTCGGCCACCGCCTCAGGCGAGTAGGCAGGCACGCGCACCACTTTGATGCCCAGCTCCGCAGCCGCTTCAATATCCACATTGTTAAAGCCCGCACAGCGCAGCGCCACAATGCCCACGCCAAGCGCTTTGAGCCGCTCAAGCACGCGGCGGTCGGCCACGTCGTTGACAAAAATACACACCGCATCGGCGCCTTCGGCCATTTTGGCGGTGCGCTCGGTGAGCATAAAGTCATAAAACTCCAGCTCAAAGCCGTATTTCACGTTCACCAGTTCAAGATAATTTTTATCGTATTTTTTGGTGCTATAAACCGCAACTTTCATTTTGTTTGTTACTCCTAACCTTGTAATTTAATTTTTTCCACCACGCTGGAGGTTGAATAGCCGTTTTCAAAATTGAGCACTTGCACATCGCCCCCGTTGGCCCACACCTCTTGGCTGCCGGCAATGTCTTCAGGCTTGTAATCGCCGCCTTTGACCAGCAAATCTGGCAAAATCTCAGCAATCAGCTCTCTAGGAGTGTCTTGCTCAAAAGGCACTACCCAGTCCACAGAAGAAAGCCCTGCGAGCACCGCCATGCGCGCGTTAAGATTATTGATAGGCCGTGTTTCGCCTTTCAGCCGGCGGACTGACTCATCGGAGTTGACCGCTACAATCAGGCGGTCGCCGAGCTTGCGGGCGTTGTCAAGGTACGACACATGGCCTGGGTGGAGGATGTCAAAGCAGCCGTTGGTCATCACAATTTTTTCACCGCGCGCTTTGGCCTCACGCACCAATTGCTGCAACCGCACTTTATCCACCACGCCAAAGCCTTCATCAGTGCGTTGATGCACCGCATTTTCAAGCTCCACGGGGCTGATGGTCGAGGTGCCAACTTTGCCCACCACCACGCCGGCGGCCACATTAGCGAGATAACAGCCCTCTTCAAGCGTGCGGCCATCGGCCAGTGCCGTGGCCAGCACGCTGATCACGGTGTCCCCCGCGCCGGTGACATCAAACACTTCTTTGGCTTGCGTTGGCAAATGCAGTGGTGGTTGGTTGAGCTGCAACAGTGTCATGCCCTTTTCAGAGCGGGTGATGAGCAGCGCTTTCAAATTGAGTTGTTGAATTAATTCAAACCCTTTGGCGCACAGTTCATCGTCGTCGGCGCACGCACCCACCACGGCCTCAAACTCGCTCAAATTCGGGGTGAGCAAGGTGGCGTTTTGGTAGCGGGCAAAATCAGTGCCTTTTGGGTCAATCAATACAGGCAGGTTGTGCGCATTGGCAATGGCGATCATCTCCTGCACGCAGTGCAAGGTGCCTTTGCCGTAATCCGAGAGCACCAGCGCACCAGAGTGCGGTGCCCCAGCCTCGAGCTTTTCAAGCAAAACCGCACTTTGCGTTTGGTTGAAGGCATTTTCAAAATCGAGCCGTAACAACTGCTGATGGCGGGAGAGAATGCGCAATTTGGTGATGGTTGGGTGGTCATCAAGGGTGGCGAAATCGCACTCAATGCGCGCGGCACTGAGCATCTCGCGCAGCGCGTGGGCGCTGTCGTCATTGCCCACCAGGCCTAAAAGTTTGACCGCCACGTTCAGCCCTGCCACGTTCATCGCCACATTGGCCGCCCCACCGGCGCGCGCCTCGTTGTGGTTGACCTGCACCACCGGCACCGGCGCCTCAGGTGAGATGCGTTGAGTGGCGCCAAACCAGTAGCGGTCCAGCATCACGTCGCCGAGCACCAGCACACTGGCGCGATTAAACTGTGTGATATATTGCGTCATACATGCTCCAAATTTTTTGCTGATTTTAGCATATTTCCCCACCACTGACAGAAAAATCACGCGCTCGCGCGCAATTTGCCTGCGCTGGTTTATCTTTTGGGCCATCTTCGGTAAAATAACGTTTTCACACAAGGATACCCCATGAGCGACAAACACAGCTTGCCCCCGTTTAAACTTGAGTTTCTTCACCCGCGCTATTGGCTTTTGTGGCTCGGCGTGGGGCTGTTTCGCCTGATTTTGTGGCTGCCCTACCCTGTGCTGCTCAAACTCGGCCACGGCTTAAGCTGGCTGTTCATGCATCTGAACATTGGCAAACGCCGCGCGCGCATTGCCCGTCGTAACCTGGAATTAGCCTTTCCGCACAAATCCGCGCAAGAGCGTGAAGCCATCTTGGCGCAAAACCTGCGCGCGGTGGGCATGGCGATCATTGAAACAGGCATGGCCTGGTTTTGGCCCGATTGGCGGATCAAAAAGTGGTCGACCATCTCAGGGCTGGAGCACCTTAAAGCCCACAGCCAAGGCGGGATTATTTTTGTCGGCGTGCATTTTTTGACTCTTGAGCTGGGCGCGCGCATCATCGGGCTGGTGCACCCTGGTGTGGGTGTGTATCGCCCCAACGACAACAAAGTGTTTGACTGGATTCAATACCGCGGGCGGATTCGCTCAAACAAAATGCTGCTGGATCGCAAAGACTTGCGCGGCATTTTAAAAGCGCTGAAAAACAACGACACCGTGTGGTACGCGCCCGATCACGACTACGGGCGCAAAAATGCGGTGTTTGTGCCGTTTTTCGGCGTGCAAGACGCCGCCACCACCACGGGCAGCTATTATTTGATCAAAGCCAACGACAACGTCGCCGTGGTGCCTTTTGCGCCACTGCGCAATGCCGACGGCTCTGGCTACCATGTGTCGATCTCACAACCGGTGATTTTCAACCACGGTGAAAGCAAAGAAGAGGTCGCCGCACAGATGAACAAAGTGGTCGAGCGCGAGATTGAAAAAGACGTGACGCAATACATGTGGCTGCACCGCCGCTTTAAAACCCGCCCTGAAGACGGCATGGCGTCGTATTACGATGATTAGGTCAAAAACCCAAAGTGCGGTTTGAAACGTGCAGTGAAAAACAAAAAGTGCGGTCACCAACCGCACTTTTTATTGCACAAACGGGTTGAGCTTGCGCTCGCGGCCAATGTTGGTGGCCGGCCCGTGGCCTGGAATGATGATCATATCATCATCAAAGGCAAATAATTTGGTTTTGATCGCGTTGATCAAATCGGCATGGCTGCTGCGCGGGAAGTCAGTGCGCCCTACACTGCCGTGGAATAGCACGTCGCCTGTGAAGCCGACGTTTTTACTTTTTTCGATAAAGCCAATGTGCCCTGGCGTGTGCCCAGGCAGGTGCAGCACATCAAAGATGAGTTCACCCAAGGTGACTTGCTCGCCCTCGTTGAGCCAGCGGTCGGGCAAAAACGGGGCGATTTCAGGCAGGCCGAAACGCGCTGATTGCTCAGGCAGTGAGTCAAATAAAAATTGGTCTTCAACGTGCGGGCCAATCATCTCAACGTTGAAATGATCTTGCAATTTTTTGGCCGCGCCCACATGGTCAAGGTGGCCGTGGGTCAGCAGAATTTTATTGAGTTTCAAGCCTTGTTCTTCAATAAATTTGATCAGCCGTGGCGCCTCACCACCTGGGTCGATGATCACGGCGTTTTTGTCATCGTCCCAAATCACGGTGCAATTTTGTGAAAACGCCGTCACGGGCAAAATTTCAACGTGCATATCAGCCTCGCCAAGTGCGCACCGGGCCGGTGTCGATGTGGACAAAATTGCTGCGTGGGTAATAGCCCACTCCGCCGTTGTTGAGCGCTTGCGCTGCCTTTCTCACCTGCGAGAGGGAGACGGCATCAATGCGGAAATCAATCGCCTGCCCGCGGGTGTGATAGCTGTTTTTCGCCACGCCACGGCTGCGACGGCGCATCGCGGCATTAGTTGCTGGCGCGCGGTAGCCACAAACGATTTGAATTTCGGTGTTGCGCAGCCCCAATTGGCTTTGGATTTGATAAAACTTGCTGAATAAATTCGGGTCCATGCGGGTGACTTGCTGAGAGCGGCGGTCACGCATGAAATAGTTGAGTTGTTGCAATGCCGCGGCACTGGTGATTTTGCCGTTGACCAATTGCGAGGTTAAACGCTCGCCGTTGTTGATGTTGCGAAAGCTTAAAATGCGCGGCTTTGGCGTGGAGACGGCAGCTAACAGTTCCGTCGGCATTAGCGCACTGCCAAGCACAATGCCACCTAATGCGAGCCATCTACGACGTTGTTGATTTGTTTCTGTCATCATGTATTAAAAAGTAGTTGCGGTGAAAATAAGACAATAAAAATAAGAATTAGTTTTAATCATCCTCAAAATTCTGACTAGAAAAACATAAAAAAAGCTATTTTTCAATAGCTTTTTAATTTTTGCGATTTAAATCACGTTTAAATCAAGTTTTTCTTGATATTGGCCCAATTAATATTGGTTTTGCCCAATTTTCTGTCGTGATTATAAATATCTGGCGCGGTGTGAATTTGGCCATCACTGCCCACCCACATGGTGACGTAATACAAGTAAACATCATCACGTTTGCTCAAGTTAGTTGAGGTAGTTTTTTTGCTCGCCAGCACTTGCTGTTTGCGCGCAGTGGTCCAGCCGTTTTCATTAAGCAATAACGTTGCCAATTCATCGGCTTTATGCACGCGCACACAGCCTGAGCTCAAAGCGCGGTCTGAGCGCGAGAACAAGCCGCGCGATGGGGTGTCGTGCAGGTAGATCGCATCCGAGCTTGGCATATTAAATTTAAAGCTGCCCAGCGCGCTGTCGCCACCCGGTGCTTGACGCAAGCGGTACGGGAATTTTTTCGCGGTCATATTTTCCCAGTCGATGGTGTAAGGGTCAATGGTGCGGCCCTTGCCGTCAACAATGGTGTAGCCGTTGCGGTAGATATAACTCGGGTCACGGCGCACTTTCGGGATCAAATCTTCGTTGATCAAGCGGGTTGGCGCATTCCATGGCGGGTTAACCACCACGTTGCTCAAGCGGCTGGTCAACACAGGGGTTGGGCGCGCTTTTTTACCGACGATCACCTTGGAGTTAAGCACCAATTGGCCGTTGCGGTAATAGTTGAGCTGATAGGTTGGAATGTTGACAAAAATGCCGTTCACTTCATTTGGCAGCACGCGCAAACGTTGGGCGTTGATCGCCAATTTGTACAAGTTGCTGCCAGCTGACACGCTCACAGGATTGAGCCGCGCGCGGGTGTTGGCACCCACCACGCCGTCTGCACTCAAGCCGCTGCGGGCTTGGAAGGCTTTCACCGCATCGACTAACGCACCGCTGTAAACTTCCTCGTTGGTAGAACCAGTGTAGAAGCCTTTATTTTTCAAAATGGTGGCCAAGTCATTCACTTCAACTGAGCGATCGCCTGGTTTCAAGGTTTGGCTCACGCTGGCCACATTGGCGATGCCACCGGCCGGCAGTGAAGACAAAATGCGGTTGACGGTCGCTTTGTATTTTTATTGCTTGGCTCAAGGGCTTGCACATAGCCTTTAGTGTTGCCATCAGTGATAGCACGGCTCCACGCGCTGATGCTTGACGCATTTGGTGCTGCGGCTTTGTAGCCACTGTTGCCATAAAGCCAGCGGCGTTGTGCGCTGCGCACGTTTTGCGCGTAGTACAGGTAATTCAAAAAGGCATCGCTGAGCAAAATGTCGCGCTGCATGTTGTCACTCACGCGGCTGATGGCGCCGAGTTGTTGCGATGCTTGGTTAGACACACCACTGAGCACCCACGGCACCAATTGGCGCATCAAACTTTGAGTGGCTTGCTTGTTGCCCCACAGTGGTTGGAAGTTGTGCTCACCGTAGAGTTTGGCTAATTGGTCGCCATACACCACGCTGTGGCCGCCAAGCAGTTGCTGCAATTTGGCTTTGTTTTCAGCCAGCAGCTGCGCTTGTTGCGCTTTTTCTTCATCACTGAGCACCACGTTGGATTGCGACTCTCCCTCGGTGGCTTGCACGCCGTCGGATTGGGTATCAACTGGGCCTTTGGCATCTTGCAGCAGTTTTTCTGTCACCGCTGGCACCGCACTTTCGTGTGGCTCGAGTTGCTCATTGGCTGGGGTTTGGGTTGCGCCCTCTGGCTGTGGCGCCACCTCGACAGGGGTCAGCGAGCCACCTTGCACCGCACTTTGACTTTCAACACTGCCATCGGATTGGGTGTTGATCACCGACTGCACGGCTTGCAACGTTTCTGCTGTTTTGTCAACAACGCGTTGGCCTGTGGTGCCAGCCTCTTGGGCAAAGGCCACGCTTGCCATCGCAAAGGTGCCGACAGACAAGCACAACGCTTTGGCGAGTTTTGTTTTGGTAAACATTATTTGGTCCTTGGGTTTGAGTAAAATCGGCCTATTTTAACAAAATTTAACCAACTTCGAAAACACAATTTACAGAGATTATGCAATCAACGCGCAAAACACAGACACAACGCCACAATTTTGGTAGAATACGTCTGCATTATTCAAAGGAATCACAGATGAAATATATCTCTTTTAATATTAATGGCTTGCGCGCTCGCCCTGCGCAACTTGAGGCCATTATCGCCAAACACGCGCCCGATGTGATTGGCCTGCAAGAAATCAAAGTCGCTGATGAAGACTTCCCGCACCATTTGGTGGAACACTTGGGCTATCATGTCTTCCACCATGGGCAAAAGGGCCACTACGGCGTGGCCTTGCTGTGCAAGCAGCCGCCTCTCGCCGTGCGCAAGGGCTTCCCGACAGATGACGAGAGCGCCCAGCGGCGGATTATCATGGCCGACATCGACACCCCCGATGGCGTGGTGACGGTGATTAACGGCTACTTCCCGCAAGGGGAAAACCGCGCCCATGAAACCAAATTCCCCGCCAAGGCTAAGTTTTATGCCGATCTTAACCATTATGTTGCCAACGTTCACCCGCAAGGCCAGCATTTGGTGATCATGGGCGATATGAACATCAGCCCAACGGATCTGGACATCGGCATTGGTGAAGACAACCGCAAGCGCTGGCTGCGCACTGGCAAATGCTCCTTTTTGCCAGAAGAGCGCCAATGGCTGGGCGAGCTGCTCGAGTTGGGGCTGGTTGACACCTTCCGCGCCCAGCACCCTGAGGTGAATGATAAATTCTCGTGGTTTGACTACCGCTCCAAAGGCTTTGACGACAACCGCGGCTTGCGCATTGATTTGATTCTTGCCAGCCGTGACTTGGCCGAAAAATGCATCGCCACTGGCATTGACCTTGACATCCGCGCGATGGAAAAACCGTCCGACCACGCGCCTATTTTTGCTGAATTTGCCTAAGGGAGCGCCATGGAAGCACAACACTATCAGTGGGAGACCTACCGCACGTTGATCAACGATCATGAATCGGTGGTGATGTTCAATGCCGCGCTGGTGATGATTTTAGACCAGCTCAACCTCCCCTATGCGATGTCGTTTTCCATGCCGTTTGAAGACAGCGCCGACGACACCTCGCCGCTTGACCGCGAGGCCAAGTGCGAGGCGCATTTGCAAAAGCTGGCGCAAATTTTGGTGCCATTAATCGGCATGAGCCACACCTCACTGGTGGGCTTTATCGTGATGGGCAACACCGTCACGGCCTATTTCTACACCCGCGATGTGGCGCTGTTTAAATCGATCTTCAGCACGCTGGATTATCAAGATCTGATCGTCCAGCACGACCCTGAGTGCGATATTTATTACGACTTTTTGCTGCCCAGCGCGCTGGAGATGAAGTTCAACGCCACCGCCCTCACCCTCGACAGCCTCAGCCAAGATGGCATTAATTTGGCCGAAGCGCACCTCATCACCCACAAATTCCGCTTCGACGAGGCCGATAAAATGCAAGCCTTTGTTGACCACGGCATGCGCGAGTTTGGCGCGATTGAAATCCGCTACACCCAAGAGCCGGTGCAAGACGGCGAAAGTGCCTTTTTCATCGTCGAGCTGCAACACGAGCTGGTGCTCAGTGACGACAGCATCTTTGACTTTGTCAAAGCCTTCGACACCGCCGCCAACCAATTTGAAGGCGACTACCTCGGCTGGGAATGCCAAGTCCCTAAACGCCACAGCCATTTGCATTAAGCCCGAAAACAAAAGTGCGGTTTAACCGCACTTTGTGTTTTGCCAACCGCACTTCACTGGCTTGCACTTTGTGAAAAACTGACTTAATATACTGTATAAATAAACAGTATTTTTCAGTTATGTATCGAGCCCGTATTCATCAAACTTTACGCATTCCGTTTGTTCTAGCCCATGTCAAAGCGGGCTTCCCGTCGCCGGCGGAGGATTACATTGAGCGCTATCTTGATCTCAATGAGCTGTGCATCAGCCACCCTGATGCCACTTATTTTGTCCGCGCGCAGGGGGAATCGATGGTCGAGGCTGGCATTTTTGATGATGATGTTTTGGTGGTGGACCGCGCGCGCCAAGCACAGCATGGTGATATTGTCATTGCCTGTGTGGCAGGCGAATTCACGGTGAAAAAACTCAATTTAAAAACCACGCCCATTCAGCTTGAGCCAATGAACCCAAGCGGGCGCTATAAACCACTGCCAGTGGAATCAGAGTTGATGATTTTTGGTGTGGTGACCCATGCCATTCACCCGCTGAGGTAGCTATGTTTGCACTTGTGGATGTCAATTCCTTTTATGCCAGCTGTGAGGCGGTATTTCGCCCTGATTTGCGCGACGCGCCCATTGTGGTGCTAAGCAATAACGATGGCTGCATTATCGCCCGCAACGCTCGCGCTAAGCAGCTTGGCATTGCCATGGGCACGCCCTATTTTAAAGTCAAAGCCCAATTGCGCGCGCAAGGGGTGCAGGTATTTTCAAGCAATTATACGCTTTATGGCGATCTGTCACGGCGAGTGATGAACATTCTCGCGCAATTTGCGCCTGTTGAGGTCTATAGCATTGATGAGGCCTTTCTCGACTTGCAAGGCCTGCCGCCCGAGGCGTTAGCCACGTTAGGCCAGCGGATCCAAACCGCACTTTTAAAACAAACGGGCCTGCCGGTGGGCGTGGGCATTGGGCGTACGCGCACGCTGGCGAAACTGGCCAATTTTGCCGCTAAGCATTACCCCAAAACCGGTGGCGTGGTATTTCTCAACCATGTTGCATTGGAGCAACGACTGTTGGCAAAAGTCCCCGTGGCGGAGGTGTGGGGCGTGGGGCGCAAACTGAGCCAGCATTTAAATGCCCTGGGCATTCACACCGCGCAGCAATTAGCCGCGCAGCCGAACAATGCGATGAAAAAGGCGTTCAGCGTGGTGCTTGAGCGCACTGTGCAAGAGCTCAATGGCATTTCGTGTATCGACATCACCAGCCATCACGCCAAGCACAGCATTGTCTATTCACGCTCTTTTGGGCACAATGTCAACACCTTGTGTGAGCTGCAACAAGCACAAGCGCACTACTGCGCCAAGGCGATGGCCAAACTGCGCAAAGCGCAACTCCACTGCCAGTTTGTGCTCTTTTTTGCCCATGGCTCACGTTTTGACGGTGTGCGCTCGCATATTAGCTTCCCGCTCCAACTACCCGAGCCGACGCAAGACACGGTGTTGGTTTCTCGCCTGTTGGCCAATGGGCTCAAACGCCAGTGGCAAGGTGGCGAATTTGTCAAGTGCGGTGTGCTGCTTGCCCAGCTTTGTGAGCATGCCCATGTGCAATATCCGCTATTTCCAACCCAGCCCGACAACAGCAAATTGATGACTGTGATGGATGAGCTCAACGCGCGCTATCACAACAAAATGCAGTTTGCCGCCACCTTGTCACAAGGGTGGAAAATGAAGCAGAATTTTCTCTCCCCGCGCTACACCACGCGTTGGTCAGAAATTCCGCAATGTCGTATCACATAATGCAGAAAATGATTGTAAAAAAAGCGATTTTTCGCCAAACTACGCTTGAAAATAACATTTTTGTAACCATTAATATGACTGTGGACTTTACATAGGAGTGATGATTTATGATGAGAATTGTGCTGTTTTTATTAACCAATATGGCAGTATTGTTCGTATTTAATATTATTTTGACCCTCACAGGCGTGCAGGCGCAAGATGCTGCAGGCTTGTTGATTTTTGCCGCGTTATTTGGCTTCACCGGCTCACTGATTTCACTGTTTTGTCCAAAAGCATGGCGCTGCGCGCTGTCGGGGGTGAGGTGATCACACAACCGCGTAATGAAACTGAAAATTGGTTGCTCAACACCGTAAAACAACAAACGCAAAAAGCAGGCATCCCGATGCCAGAGGTGGCGATTTATCACTCCAGTGATGTCAATGCCTTTGCCACAGGGGCATCTAAGAAAAACTCGCTGGTGGCAGTGAGCACAGGGCTTTTGAATAACATGACGCGCGATGAAGCCGAAGCCGTGCTCGCCCATGAAGTCAGCCACATTGCCAATGGCGATATGGTCACCATGACGCTGCTGCAAGGCGTCCTCAACACCTTTGTGATTTTTGTCTCGCGCATGGTGGCCAAAGTGGTGGCCAGCAACCGCGACGGCGAAACCAGCACAGGCTTGTATTTTATGATTGCCATGGTGCTGGAGGTGGTGTTTGGCTTTTTGGCGAGTATCATTGCCATGTGGTTTTCACGCTATCGTGAGTTCCACGCCGACGCTGGCTCCGCCCAATTGGTTGGCAAACAAAAAATGATCGCGGCCCTGCGCCGTTTGCAAAGCCTGCATGAGCCAGAGCAACTTGAAGGTGAACTGGCCGCATTTGCCATCAACGGCAAACGCACAGGCTCGCTGGCAGCGCTGTTTATGAGCCACCCACCGCTTGAAAAACGCATTCAAGCACTTGAAAATTTAAACTAAAAGGGAGGGGCTTTTTAGCCCCTTTTTAACGCATGGAACACGACTACAACGATTTAATCGCGATTTTCAACCGCACTTTTTATGCCGAATACAACACCAAACTCGTCAAAGGCGACGACGAGCCGATTTATCTCCCCGCGGATGAACACCGCACGTTTAACGGCATTTATTTCGCCCATGGCTATTTCAGCAGCGCCTTGCACGAGATAGCCCATTGGCTGGTGGCGGGGCGCAAACGCTGGGGCTTGGTGGATTTTGGCTATTGGTATGAAGCCGACGGGCGCAGTGAAGCGCAACAACGCTTGTTCGAGCAGGTTGAAGTCAAGCCGCAAGCACTGGAGTGGATTTTATCGGTGGCGGCCAACCATCGCTTTTATGCCAGCAGCGACAACCTCAACGGCACCACGGGCGACACGCGGCCATTTAAGCAAGCGGTGTATAACCAAGTGTGCCACTACGCCGAGCACGGTTTGCCAAAGCGGGCGGCACTGTTGCACCGCGCTTTATGTGACTTTTATGGCACTGAAGCTAAAATTGATTTAGACTGCTTTGATATTGAAAAAATTTAAAGGCAACCAACGTTGCCTTTATTTGCTATTTTACGTTTTGCGTTAAGCGCGCTCACGTTCCACGTGGCCACGCACATCGCGCTCAATATGGCCTTGATCAAGATGCACCATGCCGACAAGATCATTGGGGTCAACCTGGAAGGCTTGGCCAAAGCCTTTGACAAACAGCCCTTTTTCAGGAATCAAATTAAACAAGGTGAAATCTTGCATTTTGATCAAGTGATCCATCACCTCGCCGTGGCGCTCACGCAGTGCTTGCGTGCCTTGTTGCCATTCATCACTGTCAAACGCCACCACCTCGACGGCGGCGTCAAACGACAGGCGTCGGCGAGCAAAAATTTGGCGGGATTTTTCTTCATCTTCAATCAACATCAACGACACCCGCGGGTTTTGCTTAAGGTTGCGGGCATGGCGCGCAATGTCTGAAATAAACACATAATAGCCACGATCATTGAGCACAAAAGGCGCATAGCTCACATTCGGCTGGCCGTGCTCATCGACTGTGGCGAGCATAATGGTGCGGCAATGGTCCTTCAGCTCTTGAATTTCAGGCCCAATTTTATTTTGCAAACGCGTTTGACGATCTTCCATGGATAATCCTTAGTTAATGGTTTTGTGGCTAATAATTGTTTAAACTTGCTCACTTGTGAGGCAATCAGCTCGCGCTTGTCGTCGCGGCCAAGATAAATTTTGAACATCACCTGACCGCACTTTGTGATAAACGCAAAGGCGTAGCTCTCTTTACCGCGAAACGGCTTGCTCACCAGCGCGATTTTGTCTACCTGGCTGAGTTTTAAATGGCCATAAAGCGAGCCCGTTGGCGTGCCGCCATGCATATTCAAATTGTAATAACCGTAGCCATTGCGCCCCTGCGGGAAGGGCTGCTTGACTTCAAAAATCGAGCCTTCTTTTTCAATGATCGTAACCAAATCGCCCCATTGGGTCAGCGCCGTGAGCAACGCCTCGCACTGCTCGCCGCCAAGCACGGTGACCCATTTTTCAGACAACGCCAAAATCACACTGCCCTCGCCCACCTCAAGCTGAGCGGCCAAATCCAACGTATTCATCTCCGGCGTTTGCGCCAACAACTGCGCCACCGCCGCCTTCAAATCACTCATCAAAACCTCAAATTATACTTGAATAAAAACGATTCTCATTATAAATAAATAATCCAAACAAAAGCAAACAAAAATTGCTCCGTAAAAACCGTATAAAATTTAAGGCCTTAGTTTTGATTGATGACAACAATCGCAGTGATTAAAAAACTTGACTTCGCTATCGGGATCAAATAATAATTATTATCATTCTTTTTCTCAATTGTTAATGTTATGAAATGGATTTCCTCCACGTTCTGGGTTTTGATCACGGTTTTGATCGCAAGCTGTGCGCAACAAACGCCGCAAAGTAGCCAATTGTATAACCGCGATCATCAGCCAATCACCTTTGATGCCATGCTGGCCGATTTGGCGCAGGTCGATTATATCTTGCTCGGTGAAGTGCACGACAACGCACTACACCACCAGGCTGAAGTGCAGCTGTTCAATGCCTTGAGCGCACAACCTAACGGGTTAGCCATCGTGGTGCTGGAGATGTTACCGAGTGCGCAAAATGCACAACTTACCCACGCCCAGCACCATATTCGCGCTGATCGCATTACGGATAGCGAGTGCATCGCCTGCCTGCTGGGGTGGGATGAAAAATGGGATTGGGCACAATACCACGCGCTGGTGACAGACATTGCGCGCTCACCAACCGCACTTTTAGGTGGCAACCTCACCCGTGAGGAGATCAACACCGTCATGCAAGGCGCCTATCCGCTCAACGGTACACGCTCCACCACCGCCGAGGTTAAAGCGCAGATTGCTAGGATTATCACCCAAAGCCACGGCAAGCTGGATGATGCCACCTTAGCAAATTTGGTGAGTGTGCAGCAATTTAGAGACCGCCGCATGGCGCAAACCTTGGTGGAGGCCACACCCAATCACCAACGGGGCTTGCTGATTGCCGGGCGCTTTCACACCAGCCGCTTTTTCGGCGTGCCCGTGCACCTTGATGACTACCAAAAACACCGCTATGCCACGGTGATCATGACCGATGATCGCCAGCGTGTGCGCGCGGGTGAAGCCGATTATATCTGGGAGATTCGATGAAAGCCTGCCTTGCTCTGCTCTCCTTGTTGTTCAGCGTTTATGCCTATGGTGATGAAATGGCTTCAATCATCACGCAAGAAAACGCACAAACGGCGCACTATTTTGCCGATGAGGCCGCGTTGAAAAACACGCTAGAAACAGAAATGCGCGCGCGTATTCACCACCAAAGTGCGGTGCAAACCTGGGTTGACGGCGATTATCGCTACCGCAAAAGCCTCAGCCAGCGCTACCCGCACTTTGAGCGCGCACCGCTCGGCACAGACAAGTGGCAAACTATCGTTAACGGTGATGTCCGCGCGGCCCAGCAGAGCTATTACCAGCTGTTGCCGCCTGCCATCAGCGCGGATAACAAAATGGTTGCGATTGCTGAAGACACCACGGGGCGCGAGCTTTACCGCATCTCAATCGCCGCGATGGGCGCCGATGCCTTCACCCCTGAGCTTGAAAACACCACCGGCGACATGGTGTGGGCGGCCAATGGCCAGCAGCTCTATTATTTGCGCGTTGACCCTCAAACGCACCGCACTTTGGGGTTATATCAACACACGATCGGCACGGTGCAAGCGCGCGATCGCCTGATTTATCAAGAGCCCGACCCGCGCTTTTATTAAGTTTGTCGCGCGCGCAATCCAAGCGCTATTTGCTACTCGACATTGCGGGCCAAGATCAATCCGAAACCCGTGTGCTTGACCTCACGGCAGCCGTGCCCCAATTGCGCGTATTTAAAGCGCGTGAACAGGGTGTTGAGTATTACCTTGACCACACCGATGATGGCTTTTATATCCGTGCCAACGCGCACAAACCGCACTTTGCATTATTTTATACACGCGATCTCAACGCGCCTTGGCAGCTGCGTTACGAAACCCACGGCGATGAGCTGCTGGAGAGTTTCACTATTTTGCCGCGCTGGATGGTGGTGAAAGTGCGGTCAAACGGCGTGAGCCAGTACCGCTATTGGGCTAAAAACGCACCACAATCAGTTGGGCAAATCCCGTTTTTTGATGGCAATTATCTCGCTTGGCTGCAACGCGGTGAGCAGATGGCGCAGGGCATTTTGGATTTCAACTACACCGCCATGCTCACACCGAAAACGCACCTGCGCTTTGACCTCAACACCGCGCAGTGGCTTGACAAGCCCACCGCACTTGAGGGCGATTATCACAGTGAATACACGTTTATCACCGCGCGCGATGGCACCAAGGTGCCTGTGTCGCTGATTTATAAACAATCCCAACTTAAGGCTAAAAATACGCCGGTGTTGCTCACAGCCTATGGTGCCTATGGCTTTAGTTTTGAGCCGACTTTTGGCACAGGGTACCAAAGCTTGCTTGACCGCGGGTTTGTGTATGCCATCGCCCATGTGCGCGGCGGTGGCGAGCTGGGCATTGACTGGCACGCGCAAGGGCGCAAAAAGCATAAGCTAAATACGCTTAACGACACCGTTGATGCCGCGCGCGCACTGGCTGAGCGCTTTCACACCACGCATCTTTATGCCTTGGGTGAAAGTGCGGGTGCCTTGGCCATCGCAGGTGCCATGAACCAAGCGCCTACGCTGTTTAAGGCGGTGGTGTTGCAAGTGCCGTTTGTGGATGTGCTCAACGCCTTGCAATCGCCCGATGGCCTTGGCGCGCAAGAAAGCGAAGAGTGGGGAGATGCCAATAACCCGGCCGATATGGCCTACATCAAAAGCTATTCGCCCATGCAAAACATCAGCACGCAGCCCTACCCTGCACTGCTCGTGATAAGCGGTGAGCAAGACAGCCGCGTGCCGCTTAAAGAGAGCGTTAATTTTGTCACCAAATTGCGTGAAAACACCACCAGCGAAATGCCGATTTTGCTCCATATCGAGCGCGAAGGCGGCCACAGCCAAGGGCATGGGCGCTATGGCCGGCTGCAGCGTAATATTGCCAGTTATCTCTTTTTTTTAAAACAAGAACAAAACGCACCCCAATAACTTGAAGGAGAATTTATGCGATTGAATAACATTGCCAGCGCAGTGATTGTCACCTGCCTTGCGCTCTACGCCAATGCACTGTGGGCTGAAAGCGTGACCGCACTTGATACCATTGAAGTGCTCGGCGAGAAGAAAACCGCCGAGCAGCAGCGCTACACCCAATCAGGTGCGGTGAGCACCCTTGGCGCCACCGACAAAACCCTGCAATCCCTTGACAGCACTATTCGCTCCCTGCCGGGGACTTATACCAATATCAACCCAACCCAAGGCACGGTAAGTGTTAATATCCGCGGGCTGACCGGGTTTGGGCGCGTGAACACCATGGTCGATGGCGTGCCACAAACCTTTTACGGCACCTCATCCAACTCTGGCAGCCGCTACCACGCTGGCGATGACGGCGAGGGCTACGGGCCAAGCAGCCAATATGGCGTGATGATCGACCCAAATTTTATCGTCGGCGCCACGGTTGAACGTGGCTTTAGCAAAGACGGCGCGCACAATATTAATGCTCTTAACGGCAGCGCCAACTTCCGCACTCTTGATGTGGACGATGTGGTGTTTGCTAGCAACCGCGTGGGTGGCTTGGCCAAATTCAACACCGGCAACAACGGCGTGGGCCGTGGTGGCATGTTAGCGCTGGGTGGCAAAACATTGCTGGAGAATAACGGCCATCTCGGCGCCTTTGCTGCTTATTCAGGCAATTCCAGCAAAGCCAATTACAAAACGGGTGCAGGCACCTTTTCCAGCAGCAATGACTACGTGAAACGCCTTGACCAACGCCCGCGCTCGTGGCTGGCGAAAGTGGAATTGAAGGCAAACAATGATCATTTCATCAAGCTCAGCCACAATGGCTACCGCAACAATGTGGGCGGGCGTGAAACCGAGCACAACAGCTACATTGTTGATTATCACTACACCCCTGTTTCCCCTTGGGTGGAGGTGCAGTTGCTGGCAGCAAAAAGCACTAACCAGCAAATTTTCAATAATGATGCCAATATTTGGCAAATTGCAGATGCCAAAACCAAAAACACCTCAGATTATCTTGATCTAAGCAATAAAATGGCCTTTGATGCGCTGGGCGCGCAAAATACCTTGACCGTGGGGCTGAATTACCTCAGCAACAAATACAGCAAAAGTGCGGTTGCGGTCAATCAAGATAACTACAACTACACCCCCTTTGCGCCAACAGGCGAGCAGAAAATGCGCAGCGCCTATGCCGCATTGGAATCCGAATGGTCGCGCTTTATCTTAGACACCAACCTTGCTTACAGCCAGTCTGTCACCAAAGGCTATAAGCCCGCCTGTGAGGAAAGCCCTTGCTTCCCACAAGGCGCAGCACACATGAAGCTGACCCAAAGCATTTTAAAACCGAGTATGATGCTCTCTTGGAAAGCCAATAGCTGGCTGACACCCTATGTGAGCTATGCCTACACCTCCCGCGCGCCCAATTTAAACGAGATCTTTTTTAACCACCAAAGTGGTGGCTCAATGAACCCGTTCTTGAAGCCAGAAAAAGGTAACACATTCCAATTGGGCTTTAATATTCACAAAGACAATCTGTGGGTCAACGATGATTTCTTTGGCCTCAAATTTACCGCGTTTTACAGCAGCGTGCGTGATTACATCTACAACAAAGTTTTTATTATTCCAAAGATGGGCAATCGGTGCCAATTAGTGACCCACGCGCGCTTAACCATTTTCAGGTTTATACCAATTCCATCAATACTATCAAACGCCGTGGCATTGAGCTGGATATGAACTATGACGCAGGCTTTGCCTTTGCACGCTTGGATTTAAGTTATATCAAATCCAACGAACCGCTGGATGTCACCTCCACCGTGGGCACAGGCTTTGGCACCGTGGGTGTGACCACACTGCCGGCGAGCTACGGCTCCCTTGAACTGGGCGGGCGACTGCTTGACCGCACTTTGACCTTGGGCACCATTTTTAAATACACCGGCAAAAACCAACGCACCAAGCCAAATGGCTTGACAGTGGCCTATGCCGAGGGCAACGACACCTTGGTGCAAGACATGCCAAAAGTGCCGATCATTGTGGATGCCTACGCCAATTATCAGTTCAACAAATACATTTTGCTTAAAGCCTCAGTGCAAAATGTGATGAACAAAAACTACGTTGAAGCGCTCAACAGCCTCAACTCCACCGCATCGCAATACAGCGTGGACAGCAACCAAAACGATGTATTCTCATTCACCAACTCAGCCCGTGGCAGAACCTTTTATCTCGGCGCTGAAGTCCGCTTTTAACCTAAGGAGACACTATGACTATGACCAAACTCACCCTTGCCGCCAGCCTTGTGCTGGCACTAAGCGCGTGCTCATCTAGCTCGACCGATTACAGTTTAGACAAAAGTGCGGCAAACAACCCGCACGCCACCACACCGGCTAAACCTGCAGAGCCGGCTAAACCTGCGGAGCCCGCAAAGCCTGCTGATCCCGCAAAACCTGCTGAGCCCGCAAAGCCTGCTGAGCCAACAAAACCGGCTGAGCCCGCGAAGCCTGCTGAACCTGTAAAACCTGCCGAACCTGCCGAACCTGCCGAGCCAGCGAAGCCTGCTGAACCTGAGAAACCTGCCGAGCCAGCTGAACCTGCTAAGCCTGAGGTGGTAAATGGCTTGGAGAATCGCAGTGTTAGCATCCCTAAAACAACCAAGGATATTGTTGCTGCATATGATGCGTTTAATCCACTTATTAAGGATGGAACAGCATTCTACTACAACGCAGGTGATTCAAGAGAATTCATGAATCCTAAAACAAGAAAAACGTATTATTGGCTGATGCACTCAAAGAAAGTGATTTTTTGCAAAAAGGGGAAATTGATCCACAAAAGGCACAATACCTGGAAGTCAAAGCAGATGACGGTACACTGCTGGGTAAATTCCAATTTGTGAATCAATCTTACTCCAGCTATGCCACATTTGTGCCTGAGATGACAAGAATCGAATATGGTGAGCATATTACCCCTGAAAATGTTGCGCTCTTTGTGGCCAACCCAACCACCGAAGCGCAATTTGCACAGCAAAAAGGCACGGCTACCTATTCAGGCCACACCCTGGGCTATGTTGATGGCCCCGATGGTAAAACACCAACGCAAGGTTATATGGGGGATGTCAATTTGAATGTGAATTTTGACACCAAAATGATCGATGGCAAAGTGACCGCGCGTCAAGATGGGTTCACCAAATACAACTGGCGCTACACAGATGACGATGATATGCCAACGCAAAAAGGCATTGATCTCACCAAGCAAGATTTGATCTTAAAACCAACCAAAATTGAAGTGAGCGAAAACGGCACCATGAGTTTTGGCAAAGGCGCTAGTGACAATGTCGCGTGGATGGATGGTGATAAAGAAGTCGCGAGCCAAAACTACGGCGGCACATTCGCAGGCCCTAATGCAGACGAAATTGTCGGCCAAATTGGTGGCGGTGAAGAACGCATCGCCTTTGGCGCGAGCCGTGATAAATAAGCAAAGTGCGGTTTGACCGCACTTTAAGGAGCAACCATGAAAAATTTACTAACCGTACTTTTGATGTTGGCGGTTTCCGCTGGCGCAGTGGCGCACGAAGCACAGCGAGTGGTGTCGGTGGGCTTTGGGGTAACGCAGTTGATTGATGCGCTTGGCGCTGGCGAGGAGATTGTGGCGGTGGATTCCACCAGCAAGGCCTTTGCCAAGGCGCGCAATTTGCCGGTGCTGGGCTATCAGCGCAAGCTTGCCGCGGAGGGGATTATCGCGCTGAAACCGACAGTGGTGATTGGCAGTGAGGAGATGGGGCCTGAGGTGGTGCTGTCGCAACTCAAGCAAGCGGGCATTGCGGTGGTGGTGCTCGATGGCGCGCAGCACAATGTGTCAGACCTCAGCGCGCACATTCGCACCTTGGGCGAGCAGCTTGATAAAAAATCACAAAGTGCGGTTTTGCTAGACCAAGTGGCGCAGCAACAAGCGCAATTAGCCCGCGGCAAGCAAGGCGGGCAACGCGCGGTGTTCCTCTTTTTAGGCGAAAAGGGCGCGCTGTTTGCCGGCGGCGATGCCACCACGGCCAATGGCATGTTTGAGCTCATTGGGCTGAGCAACATCGCCAAAGGCAAGACGAATTATTACCCCTACGGCATTGAAACCTTGATTGCCGAGCAGCCGAAAGTGGTGCTGATTTCAGAGCGCAGCCTAGCGCAGGATCTCAACGGCATTTTGACGAAATACCCGTTTTTGAGCCAATTGAAAGCAACGCAAAATCAATGCATTTTCACCGTCAACGGCCAAGCGCTGCTCGGTGGCTTTAACTTAAGCTCACTGGCAGAAAGCGTGCGGCTGCAACGAGCGATTGCGCAAAACCCTGCTTGCCGATGATGAAGCTGCTCTCCCCACTCGCCTTTGGGTTGATGACCACCGCGCTGCTGCTGGCCTTGAGCCTGCTGTCATTAAGCACGGGCGCGGTGAAGCTCGATGTTGCTCAACTGGCGAGCGCACTTTTGGGCCAAGGTGATGAGGCCACGGTGTTTATTTTGCAGCAATTGCGCCTGCCGCGCACGCTCAACGCACTGGCTATTGGGGCGATTTTGGGCTGCTCGGGTGCGGTGCTGCAAGGGCTTTTTCGCAACCCTTTGGCTGACCCTGGCATCATCGGCGTGAGCGCGGGCGCTGCACTCGGGGCTGGCATTGCCATTGTGCTGCTGCCGGCCTCCCTTTTTGGCGTGCAGCTTGGCATCACCTCGGTGTTTGCCTTTGTGGGCAGTTTGCTGATCACCTTGTTTGTGTATCGCTTAGGCCAAACGCAATACGGCTCGCAAATGACGCTGATGCTGCTCGGCGGAATTGCCATTGGCTCGATTGCCTTTGCGCTGCTCGGCTTGTTGCAGTACATCGCCGACGACCGCGCACTGCGCGATCTCACCACCTGGCAGCTAGGCTCACTGGCGCAAAGCAATTATTGGCACGTGTTGCTGACATGGCTGGTGCTCGCCATTGTGTTGCTGCGCTTTCGCCGCCTGGCGCATGCGCTCAATGCGCTGTTGCTGGGAGATATTGAGGCGCAGCATTTGGGCGTGAATATTGAGCGCGTTAAGCGCCAGTGCATCTTTTTCACCGCGCTGGCCATTGGCATGGCGGTGGCGGTGGCGGGGATCATCGGCTTTGTTGGGCTGGTGGTGCCGCACATTTGTCGCGGCCTGCTTGGCGCCAATCACAAAGTGCTGATCCCGGCCAGCAGCTTGATGGGTGCGGTGTTGTTATTGTTTGCCGACATTCTCGCGCGCGCCATTGCGCCACCGGCAGAAGTGCCGATTGGCATCATCACCGCACTTTTAGGTGCGCCGTTTTTCATCGCGTTGTTGCTCAAGTTAAAAGGAAAAGTCTAATGCTTAAGCTCAATCAGGTGTCAGCTGAAGTAAGCGGCAAAATGTTGCTCTCGCCACTGAGTGTCACACTCGACGCCCCCTGCTGTGTGGGCATTATTGGCGCCAATGGCGCGGGCAAATCAACGCTGCTGAAAACCATTGGGCAAAACATCGCTCATAAAGGGGAAATCACCTGGCGTGAGATGGCGTTGAGCAAAATGAATGAAGCGCAACGCGCGCAGCACATGGCGTTTATGCCGCAACATAGCCAGATGGCGTTTGCGTTGAGCGTGCAAGAGATTGTCGAAATGGGCGTGATGATGCACCCCAGGGTGAAAAACAAAAGTGCGGTGGTAGACCATGCCTTGGCGCAATTTGAGATAACCGCACTTAAGCAGCAAAACTACCTGCACCTCTCCGGTGGGGAAAAACAACGGGTGCACGCCGCACGGGTGTGGGCGCAAATTCAAGGGAGCCACACGCCGAAATTAGTGCTGCTGGATGAGCCCACCAGCGCGCTGGATCTCAAACATCAGCACCACTTCCTCACCCTCACGCAAGCGTTGGCGAAAACCCACGTAGTGTTGATCGTGCTGCATGATCTCAACCTCGTTAGCCGTTATTGCGACAAACTCTTGCTACTGCGCCGTGGTGAGTTGGTCGGCTTGGGTGAAACCAAAGCGTTGATGACGGCGCAGACGATCCACGCGCTTTACGACTACCGCGCCGAGGTGTTTGAGCACAACAATCGCATTCACATCAGCTAAAAAAACCGCACTTTAACGTGCGGTTTTTATCAAAGTGCGGTTAGATTAGGATTTATCCAACGGGGTGAACTCGCGTTTTTCATGCCCCACATAGACTTGGCGTGGGCGCACGATGCGGATCGCGCCGTCGTTGTACATTTCCTTCCAGTGCGCAATCCAGCCGACGGTACGCGCAAGCGCAAACATCACGGTGAACATCGACACTGGGATGCCGATCGCTTTGAGAATGATGCCGGAGTAGAAGTCCACGTTCGGGTAGAGTTTGTGATCTTTAAAATACGGATCGCTCAATGCAATGCGCTCAAGCTCCATCGCCACGTCGAGCAGTGGGTTTTGCACGTTGAGCTCTTTGAGCACTTCGTGACAGGTTTTGCGCATCACTTTGGCGCGTGGATCGTAGTTTTTGTACACGCGGTGGCCAAAGCCCATCAAACGGAATGGGTCGTTTTTGTCTTTCGCTTTGGCGATGTATTCCGGGATGCGATCAACGGTGCCGATCTCTTCAAGCATGTTAATGCACGCCTCGTTCGCGCCGCCGTGTGCTGGCCCCCACAGTGACGCGATGCCCGCAGCAATACAGGCAAATGGGTTCGCGCCTGATGACGCAGCGGTGCGCACGGTGGAGGTGGAGGCGTTTTGCTCGTGGTCGGCATGGAGAATAAAGATGCGATCCATCGCCTTTTCCAACACAGGGTTGACCACATACGGCTCGCATGGGGTGGCAAACATCATATACAAGAAGTTGCCCGAGAAGGACAAATGACGTTGTGGGTACATAAACGGCTGGCCGATGGAATATTTATAACACATCGCCGCCAGCGTTGGCATTTTCGCCAGCAGGCGATACGCCGTCAGCTCACGGTGATACGGATTAGCCACATCGGTGGAGTCATGGTAGAACGCCGCCAGCGCGCCGCTGACCCCACACATGATCGCCATCGGGTGAGAATCTCGACGGAAGCCGTGGAAGAAGCGCGAGATTTGCTCGTGCACCAGTTCATGTTTTTTCACGCGGTTGCTAAAGGCGATGTATTGCTCCTTGGTTGGGCGCTCGCCGAACAGCAACAAATAGGACACTTCAAGGTAGTCAGCGTGCTCGGCCAGCTCCTCAATTGGGTAGCCACGATGGAGCAACATGCCCTGCTCGCCGTCGATGTAGGTGATTTGCGATTTGCACGACGCGGTGGACATAAACCCAGGGTCAAAGGTGAACAGTTGATTTTTCACCAATGGCTGCACGTCAACGGCATCATAACCCAGTGAGCCTTGTTCCACGTTAAGCTCAAATTGACGACCATCACTAATAGACAGCGTTGCTTTCAGTTCTGACATACTTACTCCTTTGTTATTGTCCTGTTAACCACAAGGTGCAGCAAAAACCGCACTTTTGCCCAACAAATAAGGGGGCTTTTTTATTAACCTGCTAACAATTTAGCCCTTTATCATCAAAAATTAAAGCCTGAAATGATTAATTTGTTACTTTTTTGTAAAAAATTCTAGGCTCGTCACATTATAAAAAAAATTTTTAGGTATAATTTCACCATTGATGACAACTTGCGTTATATTTTTAACACACAGCCGTGTGTTAGAAGATAATTAGCGGTACACTAACCCCGAATCGTGGATAGAAAAAGGTCTAAATTTATGCAACAAAATCATGCCATGCAAGACTGGATTGACACCAGCGCCTTAGGTGGTGCCAATCAAAGTTACATTGAGCAACTCTATGAAGATTACCTAAACGACCCCAAAAGTATTGACAGCAGCTGGCGCGAGATTTTTGACCAATGGCCAGCGCCACAGCTGCCAGAGCAAGCACACAGCCCCGTGCGGGATTATTTTCGCGAGCTTGCGCGCGAGAACACTAACAACAAAGGCACCCTCACCATCATTGACCCAAGCGCCAGCCAGCGTTTGGTGCGCATTTTGCAATACATCAATGCCTACCGCTACCGTGGGCACCTGCGCGCCGACCTTGACCCGCTGAAAATGTGGCAGCGGTTGTCGGTGCCAAACCTCGATTATCAATTCTATGGCCTTGAAGACAAAAACCTCGATGAAGAGTTTAACATCGGGCGTTATGTTTACGACCAAGAAAACATCACCTTGCGTGAGCTGTCTGAAAAACTCCACGCCACCTACTGCGGCACCATCGGGCTGGAGTTTATGCACGTGCACAATGTGGAAATGCGCGACTGGCTGCAAAAGAAGATGGAAGCACGCATCGCCAAACCGCACTTTAGTCAAGAAGAGAAGATCACCTACTTGCAAGAGCTGACCGCCGCCGAAGGGCTTGAGCGCTATTTAGGCGCAAAATTCCCAGGTGCTAAGCGCTTTTCGCTTGAGGGCAGTGATGCGTTCATCCCATTGATGAAAGAGATCATCCGCCATGCGGGCAAATTTGGCGCGCAAGATATTGTGATGGGCATGGCCCACCGCGGGCGGCTGAATATGCTGGTTAACGTGCTGGGCAAAAAGCCTGTTGAGCTCTTTGATGAGTTTGCCGGCAAGCACAGCAATGAAGAGCGCACAGGGGATGTGAAATACCACCAAGGGTTTTCGTCTAACTTCCACACCGAATCAGGCGACGTGCATTTGTCGCTGGCGTTCAACCCATCGCACTTGGAAATTGTCAGCCCTGTTGTCATTGGCTCGGTGCGCTCACGCCAAACACGGCTCAATGATGAAACTCACGACAAAGTGCTCGGCATCACTGTGCATGGTGACTCCGCCGTGACCGGCCAAGGCATTGTGCAAGAAACCTTGAATATGTCTGCCACCCGTGGCTACACCATTGGCGGCACCATTCGCGTTGTGATCAACAACCGCATTGGTTTCACCACCTCTTATCGTGGCGACACCCGCTCAACCGAATACTGCACGGATATTGCCAAAATGGTGGATGCGCCGGTGATTCACGTCAACGGCGACGACCCTGAAGCGGTGGTATATGCCGCGCGCATGGCGGTGGAGTTCCGCGCCAAATTTAAACGCGATATCTTCATTGATTTGGTCTCTTATCGCCGCCATGGCCACAATGAGGCTGATGAGCCGTCTGCCACGCAGCCGATGATGTATAAAGCCATCAAAAAACACCCAACCCCGCGCAAAGTCTATGCCGACCGCCTAGTGGCTGAAAACGTGGTTAGCGACGATCAAACTTTTGAGATGGTCAATGAATACCGCGACGCGCTGGATAACGGTGAGCGCGTGGTGAAAGAGTGGCGCGAGATTGACCGCACTTCACTCACCTGGCTGCCGTATCTCAACCACGATTGGACGGCGGCCTTTGATAGCACGTTCGACAAAGAGCGCTTTATGCAGCTGGCGAAAAAAGTGTGCATGTATCCGCAAGAGCACAAATTGCACAACCGCGTGAAAAAAATCTATCAAGACCGCGAGCTGATGGCCGCGGGCGAAAAACCGCTCGACTGGGGCATGGCAGAGATCATGGCCTACGCCACCTTGCTTGACGATGGCAACGCCATTCGCCTCTCGGGTGAAGACTCAGGCCGTGGCACCTTCTTCCACCGCCACGCGGTGATGCACAATCAAGAAGATGGCACCTATTACATCCCGTTGCAGCACTTGCACCAACAACAAGGCCGCTTTGAGGTGTGGGATTCCGTGCTGTCAGAAGAGGCGGTGCTGGCTTATGAATACGGCTACGCCACCTCGGATCCGAAAACTCTGGTGATTTGGGAGGCGCAATTTGGTGATTTTGCCAACGTGGCACAAGTGGTGATTGACCAGTTCATCAGCTCAGGCGAGCAAAAATGGGGCCGGATGTGCGGCTTGACCATGCTGTTACCACACGGCTATGAAGGCCAAGGCCCTGAGCACTCCTCTGCCCGTTTAGAGCGTTATTTGCAGCTGTGCGCTGAGCAAAATATTCAAGTGTGCGTGCCGTCAACCCCTGCGCAGGTTTATCACATGCTGCGCCGGCAAATGCTGCGCCCAATGCGCCGGCCACTGATTGCGCTGACACCAAAATCACTGCTGCGCCACCCGCTGGCTATCTCTGAGATGGATGAGTTGCTCAACGGCACCTTCCAGCCGGTGTTGCCAGAGGTGGACGCGCTCGATCCAACCGCGGTGAAACGCGTGGTGCTGTGCGCGGGCAAAGTGTATTACGACTTGTTGGAAAAACGCCGCGAAAAAGGCCAAGACAACGTGGCCATCATCCGTATTGAGCAGCTCTACCCTTACCCAACCCAAGAGGTGCAAGCGGTGTTGGCGCAATACCAACACGTGAAAGATTTTATCTGGTGTCAAGAAGAGCCGCTTAACCAAGGGGCTTGGTATTGTAGCCAGCACAACTTCCGCACATCACTGCCTGATGGCGCAAGTTTAAATTATGTAGGGCGAGCGGCATCAGCTTCTCCTGCAACAGGCTTTGCATCACTGCATAATGCGCAACAAAAAGCATTAGTTGAGCAAGCGTTGAATGTGTAACCGAATGACTGTTATTAAGGATTAAACAATGAGCACTATTGAGATTTTAACCCCTGTATTACCTGAATCCGTTGCTGATGCCACCGTTGCCACCTGGCACAAAAAAGTGGGCGACAGCGTCTCGCGCGATGAGATCATCGTTGAAATTGAAACCGACAAAGTGGTGCTGGAAGTGCCTGCCACCGCTGATGGCGTAATTGAAAGCATTGCCGAAGATGAAGGCGCAACCGTCACCAGCAGCCAAGTGCTGGGCAAACTCAGCCCACAATCGGCCGCCGGCACCCAAACCAACGCCAAAGTGGAAAGCAGTGAGGCCACCCCAGCGCAACGCCACGGCGGCGCGATTGAAGAAGACGCCAGCAACGACAGCATCAGCCCGTCTGTTCGCCGCTTGTTGGCTGAACACAACCTTGACGCCAGCCAAATCAAAGGCTCTGGCGTGGGCGGCCGCATCACCCGTGAAGACGTGCAAGCCTATGTTGAAAAAAGCCAAAGTGCGGTTCATAGTGACGGCACCGATAGTTCTGTTGCGATGGCTAACCGCAGCGAAAAACGCGTGCCAATGACACGCCTGCGCAAACGTGTGGCAGAGCGCTTGCTGGAGGCGAAAAACTCCACCGCGATGCTCACCACCTTCAACGAGGTGGATATGTCACCGATTATGCAGCTGCGCAAAACCTACGGCGAGCAGTTTGAAAAACGCAACGACATCCGCCTTGGCTTTATGTCGTTTTACATTAAAGCGGTGGTTGAAGCGCTTAAACGCTACCCTGAAGTCAACGCCTCGATTGACGGCGATGACGTGGTTTATCACAACTACTTTGACATCTCGATTGCCGTGTCTACCCCGCGCGGGCTGGTGACCCCTGTGCTGAAAGACTGCGACAAACTCTCCATGGCGGAGATCGAGAAAAAGATCAAAGAGCTGGCAATTAAAGGCCGTGATGGCAAATTGACTGTAGACGAGCTCACTGGCGGCAACTTCACCATTACCAACGGTGGCGTGTTTGGCTCATTGATGTCAACCCCAATCATCAACCCACCACAAAGTGCGATTTTGGGCATGCACGCGATCAAAGAGCGCCCAGTTGCCGTCAATGGTGAGGTGGTGATTCGCCCAATGATGTATTTGGCCTTGTCTTACGATCACCGTTTGATCGACGGGCGTGAGTCGGTCGGCTTTTTGGTCACCATCAAAGAGCTGTTGGAAGACCCAACTCGCATCTTACTTGAAATCTAACTTCTTGTAGGCATAAGGTGCTTATGCCTACGTTCACTTTTGCCCTAAAACGACGAAAGGATACACTATGAATCTACACGAATATCAAAGCAAACAGCTTTTTTCGCAATATGACATCCCCGTGCCAGACGGCTACGCCTGCAAAACGGTGGACGAACTCTTTGAGGCCGCCGACAAACTCGGTGACCCGCGGCTGGTGATCAAATGCCAAGTGCACGCCGGTGGCCGCGGCAAAGCTGGCGGGGTGAAATTGGTTGAAAGCAAAGACGATATTCGTGCCTTTGCCGAGCAGTGGTTTGGCAAAAATTTAGTCACCTTTCAAACCGACAAACACGGCCAGCCGGTCAACACCATTTATCTTGAGCGCTGCTCGGCAATCGCCAAAGAGTTATACCTCAGTGCGGTGCTTGACCGCAGCCAACAGGCGATCACCTTCATGGCCTCCACCGAGGGCGGCATGGACATTGAAGAAGTGGCCGCCAAAACGCCAGAGCTGCTGCACAAAGTCAGCTTCAGCCCGCTTTATGGCGTGCAGCCCTTCCAAGCGCGCCAATTAGGCTTTGCTTTGGGGCTGAACAAAGAACAACTCAAGCAGTTCACCCACTTGATTGTGCAACTGGGCAAATTGTTTGTTGAAAAAGATCTCGCCCTGATTGAAATCAACCCGCTGGTGATTTTAGACAGTGGTGACCTGCTGTGCTTGGATGCCAAAATCATCACCGACAGCAACGCCACCTACCGCCACGCGGATTTGGACGCGTTCAACGACCCAAGCCAAGAAGATGAGCGCGAATCGTTAGCCGAAAAATGGCAGCTCAACTACGTTGCGCTTGACGGCAACATCGGTTGTATGGTCAACGGCGCGGGCTTGGCGATGGGCACCATGGACATCATCAAACTCCACGGCGGGGAGCCGGCCAACTTTTTGGATGTTGGCGGTGGCGCCACCAAAGAGCGCGTGGCCGAGGCGTTTAAAATCATTTTGTCAGACAAACACGTTAAAGCCGTGTTGGTCAACATCTTCGGTGGCATTGTGCGCTGTGATTTGATTGCCAACGGCATCATCGCGGCCGTCAACGAGGTGGGGGTGACCATTCCGGTTGTGGTGCGCCTTGAGGGCAACAACGCTGAAAACGGCCGCCAAATTTTGGCCGACAGTGGGCTTAATATCATTGCGGCAGACAGCCTCACCGATGCCGCGCAACGTGTTGTTTCAGCTGCGGAGGGCAAATAATGTCTATTTTAATTGATAAAAACACCAAAGTGATCTGCCAAGGGTTCACCGGCGGCCAAGGCACCTTCCACTCTGAGCAAGCACTGGAATACGGCACGCAGCTGGTCGGCGGCGTCTCCCCTGGCAAAGGCGGCACCACCCACTTAGGCCTGCCGGTGTTCAACACCGTGAAAGAAGCCGTGGCGCAAACAGGCGCGACCGCCAGCGTGATTTATGTGCCAGCACCAGGCTGTAAAGACGCCATTTTGGAGGCGATTGACGCGGGCATTGAGCTGGTGATTTGCATCACTGAAGGCATCCCAACGCTGGATATGCTGGCCGTGAAACAGCGCTTGAACGAAACGGGCGTGCGCATGATTGGCCCGAACTGCCCAGGTGTGATCACCCCTGATGAGTGCAAAATCGGCATTATGCCTGGCAGCATTCACCAAAAAGGCAAAGTCGGCATTGTCTCGCGCTCCGGCACACTGACCTATGAAGCGGTGAAACAAACCACCGATTGCGGCTTGGGGCAATCAAGCTGTGTCGGCATTGGTGGCGACCCAATCCCAGGCTCGAACTTTATCGACATTCTCAAACTCTTTGAGCAAGACGACGAAACCAAAGCCATTGTGCTGATTGGCGAAATCGGCGGCAGCGCTGAAGAAGAAGCCGCCGCGTTCATTAAAGAGCACGTCAGCAAGCCTGTGGTGGCCTACATTGCCGGCGTCACCGCGCCAAAAGGCAAACGCATGGGCCACGCAGGAGCTATCATCAGCGGCGGCAAAGGCACCGCCGATGACAAATTCCGCGCCCTTGAAGACGCAGGCGTGACCACCGTGCGCAGCCTGGCCGAAATTGGCCAAGCGGTGAAAAAAGTGCTTGGCTAACACCGCACTTTGATACCACAAACCGCACTTTTGCAAAGTGCGGTTTTTTCTTGCGCCAAGTTGCGCTACACTGAGAGCACTTTTCACTCAATTGGAGCATTTATGAAAGCTGAAACCATTGCCCTGCACGCGGGCTACACGCCAGAGCAAACCACCAAAGCGGTGGCTGTGCCAATTTATCAAACCGCCAGTTATGCCTTTGACAACACGCAACACGGCGCCGATTTGTTTGACCTCAAAACCCCCGGCAACATCTACACCCGCATTATGAACCCGACCACCGCGGTACTTGAGGAGCGCATTGCCCAGCTAGAAGGCGGGATTGCGGCACTGGCAGTGTCCAGCGGCATGGCGGCGATTATGTACGCCGTGGAAGCGCTGGTGGAAAGTGGTGACAACATCATCGCCAGCCGCACGCTCTATGGCGGCACTTATACCTACTTCACCCAAACCTTGAAAAAGCAAGGTGTTGAAGTGCGGTTTTTCAACCCTGATCAGCCTGACGAAATCACTGCACTGGCGGACAAACAAACCAAGCTTGTCTATTGCGAAAGCATCGGCAACCCCGCGATTAACGTGCTTGATTTGCCGCAGGTGTCAAAACTGGCACACCAATGCGGCGTGCCATTAGTGGTCGACAACACCGTGCCGTCGCCTGCGTTGTGTAACCCGCTGAAATTGGGCGCAGACATTGTGGTACATTCGTTGACCAAATACATCGGCGGCCACGGCACCACCATTGGCGGCGCGATTATTGATGGCGGCACCTTTGACTGGCGGCAAAACACGCGCTTTAGCCAATTCACCACGCCGGATCCGTCCTATCACGGCATCACTTATTGCGACTATTTTGAAAACGCCGCCTTCATTGCCTACCTGCGTGTGGTGGCACTGCGCAACTCTGGTGCGGCATTGAGCCCAATGAGCGCCTTTTTGCTGCTGCAAGGGCTGGAAACGCTAAGCCTGCGCATGGAACGCCACTGTGAAAACGCGCTGAAAGTCGCGCAATTTTTGCAACAGCACCCGCAAGTCTCGTGGGTGAACTACCCTGCGCTGGAATCGAGCGATTATCATGCCTTAATTCAGCGTGACTTTAAAGGCAAAGCCTCAGGGCTGTTGAGCTTTGGCATTAAAGGTGGGCGTGAGGCTGGCGCGCGCTTTATCGACAAGCTCAAACTCATCGTGCGCCTTGTCAATATTGGTGATGCCAAATCCCTCGCCTGCCACCCAGCCAGCACCACTCACCGCCAAATGAGCGATGACGAGCTGCGTGAGGCAGGCGTCGGCGCCGACATGGTGCGCTTGAGTGTGGGGATTGAGCATATTGATGATATTTTGGCCGATCTCAGCCAAGCGCTTGAGGTGTGACCGCACTTTGATATAAAAAAAACCGCACGGTATAGTGCGGTTTTGTTTTTGTGTGGCTTATTTTTTCGGTTCAAGCACAAATTTGCCGAACGATGAATTGATGTGGAAGTTCGGTTTTTCGGTTTGTGGGTTGACCCATGTGATCCAATCTGCGCGCTCTTTACCTTTGCCTTCAATAATGCTGAATTCAGCGCGGTAAACACCGGCTTGGATGGTGTTGTCTTTAATCAAGCCTAAGTCATTGAGCTCTTTGAGGGAGATTTGGCCTTCAAGCACATAGCCTTTGTCGGTGCGTTCGCCTTTCAGCTCAAGGGTGCTTGGGTTCCACTCAGCATTCACATTTTTTTGTGAATCACGCAGCATTGAAAGCGCACGCCCTTTGTAGTCCATCTCTAACGCCATGTATTTCGGGTAGCTGCCATCGGCGTTGGCTTGGTCAATCGCACCTGGCGCCATGAAGAGCTCAACGCGGTCTTCACGCGCTACCATCCATTCATGATCGGTTTGGTCGTAAACCACCACGTTTGGGTCCACCACGTCAAAGGCAAAATAGAGGTTTTTGTCATCGTGATAGGCTTTGAACTCGGTTGATGGCATTTTGTCTTCCACCCACGGGTTGGAGAAGTCAGTGATCGCTTTCACGTTTTTCCACACACCGTCGTCGAGTTTGCCATCCAAAGTTGGCGCTTGGTTGTTATACACCACATTGTAGCTGTCGCCAGTGTTGGCGGCATACACGTTGGCGGCCAATGCGCACGCCAGCAAAGAAAGGGTTAATGTTTTTTCATACATGCTCCTGTTGTTTCAATGTGGCAGCACGCTGCCACTGTTAGGGGTTATTTTTGCTCCGTTAAGTTGACCTGACACGGTGTGGCATCACGGGTGGTGGTGCTCAGTGTGGTATTGTCACCCGCACTTTGCACTTTCGCACAGTGTGATTCGCCCGCCAGTGCCCAGTGGCCTTTCAAAGTCACTTGTGAGGATTGCGCTTGGGATTCGCTCGCACGCCACGCGCGGGAATAAATGCTCACCTCCGCTTGTTTGCCGTTTTTCACTTGGTCGTCTTCCACACCTTGGTAGAAGGCCAAGTCAGGGTTCACGACAGACACATCGAGCGCGTTGTCGTGGGCTTTGGTCAGCACCATCACTGGGTTGTCTGCACTCAACACCACGCCGCCTTGGTTTTGCTCGGCTTTGTCGAAGAAGGCGTAGCCCTCCATGCCGGATTTGTCATCCCGCACGGCGTGCAGTTTGTCGGTGCGGGCAAGCACTTGGTAGGCTGGCTGCTGTGGCATTTTTGGTTCAACCACAATGGCATATTCATAGCCGGCGTTTTTCGGCGCTTTGCCGTGGTTGATGACCGCACTGGCAAAATTGCCTTCGGTTTCTTTGTCGTTGCGTCCGTCAACGGATTTTTGCACTTCGTAGGTCACGTCTACATTTTGGCCTTTTGGCACATAGTAGTAGTTGCCCGCAGGATCAGCCAGCGTCAACGCCTCGCCGTTAAACTGCATGGATTCACCGAGTTTGTTGATCTCGGTGCCGTTGACCAAAATTGGCTGATTGTGCGCCACTGAAGCTTGGAACAAGGTGGTTTGCGTTGGGTTTTGGCTGTCATCGTCTTGAATGTTTGACCCCAGCGCCACAATGCGGTTGTCGAACATAAAATACGATTTGTTTGCCACAAACGACTCTTGGTCATATTTGCTGTGCCCGTGGAGTTTGACGGCATACATGCTGTTGTTATCCAGCGCATTGGCGCCTGCGTAGGTTTCGGTTGACAGCAGCATCTCCTCAAGGCCAGCGGCTGGCAGCTGGTTGAGTTGCGATTTGAGTTGACGAAACGGCAATTGAATGGTGGTGGTGCCCGGGAAGCGGTTCCAGTTCCAGCCGTTGTAACTAAAGGCATATTTAGCAAAGTCAGACGGAATCAGCTCCAATTGGCCGTATTGCAAATAGCGGCCGTAGCGGTTGTTCGCCTCGTAGCTTTCGTTGCCCACCAAATAGCGGCTAAAGCCACGCGCCACGGCAAGCCAGGATTTGTTGGCGTCTTCACCGTGGCGGCGTTGCAACGCCATGGAGGCATAGTTCATCGCCCAAGCGCCTTCTGGCTCTTGAATGGCGGGCACGCCTTCAAAGGCTTTTTCGCCTTTCAGCGCGGCATAAATGCCCGCGAAGGTTTTGTTGATTTGGCTTGGGTTGTCCACTTCGCCTGCCAGTGCCATCCATTTAAATGGCGCATCGGCAATTTTGAATTTGCCGGTTGGGTGGCGGCCGCTGAGCACCACTGGGATGTTGGTGTCTTTGGTGTAAACCCACATTTTATACAGCACGTCGTCTAAGCGTTTATGCGCCGCTTTGCTGATGGCATAATCGGTGCCGCTGAGCACATAAATGGTTGGCGCCAAGCCGCTGAAGGCATCCTTGGCATAAGCGGTGTAGTGCTGTGAGTGGTGGAAAATTGAGCCATCTGGCTTGAAGCCGCCAGCCACGCCTTTGGATTGCATAATGGTTTTGCTCAACCAGCTTGACAGTTGCGTGAGCAGCTCTTCACGTTGCGCCACATCAGGGATCAGCAAAATGCTTTTCACCATCCATTGCAATTGGGTGTTGAGGATGTCCACATTGGCGGAGACAATCTCGTCATCGCTTTCAAAAATGCGCCCTGTGCCGTTGTACCACATCATCGCGCCTTGGGCTTGCTCAAGCAGGTTGTTTTGCGCCAGCAAATCACGCGCGAGGAACCAAGCATCAAACATCTCGCGGGATTGATAGCCTAAGTGGGTGATGATTTGATACCCACTGCCGCGCACAAAGCCTTGGTCGAAAATATACTGAGTGGCGAGCAAAAATTGCTGCTCAAGTTGTTGCTTGTCGGCTGTATTTAAGTTTTTCGCTTTCAGCAATTTGGCGCTTTGCAGCAAGGTTTTGCCCAAATCACGCATTTGGATTGCATCGAGATAAAAATCCTGCGCTGGTTTGTCGAACACATCGGCGTTTTTCATGAATTTTTGACGGGCCGGGAAGTCCATCATCTTGCCCACAATGTTGCCCTTGTCATCACGTTTGATGCCAAATTTGGCGTAGGCGTCGAGGTTTTCTTTCACCTTGTCGGCGCTCACGTCGGCGTCACTCACGCCCATGAATTTAGTAAATTTTTCATACAGCGCATGGGTCTTGCCTTGGTCGCTGAATTTGCCGTCAAACTTCAAGTGCGGTACGTGCTTGCTGAGCATATCATCATACATCAACAGCGCATTCCAGTTTTTGTTCACCGAGGTGTTGACTTTCGGGTTGACAAAGCGTGCTTGATAATCCGGAATTGGGTTGCGGTTATCCACCGGGATGTTGAGCATCAATTGGTCAAAAAAGAGCTTGCCCGCCTGTTTAGGTGCGCGCACCACCAAGCGATCGGCGTGCTCTGCGCCTGCGCCTGTCATGTCACGAAACGGCACCGCAATTCCGCGCCAGCCGGTGAAGTTGAGGTTGAACTCAAACGATTTCACCGCCTTGTCGCCTTGTTCAAAGGCGAATGTCAGCGGCGCATCAATCGCTTTCGGGTTATACACCCACGCCATAAAGGTGCGCGGCAGGATGTCGTCATCATTGCTCAAATCAATCGCGGTGGTCAAGGTCAGCGTGTCATCCGCGGCAAAATCCCACACCAGCGAGTGGCTGCCGTCTTTGTAGTGGGCGTCGCTCACGCTCAGCTTGCCCTGCTTGGCGCTAAACGCTGCCACGTCGTTTTGTTCAAAGGAATACGTTGGGAATTTAGCCCCCTCGGCCAGCGCCGCACTGGCGGCCAACGCACTGGCCACTAAGCAATAGGCCACGCTCAATTTTCTAGACATAACATTCTCCTGCAATATGAATCACTGAAAGCTTACGTTTACTTTCACATAGCCCATATAATAAGCAGTCGAAATAAAAAGAAAAGAAACAAAAATCAAATCTTAGAGTCAGATCACAAAAAATCGCACTTTATAAAATCAAGTTTCACAAAAAAGCAAACCGCACTTTAAAAAAGTGCGGTTTTTCTCACAAAGATTGTTTCCCCAAGCGGGTGATTATTGGGTAAAATAGAAAATTCAAATCGTTTTGCCACAGTTGCACGCAACACAAATAACCATTTTTACCATTGACAAGGGCTACCATGGAACAATCTCAACTTTTTTCAGAACTCAAGACCGCACTTAGCGGTTGTGATGGGGTGTGGGCAGATGAAGCCAAGACTGAACTTGCGCACAACCTTTTGCTCGACAAGCTCGACAAACACGACGTTGCGATTTTAACCGCACTTTTAGATAACTCAGTGCTTAAACGCCACTTTTTCACCCAAGTGGGCGACGCATGGGTGTTCAAACAGCAAGACTTTCAATTTTTCTTGTCACAGCGTAAAATAAGCCACTCCTACACTCGCTTTAAAAACCGCATTGGACTAACCGACGGCACGCGCTTTTTAAAAGACAGTACTGATATTGTGTTAGACTTTCCGTTCAAAGATTGCGTGTTGAGCGGTGGGCAAAGCTCAGAAGAACGCGAAGAGTGCTATTTTGAACGCAATTCAGGGATCGGATCGGATCGGATCGGCAACAGCCTACACGCAAAAAACGCGCAAACGTCAAGAAATTTTCTTTAATCGCATTCTCGCCTTTGATGAGCTAGACCGCCTTTTTGATCGCAAATCACTCGCCCATTTCACTCGCTACACCGCCGACGGCGCACAGACGATTGATTCTCTAAAACGCCATGATGACGGCACACTGGCTGAAAATCTCATCATTAAAGGCAACAACCTGATTGCTCTGCACTCACTCCACGCCCAATTTAAAGGTAAGGTGAAACTGATTTATATTGATCCACCCTACAACACGGGCAATGACAGTTTCAATTATAACGACAATTTCAATCACTCCACTTGGCTCACCTTTATGAAAAACCGCTTGGAAGTCGCGCGTGAATTATTGCGTGATGATGGTGTTATTTATGTTCAATTAGATTATAACGAGGTCCATTATTTAAAATTTTAATGGATGAAATTTTTGGACGAGAAAACTTTCAACGAGAGATTATTTGGAGGATCGGATGGGTTTCAGGATATAAAACATCTGTTAATAACTACATTAGAAATCACGATACAATTTTATTCTATTCTAAAAATAATAGTCAAATGTGTTTTTATAAAAAATACATTTCCAATAATGAATTTAAAGAAATCATTAAGTATGAAAAACTTAAACATCTTGTCCCTAGCAAAATACAAAACAAAGAAACACTACTAGAAATTATTAAGGAAATAAACTTCTCATGCAGACCTGATAAATACCCTATAGAAGATATATGGAATGCAAATGAATATGATGATTTAAATAGTATTGCAATTGTAAGCTTCTCAGGCGAAACAGTTTCTAAAATGTTAGGTACACAGGAACTTAAAGGAC
>NZ_JABTBO010000017.1 GCF_014884965.1 Spirabiliibacterium mucosae | reverse complement strand
TTGCAGGCAGCTCGGTTGCCACCGCCTTGGCGGGCAAAGCGATTGCCCACGACAGCCACGACAACAAAAAGGACAATGCACCCAAATTGAACTTGTTGCTGGTCTTCCCAGATGAAATGCGCGCCCATGCGCAAGGCTTCAAAGGTGAAGACCCAGCCATTACACCGCACTTGGATGCCTTTGCCAAACAAGCGAAAGTGATGGATCAAATGGCTTCAAACTACCCATTGTGCTCGCCATTTCGTGGCATGCTGATGACCGGCCAATACCCGCTGCACAACGGCGTGACCGGCAACACCCATGACTACGGCGGCAAAGTCGGCATTGAGCTGTCACCGTATGCTCGCTGCTGGTCAGATGTGCTCAAAGATGAAGGCTACGCACTCGGCTACATCGGCAAATGGCACCTAGACGTGCCGCACGAGCCGTACATTAAAAGCTACAACAACCCGATGGAAGGCCGCTACTGGAATGAATGGACACCGCCAGACCGCCGCCACGGATTCGATTTTTGGTATTCCTACGGCACCTATGACTTGCACATGAAGCCGATGTATTGGGGCAACGACACCCCACGTGAATACCCAGAATACGTTGACCAATGGGGTCCAGAGCATGAGGCTGACATGGCGATCAACTATTTACGCAACGACGGCAACAAATACCGCGACCCGAACAAACCGTTCGCGCTGGTGGTTTCTATGAACCCACCGCACTCCCCTTATGACCAAGTGCCGCAAAAATATTTGGACATGTATAAAGATAAAACCTCAAAAGATCTCAATACACGCCCAAATGTTGACTGGGATAAAAAATACCTTGAAGGCTACGGCCCAGATAATTTCAAATCCTACATGGCGATGGTCACCGGCGTAGACGAGCAATTCGGCCGCATTTTAGCCGAGCTGGATAAACAAGGCTTGAGCGACAACACCTTGGTGGTGTTCTTCTCCGACCACGGTTGCTGCATTGGCTCTCATGGCAAACCAACTAAAAACGTGATTTATGAAGAGTCCATGCGCGTGCCAATGATGTTCCGTCTGCCAGGCAAAATCAAACCAGGTGTTAACCAAAGCTTGATGTCGGCACCGGATATTTACCCAACTGTGCTTGACCTTTTAGGGCTGAAAGACGCCATTCCAGGCAGTGTGGAAGGGGTGAGCTTGGCTGAACAAGTGCTGCACGATAAAGGCGAAAGCCCAACATCTCAGCTCTATTTGTTTGTGCCGTACGGCCAGCCATCTTTCGGCCGCCGCGGCGTACGCACCGCAACCCACACGTTGGAAATTGATCGCCAAGACGGTGAACCGCTCAAATACACCCTCTTTGATAACGTCAACGACCCCTATCAAGAGAAAAACATTGCCGAGCAAAACCCTGAATTGGTGCAAAAACTGATCAAAGAAGAGTTGATCCCTTGGCTTGAAAAAACAGGTGACTCTTGGCGCCCAGTGGAATTTATCACCGGGCCGACCAAGAAAATGCAAAAGAAACTCGACGCTTGTGCCACACCTGAGCAACCCAAAGCGTAATTTTGCGCACAACAATCACTCTCTATTGTAAAATAGGGAGTGATTTTTTTAGGAGGGATTATGCCTGACAACATTCGCTACACCGAGCGCCCCTTTCTCGCGCACGAGCACCCAGGCTGGCGCGATTATTGGCGCGCCTTTCAACAAAATATCGGCAAGTTGTTGAAATTCAAAAAGCCGTTCACCTCACTAGATGCCACTTTGCAAGACACCTTCGCAGACGAAGATTACGATTTTGCCACCGGCTGCGTTGTGCTGCGGGACTATTTTATCCAAAGCTTCCTGCATCACGCCCATTATGACGGCGCCAAAGCCTACTACCCAGGCATCCCCGCCGAGCAAGGAGTGGAGAGCGACGCCATTGAAAGCGCAGCGCGCAGTTACCCGCTGCTGGCGGCGTTTTTGCACAATACAAATAACCAAAACTCCCTGCTCTACCCGCAGGTGCAAGCCATTTTAAAAACGGGCTTTCTCAACGCCACCGACCCACAAAGCAAAGGCTATTGGGGCGAGCTGCATGACTACAGCCAAGTGATTTGCGAAACCGCCGACTTTGCCTTGGCGCTGTGGCTGAGTAAAAGTGCGGTTTGGGCGCAGTATAGCGACGCCGAAAAAGCACAAATCATCCGCTGGTTGAAAAAAATCAGCGATGTCAAAACGGTGGACAACAACTGGCATTTGTTTATCGTACTCACCCAATTGGTGATCCGCGATCTCAGCGGTGACGATGTCGTCAACCACGACCGCTACGCCCGCATCAAAGAGTTTTATGTCGGGGAGGGTTGGTTCCGCGATGGCGCGAAAGGCAATTTTGACTACTACAACTCGTGGGGGTTTCATTACGCGTTGTTTTGGATTGACCAAATTGACCCGAGTTTCGACCGCACTTTTATTGTTGAGAGCGCCAAAACCTTTTGCGAAAAATTCAAATATCTGTTCACGCCACAAGGTTTGACCTTTTTCGGCCGCAGCATTATCTACCGCTTTGCCGCGCCCACCGCGTTGGTCAGCTCGATGATTCAACAAGGGCGCGCCGACGGGCAAGTTAAGCGCATTGTATCTACCCTCAACCGCTTTTTCATTCAACGTGGCGCCATCCAAAAAGGCGTGCTCACACAAGGGCTGTTCAAGGCCGACCGTCGCTTGGTCGACAGCTACAGCGGCTCAGGCAGCGCATTGTGGTCATTGCGCACCTTGATTTTGCTCACCTATGCAGGCGATGAGCTCAACCTGTGGACGCAAGCCGAAGCACCGCTTGAGGTGGAAAAGGGCGATTTCAACATCACCATTGATGCCATTGGCCTGACCATCATCGGCCACCAAAACACGGGTGAAGTGTGCGCTATCTTCAAGCAAAATGACTACCCAAATTACCCGCTTGAAGAGGCTGCCTTGCAACGCCAAGCCTTTTGGCTGCCGCTGGCTGAACGCATTGTCGGGCGCGCCATTCGGCCGAAAAACAACCTCATTCGTAAGGGCGTGACTTGTTACTCGTCTCGGCTGAATTTGTTTTTAAACCCGCCAACGCAATGGCGTAAATAGTCGGGGAATAGAAAGCAAAAAGTGCGGTCAAACCGCACTTTTGTGTTAATTGGTGGTGATCAACCGCTGTGGGTGGAGCGTTTGCCGCTCATCAAACAGCGCCACACCCAAAAACTGCCGCTGCGGGGAAAACACGCGCAGCAACTGGCCAGGCTGCATTTTCACATTGAGCTTAAGCCGCTGGCCTTGGCAAAGGCGCAGTGCTTGGGTGTCATCCAAAATCAGCGCCGGCAGCGTGTCCACTGCGCTGTCGGTGGCCAGCAGCAATTTATCCAAGGCTTGCTCGCCTTGCTCGCTGAGTGCTTGCAGCCGCTCAAGGCTGACCATATTCTCTTGCGGGTAATTGGCCACGCCAATGCGTCGCAGCGTGCTGACATGAGCACCGCAGCCGAGCATTTCACCCAAGTCATCGACCAAGGTGCGAATGTAGGTGCCCTTGGAGCAATGCACTTGCAGGCGCAAAAACGGCGCAGAATAATCCAGCAAATCTAGGCTAAACACGGTGATCGGCCGCGCTTGGCGCTCAATCGTGATGCCCGCGCGAGCGTATTCATAGAGCGGCTTGCCGTTGTGTTTCAGCGCCGAGAACATGGTCGGCACTTGCATCAACTCACCACGAAAGTGCACTAACGCCTGCTCAATTTCGCCCAAATCGCACTTTACCTCACGGGAGCTTATCACCTGCCCTTCGGCATCGGAGGTATCGGTGCGCTCGCCGAGCTTGGCAGTCACCACATAAGTTTTATCGGCATCAAGCAAAAATTGGCTGAACTTGGTCGCCTCGCCCAAACAAATCGGCAACATGCCAGTGGCGAGCGGGTCAAGGGCGCCGGTGTGGCCCGCTTTGTTGGCGTTAAACAGCCGCTTGACCTTTTGCAACAAATCGTTGGAGCTGATGCCTTGCGGTTTGTCGAGCAGCACCACGCCGTCGATATCGCGCCCGCGTTTTCTTGGTCTGCCCACGTTAGTCTTCGTCTTTGTGTTTGGCGTTGTCGTCGTTGACCACTTTGGTCACCAAATTCGACATGCGCATGCCTTCAACCAGGGAGTTGTCGTATTCAAAACGCAACTCTGGCACCACGCGCAGGCGCATCGCTTTGCCCAACAATGTGCGGATGTAGCCTGAGGCTTCGTGCAGGCCTTGCATGCCCTTTTCAACCGCACTTTCATCTTGGTCAAACAAAAAGGTGACAAAAATTTTGGCGTGCTCTAAATCACGCGACAACTCCACATCAGAGACAGTCACCATGCCAATGCGCGGGTCTTTCACCTCGCGTTGCAAAATGACGGCAATCTCTTTTTTGATCTCTTGCGCCACGCGTTGCGCACGGGAAAATTCTCTTGCCATATAAACTCCTTAAAAAACCGCACGTTGCCATTTATAACGCAAAGTGCGGTCAAACTTAGATACTGCGTTTAACTTCAACGGTTTCGAAAACTTCGATTTGGTCGCCCACGCGCACGTCGTTGTAGTTTTTCACACCGATACCACATTCCATGCCGTTGCGCACTTCGTTGACGTCGTCTTTAAAGCGGCGCAGGGATTCCAGCTCGCCTTCGTAGATGACCACGTTGTCACGCAACACGCGGATTGGGTTGTGGCGTTTGACCACGCCTTCGGTGACCATACAACCGGCAATCGCGCCAATTTTTGGTGATTTGAACACATCGCGCACTTCCGCAAGGCCAATGATCTCTTGCTTGAACTCCGGTGAGAGCAAGCCGCTCATGGCTGCTTTCACTTCGTTGATCAAGTCATAGATCACGGAGTAATAACGCAGGTCAATGTTTTCTGCTTCCACCACGCGGCGGGCTGAGGCATCAGCACGCACGTTAAAGCCGACCAAAATCGCATCGGAGGCGGCGGCCAAGGTGGCATCGGTTTCAGAAATACCACCCACACCAGAGCCGACAATTTTCACTTTCACCTCATCGGTGGAAAGTTCAGTCAAGGCTTGGCAAATAGCTTCAACCGAGCCCTGCACGTCCGCTTTGACCACAATGTTGACTTCCGCCACATCGCCTTCGGTCATGTTGGTGAACATATTTTCCAATTTCGCTTTTTGTTGGCGAGCGAGTTTCACTTCGCGGAATTTGCCTTGGCGGTGTAGCGCCACTTCGCGCGCTTTTTTCTCATCACGCACCACGGTGGCTTCATCACCCGCGGCTGGCACGCCAGAGAGGCCTAAAATCTCAACTGGGATAGACGGGCCTGCGGCGTCAATTTCTTTGCCGTTTTCATCACGCATCGCGCGCACGCGGCCGTATTCCAAGCCACACAAAACAATGTCGCCTTTGTGCAAGGTGCCTGATTGAATCAACACTGTGGCAACCGGGCCACGGCCTTTGTCGAGGTAGGATTCAATCACCACGCCGCTGGCCATGCCGTCTTTCACAGCGGTGAGTTCAAGCACTTCAGATTGCAGCAAAATGGCATCGAGCAATTCATCCACGCCAGTACCTTTTTTGGCTGAAACGTGCACAAACTGAGTGTCGCCGCCCCAATCTTCAGAGATGACTTCATATTGTGACAGTTCGTTTTTCACGCGGTCTGGGTCAGCTTCAGGTTTATCAATTTTGTTCACGGCCACCACTAACGGCACGTTGGCCGCTTTGGCGTGTTGAATTGCTTCAATGGTTTGTGGCATCACGCCATCATCGGCAGCCACCACCAGCACCACAATATCGGTGGCTTTGGCACCACGCGCACGCATCGAGGTAAAGGCGGCGTGCCCTGGGGTGTCAAGGAAGGTGACCATGCCGTTGTCGGTTTGCACGTGATAAGCACCAATGTGCTGGGTAATGCCACCCGCCTCACCTGAGGCCACGCGTGATTTACGAATGTAGTCAAGCAGTGAGGTTTTACCGTGGTCAACGTGGCCCATAATGGTCACAACCGGCGCGCGGGTCACCGCTTGCGCGTTGCTGTCACGGTCGCTCAAGAGCGCTTCTTCAAGCTCGTTTTCACGGCGCAGCACCACTTTGTGACCCATTTCTTCCGCTACCAGTTGCGCAGTTTCTTGGTCGATCACCTGGTTAATGGTCGCCATCGCGCCCATGCCCATCATGGTTTTGATCACCTCGGTTGCTTTCACCGCCATTTTGTTGGCCAATTCAGCCACGGTAATGGTTTCACCAATCACCACTTCGCGGTTAACAGGCGCTGCTGGTTTGGTGAACCCTTGTTGAATGGAGCTGCCACGTTTGCCGTTTTTGCCACCGCGGCCGTTTTTCTGGTTGCGGCGGTTAGCTTCGCGCTCAGATTTTGAGCTGTCGTCATCGCGTTTTTTCGCTTTATTGACTTTTTTGTTGCGGTTGCGGCCTTCTTTGCGGCGCGCTTCTTCGTTTTCAGCTTCTTGCGCGTAGCGTGAGGTTAATTTAGCATCGGTGAATTCTTCTGCTTTTGGTTTTCCTCGGCTTCATCGCTGTCTTTCGCCAATGCGGCCATGCGTTTTGCTTCTTCAGCCGCTTGGCGAGCCAACGCTTCGGCTTTTTCAGCGGCGAGTTGCTCAGCTTTACGGCGCAGTTCTGCCTCTTCGGCGCGCAGTTTTTCTTTTTCACTGTCGACTTTTTTCGCCTTGACCGCACTTTCGGCTTTTTCAGCTTGTGCTTGTTTTTGAGCCTCACGTTCGGCTTTGGCTTTGGCTTCACGCTCGGCTTTTTCTTTCGCTTCACGTTCGGCTTTTTCTTTTGCCTCTTGTTTGGCTTTAGCTTCGGCTTCAAGGCGCGCTTTCTCTTCGGCTTTTTTGCGCTCGATGTCTTCTTTCGACACTGGTGTAATAGTGCGTTTTTTGCGCACTTCCACTTTCACTTCTTTCGATTTGCCGCCAGTGCCGGTGATTTTCAAGGTGCTGCGCTCTTTGCGTTGCAGCGTTAATTTTTTCGGCTTCGCGCCTGCGCCACCGAGTGATTTCAATAATTTGCGTTCATCAATCGCGCTGATGGTGTCATCAGCGCCTTTTTCAATCCCAGCGTCTTTGAGCTGGGTTAACAATTTCTCTAGTGGGGTGTTAATTTCCGTCGCTAGATCCTTTACCGTTTTACTCATATCTCCCCCTATTTCGATTCAGCGTCGCTAAACCAGCAAATTTCACGCGCCGCCATAATCAATTGGCCGGCTTTTTCTGCGCTTAGCTCTTCAATGTCTGCCAAATCATCAACACTTTGCTCGGCCAGCTCTTCAAGGTCTGTCACGCCTTTTTCAGCCAGTTTGAACGCAATGTGGCGCTCCATGCCGTCAAGGTTGAGCAGCTCTTCTTGAATGTTGGCTTGCGACAAGCGCTCTTCTTCTGCCAGCGCAATGGTGGTGATCGCACTTTTCGCGCGGGCGCGCAACTCTTCGACCAAGTCTTCATCAAAGCCGTCGATTTCAAGCATATCTTCCGTTGGCACATAGGCGATTTGCTCAAGGGAGCTAAAGCCTTCGTCGACCAAAATTTCCGCGATGTCTTCATCCACATCCAAATGCTCAATGAACAAGTTCAATGCGCGGTCTGTTTCTTGCTGATGTTTCTCGTGCAGCTCTTCGGTGGTCATCACATTTAATGTCCAGCCTGTCAATTGGGTAGCTAAACGCACGTTTTGCCCGTTGCGGCCAATGGCTTGGGCCAAATTGGCGGCATCAACGGCGATGTCCATCGCGTGTTTGTCTTCGTCGACCACAATGGAGCTGACATCGGCTGGCGCCATGGCGTTGATCACAAATTGCGCTGGGTTGTCGTCCCACAGCACGATGTCGACACGTTCACCGCCAAGCTCATTGGTGATCGCCTGCACACGCGCACCGCGCATGCCCACACACGCCCCCACTGGGTCAATGCGGCGGTCGTTGCTTTTCACCGCGATTTTCGCGCGCGAGCCTGGGTCACGCGCCGCACCGCGGATTTCAATCAACTCTTCGCCAATTTCTGGCACTTCAAGGCGGAAAAGCTCGATGATCATCTCTGGTTTTGAGCGAGTGACAAACAATTGCGCGCCTTTGGCTTCAGGGTTGATTTTATACAACACGCCTTTAACGCGATCGCCTGGGCGGAAGTTTTCACGCGGGAGCATATCTTCACGTTGAATCACCGCTTCGGCTTGGTTGCCCAAATCGAGTTGAATCACATCACGATTAACCTTTTTCACAATCCCAGAGACGATTTCGCCTTCTTGGCTGCGGAAGTTTTCCACCACTTTGTTGCGCTCTGCTTCGCGGATTTTGCTGCTGATCACTTGGCGCGCGGTTTGCATGGTGATGCGATCAAACGGGATGGAGTCAATTTCATCTTCAATAAACTCACCCAATTGAATGTTAGGTTCTTCCATTTGCGCCGCTTCAAGGGTGATCTCTTTGGTTGGAATTTCCACTTCTTCCACCACCTGCCAGCGGCGGAAAGTTTGGAAATCCCCTGTTTTGCGGTCAATCACCACGCGCACGTCAATGTCCATTTCGTGCTTTTTCTTGGTGGAAATCGCCAGCGCGTTTTCTAGCGCTTCAAAAATCTTCTCTCTTGGCAGTAAACGCTCGTTTGATACCGCCTCAGCGGCTAATAAAATTTCTTTACTCATGGTTGCCTCTCTACGCTGCGTTGCAGCGGGTATTAATCATCAAAGTGGTAGACGATATGTCCTTTTTGAATATTGCCAAACGCGAAGGTTTGCACCTCGCCGTCGGCGTTAAGTGTCAGCATATCGCCTTCGACACTTTCAAGTTTGCCACGCCATTTTCTGCGATTTGCAACGCTCACGCGCAGATGCACGACAATCTCTTGGCCAACATAGCGGCTATATTGGTCAAGGGTGAATAACGGTCTATCTAAACCGGGTGACGACACTTCAAGGTTGTATTTGTCCGCGATAAAATCTTCCACGTCCATAATCGCGCTGACTTGTCGGCTGACATCGGCGCAATCGTCCACGCTCACGCCACCGTCTTTGTCAATATAAAGACGAACCGTTAAAAATCGACCTGCGCGTTGCACTTCAACGCCCCAAAGCTCGCAGCCATAGGCATCGACCGCACTTTGCACGGCATCAACAATGTTTTGTTCTAGTGTCGCCAAAAGATCCCCCAGTTAAAAAAAGATACAAAAAAAGGGCTGATAGCCCATAAACTTTTGTTTGAAAACTCAAACGCCAACATTATTCCACAAAAAAACCCCTATTGGGGCTTTATGGGCTACACAATTTGCCATGGGGCAAATCGCCATATTCTTCCGCTTATGCGGATTGGTTGCGGGGGCTGGATTTGAACCAACGACCTTCGGGTTATGAGCCCGACGAGCTACCAAGCTGCTCCACCCCGCGTCCGAAACAGCGCACATTATAGCGCTTCTTAGTGGCAATAGCAAGCCTTAAGCCTGCAGGTGGTTAAAAACTAAACCCCGTAAATACGCCAAGATTGCCGCCCACACCGAGGCTGCCGCCGCCGGCGCTGGCACTCACGCCCGTGTTGGCGCAGGCGGCCAACAACACGCTTAACAAGAGGATGAACAGGGATTTTTTCATGCGTTATCCTTTTTCAAAAAATAATCAAACAACTGCAAGCCTGACAGTAAATCTTTGCCGGCAAAACTGCGGGTGGGTTTGAGCAAGTAATAGAGCCACCGCCAGCGCTGTAAAAGTGCGGTTGCCCGCTGATAAATCTGCTCCCCGCCACCTTGGCGATAAGCACTCACGGCGGCGTTAAGCATCGCATCACTGCCTTGCTCACTGCGGTAGAGATCGTGCAAAAACACCAACAAGTCGCGCACTTTGTTGCGCTCAAGCTTGCGCTGATCAAGGGGGGATTCAAAATCGATAAACCGCACTTTGCCTTTTTTATAGCCCATATCCCGCAGCGCAGGGCGGCCATGCACCAGCCCTGTTTGGTGCAGCGCGGCAAGTGCACTGGCGCATTGGGCTACCAGCGCGATTTTGTCAGCATCCGTCATGTCATCGCGGTTGAGCCAGTGGTTGACCGTTTCCCCCACATCGGTGAGCACGAGATAATCGTCACTGGCCTCCACAAGCTGCGCACAGGGTGCGTCGAGTTGGTTTAAGCGGCGCAAGGTAGCAATTTCGGTGGCTAACGCCTGCTTGGGGTTGCCCTTAAGTAGGCGCATTGCACCACGGGTGCGTTCAACTTGTTTGAGCCAATAGGTTTCGCCGTCATAGGTGAAACTCACCACGCGTTGGTCGGCGTGTTGTTGGCGAAGTTGAGCGATGTAGGCCGTTAATGTCATCATAAACTAAAAGAGCGGTCGAAACCGCTCTTTCTATCCTTTTAATACTTATTTTTTATGCAAGCTGAGGCTGGATACGCGATCGCCTTGCAATTGGCAGTCCATCACATAGTATTGGTTGCCGTTTAAGCGCATATCCGCACTCAAGCGGGTGCTGTTGCCGCGGTTGGCTGAGCTGCGGAACACGCGTTTGGTGCCCGCCACTTGTTGCAATTTGGCAATGCAGAGGTAGTTGAGCTTGGCATCGGCGCCTGTGCGCACGCGTGATGGGTTGCGCTCCGCGGCGGTTAGGCCGAACATATTTTGCCATTTTTTCGCTTTGGCATGCCAAGTGGCGGCGTGTTTGGCGGCATCGGCATCGGCGATTTTTTCAACTTTGCCGTTGCTGTTGACCACTTCCACCAATTTGCCTTGGGCGTCAAAGCTATAAATTTCGCCTTTTTCCACCGCGGCGAACAATTTGCCGTCTTTGTAGTAGGCTTTGCTCACATCGCCTTTCACTTTCGCTTCAACAAAGGCCACTTTGCCCGCGCTGGTGTAGGCGCGGTAGGTGTCTTGGTTGAGTTGGTAGGCAAATTGTGGCTGTTGTGCCAGAGATTGTTCCATTTGAGTCAATTGTGAGCCTAGTTGGCTTTCCATCGCGGCAGTCTCGCCTGCGCCTGGCAATTTCACGCCAGTCACATCAGAGATGGTGCTACACGCGCCCAGCGCCAAAGCGGATGATAAAAGCGCAATTTTTGTGATATAGTGTTTCATAGGTCCTCACTTTTGTGAATACGAGTTGTAAGTGCCATTATTCTAGCGTGTTTTTCGCTGGATTAAAACCCAAAAGGATATTTTATGCGCCGAATCCAAAAGGCAGTTTTTGCCCTGTTTGCCCTCATTCTCCCGCTGCTGGCTCACGCGGGTGATTTTCGTATCAGTGAGGGGCAAATCAACCAATACCTCACTGAAAAATTTGGCTATAACGATGATTTTTCTATCCCGATGGTGATGAAAATGCACTATCAGGTCGATTCTCTGCAAGCCAAAGTCGGCGTTAACGACAGTGAAAACGTCCAGCTCGACGGTGCGGTGAGTGCCAACATTCAATTTCAAGGGCAATCCATTGCCAGCAAAATTAATTTGGTGTTTGATGTCACGCCTGTTTACAACGCGGAGCAAGGCTCAGTCTATTTGAAAAATTTGCGCATTTTGCGCTGGTCGTCTCAGCCTGACAAATACGCCGCGCAGCTGCAAACCATTATGCCGCTGATCAGCAACAGCCTTGAGCTGCTGCTCAATCAATTCCCAGTTTACACGCTCGATACTCAAGACAGCACCCAAAGCATGATCAAAGCGATGGTCAAAAAGCTGCGCGTCGAGCCGGGCAACATTGTGCTTGAAACCGGCCTGCCGCTGTAATCAGCGCACCATATGCAAGGCGGCCGCCCCACGCACGCCGCCTGAATCCCCAAAAATCGCTTTTTTGATCACCGGCACCTTGGCGCTGCGCAGCAGGTGTTTCGGCAGCGCTTTTGGCAGTGCGTCATAAATGTGATCAAAATTCGATAAACCACCGCCGAGCACGATCATATCAGGGTCAAGTGCGGTGATGATGTTGCCAATGCAAATGGCCATCAGCTCAATGTGCATCTCCACAAACTCAACCGCACTTTGCTCACCTTGATAAAAGCGCGCAATGATATCAGGCGCTTTCAACGCCTCGCCTTTGAGGTCACGATAGAGCATCTCAAACCCGCGGCCTGAAATGTACGTATCCAAACACGCCTCATTGCCGCAACCGCACTTGTAGATCGGCGCGTTGTCCCAGCCGAGCAATTTCAGCGCGTGGTAGTTTAGCTGAATGTGGCCAAGCTCGCCGGCCATGCCCACATGGCCTGAGTGCGCTTTGCCGTCAAACACCAAGCCGCCACCAAAGCCGGTGCCCAAAATCAAGCCCAGCACAAACGGGTATTGCTGATTTTCTGCCGCCCACGCTTCAGACAGCGCAAAGCAGTTGGCGTCATTTTCTGCCCGCACCTCACGCCCGAGCCGCGCGCTTAAATCACGCAAAATCGGCTTGTTGTCGGCCGCGCGAATGTTGGTGATCTCCGCAATGCCCGTTTCACGGTTGACAAACCCCGGCAGGCCAATGCCGACACTGCCCTGCTCGCCAAATTTTTTATCGGCGTTTTCAACCAAGGCAGCGACGGTTTCAATCCAGCGTTGGTAGTCCTCTTTTGGGGTGTCAACCCGCTCTTTGTGCAGCAAGTTGAACTGGTCATCAAAGGCAGCCAGCTCAATTTTGGTGCCGCCAATGTCTAAGCCGTAATACATCATCACATCTCCTTAAATTTCTCTTTGGCGTTATTTTAACTGAAATTTTGCCGTTGTGTAGGCGCGCGGTGGCAAGATGTGAGATACCACACAAAATTGCGCCAACCGAGCTCAGCTTGTGCTATGATAGCGCCGTTTTCACTTGCATGAGGGTTTAGAGATGGCCAAAATTGAACTTGTGGCGCAAGCCAATTTGCCCACCCGCTATGGGCTGTTTCGCTTGATTGGCTTTGAAATGCCAGAGAGCAAAAAAGAACACGTGGCGCTAGTGATGGGCAAGGTGGACGACGGCGAGCCTGTGCTCACGCGCATTCACTCGGAATGTTTAACCGGCGACACGCTGCACAGCTTGAAGTGCGACTGCGGCTTTCAGCTTGAAACAGCGTTGAAACAAATCAGCGAGCTTGGCCGCGGGGTGTTGATTTATCACCGCGAAGAAGGCCGCGGTATTGGGCTGATTAACAAAATCCGCGCCTACGCGCTGCAAGATCAAGGCCTTGATACGATTGAAGCCAACGAGGCGCTCGGCTTTAAAGCCGATGAGCGAGATTTCACCGTGTGTGCGGATATGCTCGAGGCCCTTGGCGTACACAAAGTGCGGTTGCTAACTAATAACCCCGATAAAATCGACACGCTCAAACGCGCGGGCATCAACATTGTGGAGCGCGTGGCGTTAAACGTGGGGGAAAATCAATACAACAACGATTATCTCCAAGTCAAAGCCGACAAAATGGGGCATTTCACCGGCACGCACAAATGCAAGTGCGGTTGCCACGATTAGTGTGCGACTTTGCGATAAAGGTGCTCGCTGGGCAAGTAGCCTAGGCGGTAGTCCGCGCTGATGCCCTGCACACTCTCACGCACGCGCAAGTAGCGATAGGCTTGAAACAGCGGCAGCACCACTTGCTTGTCGTCCACCACGCCGGCGAGTTTGTCGTAAAGCGCGCGCCGCTCGGCCTCAGTGGTGTTGGGCTGATAAATCGCCTTGAGCACGTTGTCGATCGCCGCATCCTGAATGCCCATTTTGTTGTTCGGGCTGTGGCTATAAAGCGGGTCGAAAAACGCCGCAGGGTCATAAAAATCCGCGCACCAGCCTGAGCGAATCAAATCAAAATCCCCTTGGTTACGCCGCGTGAGCAGCTGCTCGGTGGTCACCATCTCAGATTGAACATAAATCAAATCCGATTGCGACAGCATCCGCACCAGCTGCTGCGCCACCGCGGGGTGAACGCCCGTGTTGTCGTAGATCAAGCGCAATTTCAGCGGCTTTTCACGGCTCACGCCCGCAGCGGCAAGTTGCTGCTCGGGCACCACGGCCGACCAACCTTGGGACTGCGCGTCGGTTTGCAGATTGTGGGGCAAAAATTTGGTGTTCACACGCAAGCCGACCGCACTTTTCGGTAGCAAATCATTTTGCGCCACCATCGCGTCAATCGCTTGGCGCACGGCCTGCTGTTGTAATCTCGGGTGGCGGAAGTTGAATTCGTAATAATAGGTGCACAGTTGCGGCAGTGCCAGCAGCGTGCCCGCCTCACCGTTTGGCGCATCACTTGGCGCGATGTCGAGGGTGTCATCAGCGCCTTGGTGATAGCGCACTTGCTCAAAGGCGACTTTGGCGGCATCAAAATAGTGCGCGTTTTTTTCTAAAAGTGCGGTTTGGCTGTTGTGGGATTTCAATCGATAAGCGCCGTTGCTCACGAGCACATCGGCGTCGCTCTCCCCTTGCGTTTGCGCGTCAAACACCGGCAACAATGCCACATGGGCGAGCAATTTCGGCAAAAAAGGCACCGGCTCGCTTAAGGTTAATTGCAAAGTGCGGTCATCCATGGCCTGCACGCCAAGGCTCTCGACGCCCACTTTTTTGGCCAGCACCTCGTCGATATTGGCAAGATGGAGATAGCGCAAATAGTCTTTCAATGGGCTATCACTCAAGGCCAGCTGCCACCAGCTGCGGACAATATCTTGCGCGGTCAGCGGCTGGCCGTTTGACCACTGGGCATCTTCACGCAAATGAAATTGCCACACCGTTGGCGAAAGCGCCTGCCAATGGCTGGCGAGTGCCGCTTCCAGCTCGCCTTGCGCATTGAGGCGCACAAGGCCGGTGTAGAGGTCAAAAATCAGCGCGCGCTGCTCGCTTTCGGTGATGTTGTGAGGGTTAAACACAAAGGCAGAGTTCATGCCGCGCTCAAGGCGCTTGCGGTGGAGCTCATCGCCTTTGGGCGCTTTCACCACCTGCGCGTCTTGGCCGGCCGGAGGCGGGCTTGGCGGCTTGGGGTCACAGCCTGCCAGCAAAAGTGCCAGCAGCGCGCACCCAACAGGCAAAGTGCGGTTCATTAGTGCATCAACCCAGGGAAGAGGTTGCCAATGCCAGCTACCGCCACCTCAATGCCCAACGACATCAAAATCACGCCCATGATCCGTGTCACCACGTTGCTGCCGGTTTTGCCCAAAAGGCTCACAATATACGGCGCGGAGCGAAAGAGCGCGTAGCACAGCAGCGCAAAGAGCAGCACAGCGATGGAAAAGGCGGTGAGATCCAGCCATGAATTGTAGCGCGACGACCACACAATGGTGGTACTGATGCTGCCAGGCCCCGCCATAATCGGCATGGCCAATGGCACCACGGCGATGTTGTTGTATTCGGTCACATCGGTGGTTTTTTCTTCTTTGTTTTGTTTTTGATCGCCGAGTTTGCCGTTAATCATCGTCATCGCGATGGAGACGATCAACATCCCGCCAGCGATGCGGAAGGCATCAATTGAAATGCTAAACAGATTGAGGATAAGCTGGCCGACAAACACGCTGATCAGCAAAATCACCGCCACTGCCACGCAGGTCATCAGGGTGGTTTTTTTGCGCTCCGCCTCGTATTGGTTGGCGGTCATGCTGACAAAAACAGGCAAGATCCCAAACGGGTTCACAATAGCCACAAGCCCAATGAAAAATTGGACGTAAACAGAAAGATTTGGTAAGTCCACAATAAAACCTTAAGTTACATAAGTCGATTCGACTGTACACTATACCCGATTACGGTGCGATTATCATCTAAAGTCACTGGATTTGCTGAACAAATGGCATTAATTAACCAATATTGCCCACTGCCCACCTTTGGCACCACCCATGGCGCAGGTTTTGGCACGTTGTAGAACATCCGCTCAGAGAGGTTTGGATAAGTGATCACCTCAACAATGCGCATTTCGCCTTTGCGGCAATTAAACACGGTGGTTTGGGAATAGAGGTTGGCTTTGTCACTGGTGCCCAGGGAGGCGATGCGAAAATCACGTTTTTTGCCCGTGCCGACCCGCACTTTGCCCAGCCGCACGCTGTAATCCCCCACATAGAGGTAGGCGTCCATGCCGACTTGATCGGTAATTTTGGCGTTGACTTTTGGTAATTTATCAACACTGGTGCTGCCGTCAATCAGCGTGTTGAGCCAATCGTGCATCATGTCGATATAGCTGCCTGACATCACAGAGTTTTCAAGATTGTGTTCATGTGAGGGCGCAAGGCTTGTGGTCAGTTTCGCACCGCGTGCGGGCAAAGTCGCAGCCATCAGCAACAGGGTAGTTATGACTATTGATTTTGTATGTGAATACATTGTCACCTCGAGTGAGTTTGAATCAGCGTCAAAAATCAACGTTCTGAAAAGTTGCTTACCCAAACAACAAAATTAGAACATAATTTTAGCATTATAGGGCGTTTTTTACGTAAACAAAAGCCGCTGTTCAAAAATTGCATTAGTTGACATTAGTAAACGCAGGGCTGAAAAAAATTATTTGATAATAGTTATCATTATCTATAAACTAGCCATTTTATTTCCACACACACTTTAGGAGATTTTATGCAAAAAGGCATCCACCCAGACAACTACCGCACCGTGTTGTTCTACGATTCCAACGCCAAAACAGGCTTTTTGATCCGCTCTTGTGCGCGCACCAACAACACCATGAAATGGGAAGACGGCAACGAATACCCTGTGTTTATTTGTGATACCTCATCTGCCTCTCACCCGTTTTACACTGGCAAAACCCGCCAAGTGGCTGCCGAAGGCCGCGTGAGCGAGTTCACTAACCGTTTCGCCAAATTTGGCTTGAAAAGCAAATAAGGTGGCATTATGCAAGTGTTAACCTCTCTTAAAAGCGCCAAAACACGCCACCCCAACTGCAAAGTGGTGCGCCGCCACGGTGTGGTGTATGTGATCTGCAAAGAAAATCCGCGTTTCAAAGCTCGCCAGGGCGGCAAAAAACGCAAATAATATAAAGTGCGGTCAACATGACCGCACTTTGCTTTAATGATGCCAAATCAAAATCAACGCAATGGCACTCACCAGCCACGCCAAGGTAGCCGCTACTAAGCTCCACTCAATGGTATATTTGTCAACCAAATAATACATCACCAGCAAATAGATAAAATACGGCACCATCGCGCCCATCGAAAAGAGCAATGTGGCTTTGAGGTTGATGATCGGCTGCTGCTTGGCCACCAAATAGTGCGCAATAATGGCAAAAGTGGGGAACAAGGGCGCGAGGCCGGCGAGATAATAATGTCGGCTTTTGGCAAACATCGCGATCACCACCACCAACACGGCGCCCAACAGGGCTTTAAACAGTAATGCCACACACGCTCCTTGCAAGATTCAATAGGGTTATTTTTGCACACTCTTACGCTTGGTGCTATGTAAAAATTCACCTTTTTTTAACACAATCTTCACCGCCATTGCCTTGTCAGCACCGCACTTTTGGCCTAAAATAACGGATTATTTTGAGTTCAGAGGCAGCTGTGTCACAAATCAAGTTAATCGTGGGCTTAAACAACCCTGGCAGCCAATACGACGGCACTCGCCATAATGCGGGCGAATGGGTGCTCAGCGCGCTGTGCGATCGCAACAACGTGCGCTTGGTGCCTGAGAGTAAATATTTCGGCGCCACCGCCAAAGCCACGATTGAAGGCCAAGACGTGCGGTTGCTGTTGCCGTCAACCTTTATGAACCTCAGCGGCAAAGCCGTGGGCGCGCTGGCGAACTTTTTCCGCATTGCGCCGCAAGAGATTTTGGTCATCCACGATGAGCTTGACCTGCCACCCGGGGTGGCCAAATTCAAGCTCGGCGGCGGCCACGGAGGCCACAATGGGTTGAAAGACATCATCGCGCGCTTAGGCAACCAGCGCGATTTTTACCGTCTGCGCATCGGCATTGGTCACCCAGGTGACAAAGCATTGGTGAGTCACTATGTGCTGTCTAAGCCTGCGCCGACTGAACGCGATAAAATCACGCAAGCCGTGGATGAAGCCACGCGCTGCATTGAATTAATGCTTAAACAAGACATCACTACAGCCACAAACCGCCTTAACGGGTTTCGGGCTGCATAACAATAAGGACTTTTTATGGGATTTAAGTGCGGTATCGTCGGCTTGCCAAATGTGGGCAAATCCACGCTGTTCAACGCGTTAACCAAAGCCGGCATTGAAGCGGCCAACTACCCTTTTTGCACCATTGAACCAAACACCGGCGTGGTGCCGATGCCAGACCCGCGCCTTGATGCGCTGGCCCAAATCGTCAACCCGCAGCGTGTGTTGCCAACCACTATGGAGTTTGTCGACATTGCAGGCTTGGTGAAAGGCGCCTCCACTGGCGAAGGCTTGGGCAACAAATTCCTCGCCAACATTCGCGAAACCGATGCCATTGGCCATGTGGTGCGCTGCTTTCAAAACGACGACATTGTGCACGTGTCAGGCAAAATTGACCCCGCCGATGACATCGACATCATCAACACAGAGCTTGCGCTGGCAGATTTAGAAAGCTGCGAAAAAGCCATTCAACGCCTGCAGAAAAAGGCCAAAGGCGGCGACAAAGAAGCCAAATTTGCCCTCACGGTGTTGGAAAAATGCCTGCCTGTGCTCGAAAATGCCGGCATGCTGCGCACGTTGGATTTTGACAAAGACGAAGTGGCAGTGTTGAAAAACTACAACTTCCTCACCATGAAGCCGACCATGTACATCGCCAACGTCAACGAAGATGGCTTTGAAAACAACCCATTTTTAGACAAAGTGCGGTCAATCGCTGAAAAAGAAGGCTCTGTTGTGGTGCCCGTTTGTGCGGCCATTGAGGCTGAAATCGCCGAGCTGGAAGACGACGAAAAAGACGAATTTTTAAGCGAGCTAGGCCTCGATGAGCCAGGGCTCAACCGCGTGATTCGCGCCGGCTACGAACTGTTGAACCTGCAAACCTACTTCACCGCAGGCGTGAAAGAAGTGCGCGCATGGACAGTCTCCGTGGGTGCCACCGCACCGAAAGCGGCGGCGGTGATCCACACCGATTTTGAAAAAGGCTTTATCCGCGCGGAAGTCATCGGCTATGATGATTTCATTCAATACAACGGCGAAAACGGCGCCAAAGAGGCGGGCAAATGGCGCCTTGAAGGCAAAGACTACATCGTGCAAGACGGCGATGTGATGCACTTCCGCTTTAACGTATAACCTGCTAAGCCACCGCACTTGCGGTGGTTTTTCTTTCCACTTTTTGCTTAATTTGCGATCCAGATCACTGTGCCGCTGTGCTTGCTTGATTGTGCTGGTGGTGAAATTTTGATAACGTGATTTAACATTTTATTTTCAATTTGTTATCAAAAACCACACAAAAGGAGCGCACCATGAAAAAATTTGCCAGCGTTGTTTTGCTGAGTTTGTTTGCCAGCAGCAGTTTTGCCGCCCCAACTATCAAAGAGTGCCTTGCTCCAGCAGGCCCTGGCGGCGGTTGGGATTTCACCTGCCGCAGCGTATCGAAACTTTTGTTTGAAGAAAAACTGGTGCCTAACCCGATTCAAACCGTCAACATGGCGGGCGCCGGCGGCGGTGTGGCGTTTGCCCATGTGGTGTCGAAACGCAAAAAAGACGATGGCTTGTTTGTCGCCGCCTCCACCGCCACCACCACGCGCTTGGCGCAAGGGCAATTTAAGGGCATGAACGCCGACATGGTGAAATGGGTCGCCGCCATCGGCGCTGACTACGGCGTGATTGCGGTGAAAAAGGACGCACCGTATCAAAACCTCACCGAGCTGATGGACGCGCTGAAAAAAGACCCAAGTGCGGTCAAATTTGCTGGTGCCAGCTCCGTGGGCGGGTGGGATCACCTCAAAGTGTTGATGGCCGCGCAAGAAGCCGGCGTGGATAACGCCAAAGATATCCGCTACCTCTCGTTTAACAACGGGGGCGATGCCATCACCAAAGTGCTTGGCGGGCATTTGGATGCTTTCACAGGGGATATTTCAGAGGCGCAAGGCTTTATCCAATCCGGCGATTTGCGCGTGCTGGCGGTGCTGGCCGACGAGCGCTTGCCTGCGCCGTATGACGCCATTCCAACCGCCAAAGAGCAAGGCGTGAACACCACAGCTGCCAACTGGCGCGGGTTCTATCTGCCAAAAGAGATCAGCGACGACACCTACAACTGGTGGGTGACCACCCTCGATAAACTCAACGATGACCCGAAATGGAAAGCGGTGATGGCGCAAAATGGCCTCATGCCGTTTCATAAATCAGGCGCGGCATTTACCGACTACGTCAACACGCAAATTGCCGATATTCAAGCCATTTCAAAATCCCTTGGTGTGATGAAATAACGCGAGGTGCGCATGGGGCAAACAACATTCGCCGATCGCCTATTTGGGCTGTGCATGGTGCTGCTGGCGCTCACCTATGGCTACCTTGGCCTGGAGTTTGAGCAGCCCTTTGGCGCCCATGAAACCATTGGCCCTCGCACGTTTCCAACCATCATTGCGGTGCTGCTTGGCCTCTCGGGCCTTTGGCTGGTGATCAAACCGCAAGAAAGCAGCGGCTGGGCGCGCGGTAAAACGTGGCTGTTGCTGCTGGTGGTGGTGCTTGTGTTGGTGGTTTATGCCCTGCTGCTCGAGCCCCTTGGCTTCATCCCCACCTCACTGCTGTGCTGCGGCTTTTTGAGTTATCTGATGGGCGCCAAGCCCGTGAGTGCCTTTGCCATCGCCGCCGTCTACTCAACCGCACTTTATCTTTTATTCAACTTTGTGCTTGAGCTGATGCTGCCAGCGGGCATTTTGGGAGGTGTGTTATGACCACGCTGGATTTGTTGTTAAACGGTTTTGTGGCGGCGCTCACCTGGCAAAATCTCGCCTTTGCCGCCCTTGGTTGCACGCTAGGCACCTTAATCGGCGCCCTGCCAGGGCTGGGGCCGGCCAACGGGGTGGCGATTTTGATCCCGCTGGCCTTCAGCCTCGGGCTTGACCCAACCACCGCGCTGATTTTGCTCACCGCGGTCTATTCCGGTGCGATGTACGGCGGGCGGATCTCCAGCATCTTGCTCAACATTCCTGGCGATGAACCCGCGCTGATGACCACGCTCGACGGCTACCCAATGGCCAAGCAAGGCAAAGCGACGGAAGCGTTAGTCTTCTCAGCGGTGGCTTCGTTTGTGGGCAGCTTGCTGGCGACCGTCGGCTTGGTGCTGCTCGCGCCCTTGTTAGCCAAAGCCGCATTACACTTCGGCCCGCCGGAATATGTTGCGCTCTATATTCTCGCCTTTGCCGCCCTCGGTGGCATCACCAGCAAAAGTGTCGCCAAAACTTTGGTGGCCACCGCACTTGGTTTGATGATCGCCACCGTCGGCATTGATGCCAGCACAGGCATCCCGCGCTATACTTTTGACATTCTTGAATTGTACGAAGGGATTGATTTCATCATTGTGTTAGTCGGCTTGTTTGCCATCAGCGAATTGCTGTTGTTTATCGAAAGCCACCGCCACGAGGTGCGCGAGATGATGCGCATCAACAAGCTTAAAATCAAACTGGCCGATGTGTTTGCGCTGCTGCCAACCTCGTTTCGCGGCGCGATTTTGGGCTTTGTCGCTGGCGTCTTACCTGGCGCGGGCGCGTCATTGGGCAGCTTTATCAGCTACACGCTCGAGAAAAAATGGGTGGATAAGCACAACACCTTTGGCACGGGTGACCCTCGCGGTGTGGCCGCTCCTGAAGCGGGCAATAACGCCGCCGCCAGTGGCGCGCTGGTGCCAATGCTGACCCTCGGCGTGCCTGGCAGTGGCACCACCGCGGTGCTGCTGGCGATGCTGATTTCGCTCAACATCACGCCTGGGCCAATGCTCTTTCAACAAAATGCCGAGCTGGTGTGGACGGTGATTGCTGCGCTGTTTATCGGCAATGTGTTGCTGCTGTTGCTCAACATCCCGATGGTCGGCTTTTTTGTCAAAATATTATCCGTGCCGCCGCGCTATTTAATGCCAGTGGTGACATTGGTGGCGATTTTAGGCATTTATGCCCTCAGCCACAGCGTGATTGATCTTTATATGATGATCGGCTTTGGCGTGATGGGTTATATTTTGCGCAAAATTGAGATCCCGCTGGTGCCGATTATTCTCGGCATGCTGCTCGGCCCTGAGCTGGAAATTGCCCTGCGCCACTCGCTGATGATCTCAAACGGCGATTGGGCCATTTTGTGGGGCAGCCCGCTGGCGATTGGCTTGTGGCTAGTGGCTATTATCGGCTTAATTTTGCCGATGCTTGTCGGCCCAATCCTGCGCGCTAAAATGAAAGCCACCAGCCAAGGCGTTGATGATTAAAGCGCCTGCGCGTCTAAAAACTCAAACACCGCCTGCGGGTGGTGTTTTTTTAGGTACGTTTGCAAATAGGCCGCGCTGCTGCGTTCGATTAAGGCGTCTTTTTTGGGGTAGCGATTGTAAATCAGCGTGTGCACAGGAATCTGGCGCGCACGGCACACCTCAAGGCTGAGCAAGGTGTGGTTAATGCTGCCCAATTTGCCGCTGGTGACTAAAATCAGCGGGTAGCGGTGTTGTTGAATGTAATCCAGCGAGGTGAGCGTGTCATTGAGCGGCACCGCCAAGCCGCCTGCGCCTTCCAGCAGCACCACATCGTAGCGCTGTGCCAGCGTTTGGCTGTCTTGGGTGATGCGTGCAAGATCTATCGCGCGCTCTTCCATCTCGGCGGCCAAGTGCGGTGAGCACGGGTAGTGATAGATAAAACGGCACGTCAAGCCGCTTAAATCATCCTCATTGAGCGCCACGCCCTGCACTTTGCGGTGGGTGAGGATATCCTCAGAGAGCCTCTCACAACCCGTTTGCACCATTTTTTGTGTGATAACCCGCACGCCTTGTTGCGCAAGCTTGCGGGCATAAACACCGGTGGCGATGGTTTTGCCCACCTCGGTGTCGATGCCAGATACAAATAAAATCTGCCCTGCCATGTTATCTCCTTTTGGCAATCATGATTATGGGGTGATAGCTCAACCGCACGCCGCCTGGCACGCTAAACGCCCGCGCATAGGCCTGCTCAAAGGCAAGCAGTTGCGCTTTGCGCCAGCGCACTTGCGCGGTGGCCGTCACGCCCGTGGCCTGCAAATGCTTCAACACTGCCCTTGGGCTCTCCAGTATCAGCATCTGGCAGTTGGTCTCAATGGCAAGCAGCGCAAAGTGCTCACCAAGCCACTGCTGCCACTGCGCTTGGGTGGGGTAATCCAGCCCGTGGCCGGTGAGGCTGCGCACTTCGTGCAAATTCTCAGGCAAAAAGGTGCTAAACGCCAGCACGCCGCCGCGCTTGAGCCGCTGTTGCGCCAGTGTGACAATGCGCTGCGGGTGTTTAAACCACTGCACGGCGGCACCTGAGGCGATCAAATCAAACTGTGCACTGGCAGGCAAAGTGCGGTCAAGCCACTCGCCATCAGCGCAGATAAACTGGCAGTGTGCATCTGCCCAGAGTGCTGAAACGCGGGAAATCGCCTCGGGATTGATGTCGTTGTGCCACCACTGCTTGGCGCTGAGGTGCTGGTGCAAAAGTGCGGTCAAATCGCCACTGCCACAGCCAAGCTCCAGCACGGTGGCAAAATCGCGACCGCACTTTGCCTGCAATAATGCCATCAGCTGGCGATTGAGCGCACGCTGCACGCAGGCGTGTTCGTCGTAACTCACCAAGGCCTTGGCAAAACGCTGCACCATCAGGCTTTTGTCTACTGGCATAGCGCCTGCCAGCTGTCAAAATAAGGGAACACAAAGTGCGGTGCCTCAAGCGTGAGCACCTCACACTGCACTTGAAAGCGGGCAAAGTAGCGCTGCTGATGCGCGGCAGGCATGATGCGGTCATGTAGGCCGATAATCGCTTTATCCCACACAAAAGTGCGGTGCTCGCGCGTGGCCGTCATGCGCGCCAGTGCGTGAAGCTCGGCTTGCACCTGCGCAAGCGGGCGTTGCACAAAAGCGTGATAAGCCGCCAATGCTTCGCGCGTGCCACACATTCTGCGCTCAAATTTGGCCCGCCCTGCATCATCCATATTGGCCAAAGTGGCGGCAAACACCGCCGTTGGGATACCAAATTCATCATCCACTGGCCGGCCTGTGCCGTTGATGGCCACGCGGCGCTTAATCGGCAGCGTGCTCGGCAGCACCTGCTCGGCCACCCACACGCCAAACGACCAAGCGACCACCGTGATCGCCTGATAGGCACTGAGATCGATCTCAAAGGCAAGAGATTGATAATCAAAACACGCCAGCACGTCGGTGCTATCAGGCACGGCGTAACCGGCCAGCAGCTGAGGCGGCGTGCTCCAGCCGGCAAAATAGAGGATTAAATTGCGCGAGTTGCGGCGGTGAATCCAGTGAAATTGCATTATGCCCTCAGTAATGTTTCAAGTGTGTCTAACAGCGCGTCGATGGTCGAGGCGTCCACATTGGCGTGCAGTGAAAAGCGAATGCGCGCCGTGCCTTGCGGCACCGTTGGCGGGCGGATCGGCAGGCAATAAAAACCGCGCTGTTGCAACGCCTGCGCAAGCGCCACAGCGCGATCATTTTCGCCGACAATCAACGGCACAATGTAGCTGGTGCTCGGGTTTGCTTGGCCTGTCAGGGTGCTGATGCCCTCACGCAGGCGCGCGCTGATGTGCGCCAAATGCGCTCTTTTTTCCGCCAGCTTGGGCATTTTCGCCAACACATAGCCGCTCCATGCCATCACTAACGGGGAAAGTGCGGTTGAAAAGATCAACGGGCGCATGGTGTTGGTTAAATAGGCCGCCATCACAGGAGCACAAATCACAAACGCGCCAGTGGAGGCAAACGCCTTGCCAAACGTGCCCACCAGCAAGTCAATTTCATCTATCACACCGCACTTTTGCGCCCAGCCCAGGCCCTGCGCGCCATAGCAGCCGACACTGTGCGCTTCATCAACATACAGCAGCACATTTTCATAGCGCTTTTTCAGCGCCACAAGTGCGCCGAGATCGGCGCTGTCGCCGTCCATGCTGAACACACTTTCGGTGGCGATAATCACCCGTGCATAGTTGGCGTGATGCGTTGCCAGCAGCGCGGCGAGGTGCGCCATGTCGTTGTGGCGAAAGCGTTTGAAATCACACGCGCTTAAGCGGATGCCGTCAATCACACTGGCGTGAATCAGTTTGTCGGCCAAAATCAGCGTGTGCTTATTGGCCAGTGCAGGCAAAATCCCGATATTGGCGTGATACCCACTGTTAAACACCAGCGCCTGGCGCCCATAGGCCTGGCAAAGTGCGGTTTCAAGCGCGCCAAAAGGGGCAAAATTGCCTGTCAGCAGCCGCGACGAGCACGCGCCGAGCGGCGCTTGGTGCACATCAACCTCGGCTAAAAATGCCTGCTGCAACGCCACATCTTGCCCAAGCGCGAGGTAATCATTGGTGGATAAATTCACCTGCCCCGCATTTGATTGCACGCCGGGCAGTGTGCGATATTGCCCGCGCTTACGCAAAGCGTCCAGCTCAGCGCGCAATTGGGCCTCAACACTCACGCAAAATACTCCTCACGCAACGCTTGCAGCAGCGCGCTTGTCAGTTGGCTGAGCTGCGCGGGCGTGATGATAAACGGCGGCATCAGATACACAAGCTTGCCAAATGGGCGCACCCAAATGCCTTTTTCAACAAAGCGCTTTTGCAGCCGCGCCATGTCGACCGCACTTTTCATTTCAATCACGCCGATGGCACCTAGCACGCGCACCTCTTGCACGCACGGCCAGCTACCCGCAGGGGCAAGCTCGCGTTTAAGCTGCGCCTCAATTGACCGCACTTTGCCCTGCCAATCGCTGGATAACAGCAATTTAATCGATGCTGCCGCCACCGCGCAGGCCAGCGGGTTGGCCATAAAGGTTGGCCCGTGCATAAAACAGTGCGCCTCGCCTGAGCAAATCGTGCTGGCCACCTGCGTTGTGGTGATGGTGGCGGAAAGGGTCATGTAGCCACCCGTAAGCGCCTTGCCAAGGCAGATGATATCTGGCACCACATCAGCGTGTTCTAGGGCGAACAATTTGCCCGTGCGGCCAAAGCCTGTTGCGATTTCATCAAAAATCAGCAACACATCGTGCGCTGCGCACAGCGCTTTGGCGTGGGTTAAAAAGTGCGGTGAGTAGAAATACATCCCACCTGCGCCTTGCACCACGGGCTCTAAAATCAACGCGGCAATGTCATCCCCGTGGCGTTCAAGCAAGTTTTTCAGCGGCGCAAGATCCTGCTCGTCAAAGGCGGCATCAAAGCGTGAGCGCGGCTGCGGCAAAAAATATTGCACTGGCAGCCGCTGGCCGAAGATCGAGTGCATGCCCGTCACGGGGTCACACACCGACATCGCATGCCAAGTGTCGCCATGATAGCCCGAGCGAATGGTGGCAAAATGGCATTTATCGCTTTTGCCCTGCGCTTGGAAATATTGCAGCGCCATTTTCATCGCCACTTCCACCGCCACCGAGCCGGAGTCAGCATAAAAAATTTTGTTCAGCTTTTCAGGCAAAATTTTCAGCAGCAACTGGCCGAGCTCAACCGCACTTTGGTGCGTCAGCCCGCCAAACATAATGTGGCTCATTTTCTCAAGCTGTGCGTGGGCTGCTGCGTTGAGCACAGGGTGATTATAGCCATGCAACGCCGCCCACCACGACGACATGCCATCAATCAGCACGCGGTCGTCGGTAAGCGTGATCTCCACGCCCTGCGCGCGCTCAACGGCATAGGTTGGCAGCGGCTGGGTGGTGGAGGAATACGGGTGCCAAAGATGCTCGCGGTCAAAGGCGAGCAAATCATCACAGCGCATAACTAGCCTAATTTGGCGAAGGCTTGAATTAAATCGGCTTTCAAATCCTCAACATTTTCAAGCCCGACAGAAAAGCGCAGCAAGCGGTTGCACACCCCGCGCGCAATGCGCTCAGGCTCTGGGATATCCATGTGCGTTTGGGTGGCGGGGTAAGTGATGAAACTCTCCGTGCCGCCTAAGCTTTCGGCGAAGGTGATGAGCTTGATGGCTTTCAAAAATGGGTTGACCCAGGCTTCATCCTGCAAGCGGAAGGACAACATCCCGCCCTTGTTTGGATAAAGCACATCAAGCACTTGCGGCTGCGCGCGCAAAAATGCCGCCAACTCGCGAGCGTTTTGTTGATGGCGCTCCATGCGCAGGGCGAGCGTTTTCATGCCGCGAATGGTCAGCCACGAATCGAACGGCGAAAGCACGGCGCCGGCCCCATTTTGGATATAAAATAGGCGATCACACAACGCTTGCCCTTTGGCGACAATTAGACCTGCCAACACGTCGTTGTGGCCAGCTAAATATTTGGTGGCACTATGGATGACAATATCGGCGCCGTGCTCCAAGGGGCGGAACAACGCCGGCGTCAAAAAGGTGTTATCGGCAATCAGCAGCAAATTGTGCTTTTTCGCAAGCTTGCTAATGGCATCCAAATCGCACTCTTCCATCAACGGGTTAGACGGCGTTTCGATAAAAATCGCTTTGGTATTGGGCGTGACCGCACTTTCAATCGCGGCTAAATCGGCGGTGTTGACATAAACGGGCTTCACGCCGTGGTTGTTTTTGTAACAGTGGTCCAGCAGGCGGTAGGTGCCGCCGTAGACATCGCTGGAGATAATCCACTCATCGGGTGCTTTAAATAGCGACATCAAAATTTGAATCGCCGCCATGCCAGAGGCGCACGCAAAACCGCGATCGCCGCCTTCAAGGGCGGCAATGCCCTCTTCCAGCACACTGCGGGTCGGGTTTTTAGTGCGGGTGTAATCAAAGCCGGTGGACTCATTAATGCCACGATGGCCGTAGGCGGTGGAGAGATAAATCGGGGCGGACACGGCGCCGGTTTTTTCATCGCTGCGGTTGCCCAGCTGCGCGAGCTGTGTTTCCAAAGAATACGAGGTTGACATTGCGTTTTCCTTAACGTTGTTATTGCTGTTTCAAGCCCGTTATTTTGACACATGCCAAGCACACTTGGAATACTCCGCGCGCGAATATCGCATCAAAGCCGACCGCACTTTGCATTTTTGCGCAAATCATTCATTTTTTCAGCAATTAACAAAAATTTGCCTTGAAAGATTGACACCACCGCGGAAGTGGGTAAAATGCAAGCCTACTTTCCGAAAAGGAAATGCGGGAATAGCTCAGTTGGTAGAGCACAACCTTGCCATGGTTGGGGTCGCGAGTTCGAGTCTCGTTTCCCGCTCCAAACGGCGTGTTAGCAGAGAGGTTATGCACCGGATTGCAAATCCGTGGAGCTCGGTTCGATTCCGGGACACGCCTCCATTTTTTGCCCGAGTGGTGGAATCGGTAGACACAAGGGATTTAAAATCCCTCGGCTTTCGAGCTGTGCCAGTTCAAGTCTGGCCTCGGGCACCATTGAAAATAGTCAATAAATTCAAAAAGATAGTCGCTAACAAAGCGGCTTTTTTTATGCCTAATCATCACCGCACTTTTGCAAAAATTCCCCACTGGTGGCTGTTCGGTGGCTGTTATTTAAAAGTGACATTTGCAAAACGTCACAACAGCCACCAGCAGCAACAGCCACCGCGTAACAATTCATTTTTTCTTTTTATTTCAAAAGATTAACGTTAAATGTGACGATATTTTTTATTTTCTTTATTTTTCAATGCGTTGCGATTTTATGTGCTCAACTTTCCCACGTGAAATCAATATTTTATTTTTAAATCAATGTGTTATTTGTTTTTATTGCCTTTGTACGATCTTTTTAGGTGAAATAAGCTGAAATTAACTGAAATTCTTACAAAACGATCACTTTAACGTGATCCTTATTCCGCAAGGCTTGAGCGCATTTTTTAGCTGTTGCTTAACTGAAAAAATGTCAAATTTTTGATACAAATTCCGGAGGCGGGGAGGTGGATTTTACGTTCCGTTTCACGTCACGTGAGCGGTGCGGGTGATTGTGGTGCTAGGGGCAATAAAAAAGCCGCTGGGCGCGGCTTGGTTTTACTCAATGATGGGGCTTAGCTTGCCTTTTGCACCGGTGGCGCTGGCGTTGTAGCCCTTGAATGTGTCTTTTTGATCGGGCGCTGGGCCACCGTTGTGGGTGTGGCTGGCGGTGGTGGCTGCAAGGTCGGCAAGGATTTGGATCACGTCTTCCAGTATTCTGAAAATGTTTTGACCCTCGCTGCCCACGTAGCTTTGCGGTGCAACCATTTTATTTTTTACGTCAGACACCCGCTGGGCCACGCCTTGAATGCGCTCTTGCATTTCACCGCCCACGCCGCTCACATAGTTGCTAGCGGTGGTGGTGTGAATGTTGCCCACCACGGCGGTGTGATGATTGCCGCCAACGTTGACGTGCTTGTCGGCGTCAATATCGCTGTGGCTTGTGCCAATGGTTTTGCGCTCGCTGTCGGTTTCAATCACGCGCTGATAAGATCGATCGGTGATGGTTTGATCGGTTTCGCGGGTTTTGTTGCCTGCAGCGTCGGTGCGCTCGAACACTTCGGGGCGTTGTTGTTTGAGCTGCTCACCAATGGCCACAGCGGGCACAGTTTTGTTTTGCGCCAGCATGGTACGCACGAAAGGTTGATCGGGTCGCCCGTAAGCGTAGCCAATCTCCACAATCGTGCCTACTTCGGGGAAAGCAAAATCACCGCCTTGTGAACCGGTGCTCGTCACGGGTAATGGCACGGCGGAATAAGGCGGGGTGCTGGTGTCGTCGTTGCCGTGTTCGTCCAGCAATTGCAGCTCTACGGCATATTTCGGGCGGAATGGATCGGCAATGTCGCCGCCTGCACTCGGGTCGGCCACGCCTAACACGCGGGCATAACGCGGCAAGTGGTAGCCACCGGCTAGTTCTGGGTGGTGTTTATCTAACATTCGCTGCTCGGGTGTTTTGCTTTTTGGCTTGCCGTGTTGATTGCGCTCAACCCAATGCACGGTTAGCTCGTCGTCGAACAGCTCGGTTTTTTCCACCTTGTTGCCGTTAAGAATTGCACCGGGGCGGATGGCGTAATCCGCGGGTAAGGTCAATTGATTATTACCACGGCGCAGCGCCTCTTGCTCGTCAATCTCAAACGGGGCTTTTTGCCACTGGCTGTCTTGATGGCTGCCCACAAACAGCGAACCGTCGGCGCTTTGCTGCCACATATACTCAGGGATTGAGAACAACCGCCCTAGATTGTTGAGCAGCTGAAAGCCCGATCCGCTGTGGGTGAAATTGGGGATCGGCGTGCTGGCATAGGTGCCTGCCGCCACTTTGATAGCAATGCCAGTTTGTTGGCTGGCATAGGCGAGCACATCGTTTAATGTGGCGTGGCGGATTGAGCACGGCAAGGGCTGCTCGAATTTGGCCACCGTTTCGCGAATAAATAATTTTTGAAAGCCTGGCTCTTCTTCCTGCACCTCTTCCACCGTGCCGTGAAAGTAGCGGTAAAAATTATCATGTGTGCCTAGGCTCAGCTCCACGGTGTTGTTTAAGTGCGGTTGCTCACTGGCCACAACCACAAAGCCACGGCCTGCGGCGTTGAGTTCGAGCACAATGTGGCAATGGCTGATTTCAACCTCTTGGCCGTCAATTAAACATTCCTGCAATAATTTCATTATTAAATACCGTACTCTTTATGAATTCCTTCAAAAAATACATCAGCCTTTTTAGCCCACCCCTTGCGCTTATCCTCTGCCTCTTGCGCCTGCGCTGGCGTATTGCCTGCGGTCGGTTTGGCGGCGGGGGCGGTTTCGCTGTGGGTTTTCTTTTTCGGTTTGGCTTTGCGCTTTTCGCGTTTTTCGCTCACGCTGTTGACTTCACGCAATTTGAAATCCACGCGCCACGCTTGACGCTGGTCTTGCTCGTAGGCGGTGAGCTTGTCGGAAAATTGCACCTCACGCATATTGGCCGCCTCGGCGGAGCGTGAGCTGACGCGGTATTTGGTTTGTGCGCCTTTTTTGTCGCTGGCCTCACACAGTGAAAACAATTTTTCTAGCCACTCTTTGCGGCGGTAAGGGATCAAGCCACTGACGGTCAGCTCTTTGGCTTTAACGCCTTTTTCACTTTTCTTGGTGCTAGATTTTTGCCCGCTCATATCTTTCTCTTCACGGGTAATGCTCACCGTGATGATTGGGTTGAGCAAATAGATCGGCTCGCCATTCAAGGCAAGCCACACGGCTGGGTTGCGTTCCATTAGGCGATCATCTCCTTAAGTGCGGTTAAATCATTACCCACAAAAAACAGCAGCACGGTGTAAACGTGGCTGGCGTCGGGGGCGTTGGTCAATAGTGAAAGTGCGGTTTGCTCCAGTGTTTGCTTGTCTACATGGGCATAAATGGGCGCACTGGCGGCAAGCATTGACCGCACTTTGGCTTGGTTTTGTTGTTCGCGCTCGGCCTTTTTGGCTTTTAACGCGGCAATGGCGGCCAGTGGGTCGGCTGTGGTGGCGCTGGCGGTGGCGTTGGCATTGCGCATCACCGATTGCAGCGTGCGCGCGCTTCTTGGCGTGATGTCGGTGCTCGGGCTAAATGCGGGGCTGGTGATGGTCGGCGTCTTAGTCATTTTGTCCGCCTGTAAAGTGCGGTGGGCTTTGGCATAGTCCAACGCTTGGCGAATGGTCGGCTCGGCCCACAATGCCTGCGCTTGGGTGAGGGTTTGGATAAAGTCATCAATTGTGCGCGCGGTGAGCAAGATCCCCACCGTTTCCACCACGCCACGCGGTCGATTGCTGTCGCGGTAGTCGCTGCACTTGGCCACCACGGCTTTGATGGCATTTTCGGGGGATAAATAGCGCCCGCTGGCGGTTGTGATCCCGTGCGTCCAATTATGCACCGCAATTTTAGCGCCCTTAGCGGTTAAATTCACTTGTGCTGGTTCACCACGCAACGCACCCTCAAGTGCGGTTTGCACGCTAGGCGCAAGCCGCAGTGTTTTCTTCTCCCACATTGTCGATCACCATATCATAAAAAAATGTATTTATTATTATTTTTAACCTAAATTCTGCTTGGTTATTATTGTTATTCATATAAAAACAAGGTAAAATATCCCCGTTTTCATTTCATTAACACCCTTTAATGAATGGTTGATTGGCAAAGCCCACCGTCCCCGCGGTGGGCTTTTTATTGTCTAGCCTTTGAGTTTTGCCACTTGCTTTTTCAGCTTTTCAATTTCATCACACGCATAAGCCAGTTTTAGCGCCAGCAATTCTTCCATGCGTACACCATAGCGATCGCCTGCAGGTTGTGCGGATTGAATAACGTTGCCTTCTTCGTCGAGCACTTCGGGCTGTTCTGCCCACTGGTCATAGCAAAATGCACCATAATCACCCGCATTTAGTCCTTGCTCTGCAAAAGCTTGTTGAACCTCTTGAGCAATGACGCCAACGTGATAACGCGCGCCGCCTTTCTTCTCTTCGATTGCGTCTTTCCAGCGGTAAGTTTTCAAATTGATGTTTTTCGCTGCCGCCAATAATTTTTATTAAGTGGCGCAATGTCATCTTTTAAGCGTTGGTCAGATGTGTTTATTGTACCCGTCGAAACATATAAATTGTTAAACCTATTATTCCCAGCGCCTAATTGATACATATTATCTTCTTCAGGAATTAAACTTCCTTTTATCCGAAGTCCGTCAGTATGTTGTATTATTTTATTTTCATTTACGCCATTGTTAAATGTAAGTCCCCAGCGTCCTAGGCTGACACGCGAGAAGTTATCGCCCTTACTTTTAAAGTTAATTCCGAAAGAATAAAGTCTATACAACCAATCTTTAGAATCTTTATTTTTTTCAAGAATGTTAGACTGAGAGTCATATCCAGTAATATGGCCATAATTTACATTATCACTTGTTGTATTATTTATGCATATCCCTTCTTGTAGCCCTGCAATCTTCATATTCATAGAAGAAATTAATCCATTATATGAACTCTTATCCCCTTCATATAAAAATTTAATACTATATAGAGAATGCCCACCGATAAAAAGATTACCATGCACACTTCCTCTTTTGTGAGATTTCAACCTCACCTTTAAATCACCATAATTTTCATAACGACAATTTAAGAATAAGTTATCACTAGCTGCACCATCAAAATTAACAACGTATTCCGATTTGATAGATTCAAGAGAACATCCCAAAAATGTATTATTATTCCCACCTGAAATATCTGAACTTTCAGAATAAGGCTTCATTAATATTTGAGTTACACCGCTAATATTATTGGTTTGTATTACATGAGCGAACCGACCACCAATGATTGTATTTTGATTACACCATCCACTTTCTCCTTTGGGAAAGAATCGCATGTTAATTCTGTTGTTCAGGATGGCTTTTGGGAATAATTGATTATATCCAAAACCACTGAATTCACCCCCAACATCAATCCCAACACCAAACCCTATTATTGTTTCAAAGGTGATAATACTTTCTTTAACATCTCTAAGCTGTACACCAATACCTTGGGTAGGGTATTCTTCATTATTAGCCGAGAGGTTTTCAATTGATGGTAAATTAAACGTTTTTTTGCGAACTTGATAACTTGCTTTTGATACTTTCCCTATGCGTAAGACAGGCTCAAAAGAAGCATTTTTTACAACAAGTGTGGCCCCTGACATATCGCAATTATTTTTAATATCTATTGTTTTAGATACTAAAATTCTTTCTGTGTTGGCTTTTAATTTTTATTTAATTTTGATGCTGCATTAATAGCCTTTTGTAATTGTTCGCTTTCTTCTGTTTCGCCATCTCCAACAACTCCAAAATAAGATATATAAACATCATCGAAATGACGTTTCCAAAAAGAACCTCTTTTAGTCCGAATAATTAATCCCGAATCTTCTATCAATCCTGCTTCTTGTGTTTCAGCATAAAACACTCCTCCACCAGTAGAAGAACCTTTATAATAGCCACGAACAATGATTTTTTGGCCTTGTTTCATAGGCTCAATTTCTTTGAGTTGATCAATACTTTCGCACTCACCAATATATTTCGCGCCATCGGGCGCGCTAAGTTCTAATTCAGTGATGTTTTTTCCAGTTTGGCGTTGGTCGATAATCTCCCAGCTGCTGCCAATATCGCACAATTTCACAATGTAGTGCTGATAGCCTGCGCGGTCGGTGTAGTTTTCGATCTCGTCAGTTAAAAAGGTGAATAATGTTTCCCATTTACTGGTCACAGTGCCTTGACGCACCACGTCAATATAAATCGCACTGTTGGCTTTGCTGATTTGAAGGGTGGTGTCTTCATCAAGGGTGATGCGGTGGCCGTGAACATACCCCACGCCCGCTTTGATATTTACCACGCGTTGGCTTTGCTTAGTGCATAAAAAGCCATTGTCAAAAAAGCGGCTTTCACCGTATAAATCAAGGTTAGTTTGACGGATAGCGTCATCAATGCCCGCAAGGCGTGCTGTGAAGTCAATTTGCCAAGTGTTGGCGCTGACGTCAATTTGTGTATGCTCGGCCGCGCCTGCGAATTCAAGCAGCAAAGAGCGGGTCAAGCTGTTGCCTTGAATGCCGTGCTTATTCTTGACTTTGTCCGTAAGTGCAGTTTTCATCATCACGGCCAAATCACCGTCAGCGGTCAAAAGACCAATCCAGTTAAAGGAAAAATCGCCCGTATCAGTGCCCATTGTCACCGAATACGCTACCGAGTCTTGATTGACAACGCCCGCTTGGCTGACAGCTTGACGGTGCACAATTTGATAATCGGGTGGCAAATCACTAAAGCGATTTAAGGCCTCAAGCTGGGATTGTGACAAATTGGCAAAGACAAACTCGCTTAACTCCACTTTTTCACCTGTAATGGTTTTGGTAGCGATGTATTGAGTTAAACGGTCGGTGATGATGGTGTTGTATTTTGTCATAATGTACTCACTTGTTATATTTATTATTGAGTGTATTTTTAAACAATGCGCGCCACATATACCTCGGCATTTTGGGCGTGTTGCGCGTGGTAAAGCGTGCTTGTTGGCATTTTTAAGCGGCAATAAAAGGTCATATAATCACCCTCAAAAATGCCGTAATAAATCGGGGTGGGTGTAATGCTGACCACCTCATAGTCATAACGCCGACACGTGCGGCCATATTTGCGGATAATCTCGCGCAAAAGCTCATTATTGCCCGCGATTTGCTCGTCGGTTAAATAGATTTTGATAATATCCCAATCAATGCCCTTAATGCGCTCTTGCAGTCCTACATAACCAATCTCCAGCCGTTTAAATATACGGCGAAAGCCCTCAATACTGCCTGCATCGAGTGCGTTAATAAAGGCATATTTGACCCGCAAGCGGTAAAGGCGCTCGGGTTCGTTTTTAAAGCGCTGGATGTCGCGTTGGTAGGCGATTAAATTCAAAATGGCCAGCGGGCAATTTTTTTCATCTAAAAAGCGCAGTGGGTGCTTGATGGTGTTTAACGCAAATTGCCACCAGTGCTCAAACAATTGGGCGATTTTGTGCAATTCGCCGCGCCGCATCCAAAAAGGTAAAGTGATTTTAATCATACTTCCTCACTCACATTTAATGACTGAATGCGGGGGATATTCAGCTCGCTGATAATGTCCGCTTGTTGCCAGGCTAGAGATTTGATTTGTGGCACCTGCTCGTGGATTTCCTCGCCCAATTTTGACCACGAAAAGCGGGTAAATGGCGCGGTTTTAGTGACGTTGTATTCGTTGTTTTCACGAAAGGCACAACGGATCATTTGCTCGGCCACGCCTAAATAATTTTGCTTATCTTGCTCGCTTAGATTATCCCGCGGGTCAAAATAGACTTTAACTGCGATTTGGTGTTGCGTTTCGTCCATTTTCATGGCCTGAATGTCGTCACCATGGCCGTGATAGCCTTGCTCCATCAAATAGCGGTTCACACGGTCAATAAAGGGCTGCGCGGGCACGCCTGTGTCGAGTAGCAAATAGATGTTGGCTGTGCCAGGTCCACGGGGTGCGTCGTGTTTGAAATAGATGCGGTTGACGGATAAGCCCGAAATTTTGGCCACCAGCCCACGATACACGCTATCAATGTGATGTTTGCCCACACTGGAAAACTGCGTGCGGTAACGCTCGCGCAATTCGTCGTCGGTTTCTTTGTCTGCACCGGGTACAATCAGCCAGTTGGCCTCATTGACTACGCGGGCAATGCCGCCAATCGCAGTGGGCAAAATTTTGTAATAGCCGTTGGCTAAGTTGTAGTCCGCACCGGCTTGTTCTGCCTCAACCAAGATTTTGCCGCTGGCTTTGCCCTCTGGGATCACATTGTCGGTGGTCACAATCAAGCGATAAATGCGTTCATTGATGCGCTCGGTTTGAATGACTGTGCCCGCCTCGATTTTGACCGTCATTTGCGGGTCATCTTTAAAAAACGTGATGTAGCCTTGCGCTTTAGCGGCGGGCTTAAAATCCAACCCCACGCTCCACGCTTGAATTTGTAGCCACTTGCCTTTGGCGGTTTTCACAAACAAATTGGGCAACACGTCCACAATCAGCTGATCGGTCAGCCATTTCACTGGCTTGACCGCGATCGCGGTAACTAAGCGCCAAAACGGGCTCATGCGGCTGGTGTTGGTGATCAGCCCCTGCTCGTCAGTCAAGCGCTCAAAGTGCTGGCGGATTTCGGTTTCTTCTGTCGGTAGGCCAGCCTCTTGCAAGATTTGTTTAAATTCATTCATCGTTTACGCTCACATACACGCTAATTTTGCCAAAGTCGTAGGTTTCCGCCGTCAGCAACAATCTTTCGGGACTTTCTTCATTTAAAAAAATTGTGCCGGGGATTAGCCGTTCGTCTTCTTCCACTAAAAAAATGATTTGCAAATACACATCACGGCGCAGCACGCTTGAGCGCTGGGCGATTAATTGTGTTGCCAGCCCACTTTCTAAAATGGCGTGTTTGATGTCTTGCGCAATGGATACACGGTTGTTGCAAATCTGCGGCACGCCGCCACTGTCTAACGTCACATCTTCGTCGGTGATCAAAATGTCAAAATATTTGTCTTCCATCTTGCCCCCTAGAATGCCAATGCGGCGCGGGCGTTAGATAGCTTTTGCGCCTCATTTAAAATCTCTTGCATATTTTGTGGGTTGTTCACTTCAATTTTGTGAATGTTCACCGAATTGTTCACATTGTTTGCAATGTTTTTCGTGTTGATGCCCGTTGTTGATGAATTGACTAATTGCGGTTTTGCATTGTCACTTAATTGCAAGTTAGGCGTTGCAATGGTGTTTGTGGTCAACGCCTTTGTGGTGTTCAGCAAACTTTCGCTTGCACCGGTTCGATTATAAAAACTGCTGTCTTTATCAATTTCAAATTCATCAAACTTAAAGCCAACAAGGCCTGATAATTTATTAATCTGTCTGATAATAAAATTGATACTTTCAAGCGCCATATTTTTAACGCCAACCCATAAATCGGCAAAGATGTTACCAATGCCACTGACTAAATCGCCAAAGATTTCACCTGCGGATTTTTTGCTCCAATTATTGACCACGTCATCCCACAGTTTGATCAGGTATTTTGTAACGTTAGAAAATACAGCCTCAACCGTTTCAAACAAATTGGCGAAGGTATTTAATACATCAACAAAAATATCAAAGACAAAACCAAACGATCTGCCAATTAATTCCCCAATGCTTGATAAGTCATAGCTGCTATTAATCGTAAAGGTTAATGCATCATTTAGTCGGCTAAAAATCGCCCAAATATTGGATAATGAGTTCCACATACGACCAAACGCATTGATAACGGGATCAAAACTGATACCCGCTTTTTTTAAGCCTGTGATAAGCCCTGAAAAGAATGCTTTAATCTCATTACGCACGGAATAGATCACCACGCCAATGCCAGCGATAGCAAGAACAATCAGCCCAATTGGTGATGCTACAAACGCCGCGGCCACCGCCCACGCCTTGAATAAGCCGACCACTAATGTGATTGTGGCTGTGATAGCGGTAAAGCCAATCAATAACCCGATAATATAGCCAATCCAGCGCGCAATGTTTTTGTATGTGGTGAGCCACTTCACAAAATCACTGCCCAAATCAGCAATTTTTTGAACAAGTGGGTTGATGGCTTTTAATACCTCACCACCAATGGCGATTTTGATATTGGTCAAAATAGCGGATAATTGCTGCCACGGGTCAAGCATTGATCGCGCCATTTTATCAAGGTCAACGGTGTTGCTAACTTGCGCGATGCTGTGAATATCGCCTTTGAGTTTGTGCAGTTGCGGCAATAATAATTTAATCGTTGCCACCGCCTCGTCTGTGCCGAAGGCTTTTTTTGAGTTGCGCCGACTCTGCCTCATCAATAGTGGCACCGTATTTTTGCTTAATCTTGCCCAAGATGGTGACCATATCGAGCATTTGATTGTTATTGTCGGTAAAGCTCAAGCCGAGCTTTTTCTGCGCCTTGAATACGTTGGTTAAAAATGATTTGTATTTGGTGGCGGATTCCGAGCCGCTCATTGTAGCTTGCAAATTGCCCAATACGCCGAACTGTTCGGAAAGGTCAATCCCCGCGGCTTTAGCGGTTGCACCCAGTGTTTTGAATGCCTCACTCATTTTGTTACCGTCGGTTTTGAACATTTTCACCGCTGCGGCTGTTTGCCCTGCGATTTTGTCAACCCAGTTAGCCTTGCCCATTTGGTCAGCTTCGTCAGCAAAAATGCCGTACATTGTGCCCATGTAGTTGGTAATGGTGTCAGCGGTTGATTTTGTGCCTTTCGCTAACAAGTTGCTTGCGCGCGTAAATGACGACAATTCATCATCACTTAGCCCCGCAATGGCGGACTGAATATCATAAGATGACTTCACAAAGTCCGCCGCCACGCCACCATAGGCGGAGCTAAATTCAAGTGCGGTATCTTTGAGTTTGTTTAACGCATTTTCGCTAACATCTAATGACTTCACTTCACCGAGTGCGCGTTGCATATCAATGGCGGGCGCCAGCGCACGCGATAGCGCCATACCGGTTGCAACAAGGCCAGCTGCGCCAATGCCTATTTGCATCATCGCTTGCTTGCCTCGGGTACCTAATTTGTCTACTTCTTTAACAATCTCTTTGACGCCTGGCGACATCAAATCTGTTAAAGAAATAGTGTAGTGTAAGCCATGTTCAGCGAATGCCATTATTTAACCTTTAAATGCGTCACAAATTCCCTTTGTTACGGCGCAAGCTAGCGTTTCGTGATAATGCTTATCAAGCCAAAGTGCGCGCGCCAAATTGATTTCACTGTTATCTTGATCGGGTAAATACTGCATTCGTAGCGCAATGGCCTGTGAATAGCCATTGCGATCAATTGCATTTACCCGTTCAGTTAGTTTTTTACCGTGATCTCAAGTTTCGGGATAAATTCGCCGTTTACTTTGGCGGTAATACCTGCAGCAATGCCTGGCAAGTGAATAATCTTTAATAGATCGTCTTTTTGATCACGTTCAACAATTTGCAACAAGTAATCTTTCATCGGGGTTAACTTATTACTTTCGGTTACTTCGTTTAAAAATGCATCGTAAGCGGCATCGTCACGATGAAACACAAAATCATAGCCATTAATCGAAATGGTAACGCTAGATTTATATTTTGCTTGCAGTTGATCTAATAATTCGGTTGCTTTACTCATTGTTTTGCTCCGTTGTTGTAATGCGCAATGCAATTTTGCAAAGTGCGGTTGATGATTTCGCACTGTTCAAGGCCGTTTAAAGCGTTGTCCAGTGCCATAACTAAATCTTTATTGGTGGTGATGTGCGGCGTTTGCGCCTTGCACTCGCTCACTTGTGGGCACAGCAGCGGGGTGTTGAGCACCACCGGTTGCGCCTCGTTGGTTGAACACGCGTGCAATGCCAGCAGGCACACGGCGATCAGCCCAGCTTTGATTATTCTCATTCTCTAGCTCCTGTTTCAGTGCTTTAGTGTGCGCTGCAGCGTGGGCTTGTTGCTCACGCAATGCGCTGATTAATTCCGTTTGCTGTTGTTGAAATTGCGCCACCATGTCGCGGTTTTTCAGTACCTCGGCATACAAGGCCAAATTTTGCTTTTTCTGCGCACTCAATGCGGTTTCCAGCACGTCTAATTTGGCTTTTTGGTTATTGCTTTGAAAATAAGCCACCACATTGAGCAAGATCAGCACTACGATCGCCACACCTTGAAAGCCAATTATTCGCCCGTTAAACATAAATCACGCTCCTGTTCACGTCGGTTGATTAGCCCTTGCAATGGCTTTCCGCCCGCGTAAATCCAGCGGCGAAACTCGTTACAAAGTGCGGTTTTCTTGCCTTCGCGGGCAAGGCGATAAATAGTGGAATTTTTCAGCCGGCCACAGCCCACGTTAAAGGTGAGCGATGTCAGCGCCTCAAATTGCCCTTGGGTGAGCTTTTCACCGTTAGCATAGCGGTTGACGCAGCGCTCGGCGTGCTGAATGTCCGCCACCCAGCGCGTGGCAATCTCGGCATCGGTGTAGTGTTTTTTCACAATCGCATTACCACTGGCCGCAGTTGAGCCAATACCCACGGTGAGCACGTCGGCGGGGCATTTGTAAGGCTCTCGCCGGCAGCCCTCGGCATTGCCAATAATTTCAAGGCCACGGGCGCTGGTGCGGATTTCGTCATTATGTTGGCTGACCACCAGCCCAATAATCACCGCCACACTACACACTGCCGCTTTTTTTATATTTTTCGCACTTGGGTATTTCCTTTGCAGTTCTTCCAGTTTTAATTGATATTCTTTGCGCTTGTAATAAAAGTTCATAGCAAGTGTGGCAAAACCAAACATAATCCCTAAAACCGATGCCAAGTCGCTCACACTCCATGTGCTCAAAATAGAAACAAGCGCGCCTAAATAAGGCACATTATCGAATTTATTCATCGTACAACCTTAAAATGCGTGGGCTGGATTGCTCTTTTGTTTATTATTATTGTTATGTTAATGCCCAATCCGCCCACGCAAACCTGTTAGCCTAGATCGCGCGTGTCTTGGCGTGAGAGGTAAGGCACGCCATTAATTCGCACAAAGTCTGGGCTTGTGACAAAATATTTCACTTTCACGGTGGATTTTGCGCCGCCTTTCGGGTCAATGCTCAAAAGGTCGGTCAACATCAATTTGCACTCGAACGCTTCCACCTTGAAACGCTCTTTTTCACGCTGTGCAAAAAAGACCAAATCCACCAACGGCAAATCACGGTAAGACCCCGCACCAGCGGCTGCTGCGTTGAGTTTGTTGGCATTGCGCACATCTAGCTCAATTTCGCCTTCGCCTGTCACATCGCCGTCCACAAAGCCGTCGGGCACACCGTTGGTTTGCGCCACTGCAGAGTTGTCAGTGATGGAAAGCGAAACGCTTTCCGCGTGTACTGGCACGCCATAGACCATAAAATCAAAGTTCATGCCTGAAATACGAGCGCCCATCATTCACCCCCTAAAGTTTCAAGATCCAAGAAAATATTCACCACAATCTCTTTCGGGCAGTCGTATGGCCGCACTTTCATGTAAATGGTGACTTTCGTTTTGCTGTGCCAGGTGATCACAATGTCATCTTCTTGCGGTGGCATACATTCACCTGGAAAAAACCGCCCCGCAATAGTTGTGCCTTTGCTCATGTCGCGCAGTGGCTTAGCAAAATAGGTTTTATGTTGTTCGGTGCTTGCCAGTGTGGAATTGAACGAACGATCGGCAATTTTGCCAATCGCCAGCAACCGCACTTTGCGTGCTGCTTTGTCGGCCACGCGCACGTTTTCGATCACTTGGTAATCGCCGCCTTCAACGTCTAGCGTGCGCCCATCACTCCAGTAAAAGCCGTCATAATCGGGGTACCACATAAAGACGCTAAAACGGGCTTTTTCCAGCTCTTTGAGTTGCGCCAGCGTCAGCTCTACGCCGTCTTTGTCTTTCGGCAAGGTTGCACCCACGTTGAGCAAAGCGCCTGTCTTCACCCGTGCGGGGCTGTCTGCAATGCTCACCGCACGGCTGGCCAAACGCCCCGCCAGTGCCCCCACATCAGTGCCCAGCAGGTTAGGCACAAGCATTACGTGATCGGCAGCCACGGTTTTTTGCAAATTGGTGAGCTTTTCGACATATTGCTGCCAAGTTTCACCGGAGCGGCTGTCGCTATTAATGCCCGCCACTGCTTGAATGAAAAAGGTGCGGCGGCCCAATTTGGCCATCAATTCAGAAAACAGCGTTTGCAGCTTGGTGACGTCGGTTTTTTGCACATTGGTGGTGCGGGTGTTGACGATGTATTCAAAACTCCCCACGCTTTGCGCTGCGTTGACGATGTTTTCAATGTTAAATTCGCTTTCGTCGGCAATGTACACGTGCGCAAACCAGTTTTGCCCCGCGTTCACCATCGCGGTGTAAACTTGCTTTTTCAGCTCGGTGGCTGATTTGCCAAAAATCGTGTCAAAGTCACTGTCGGGCGTGAGGGCAAAAAACTTGCCTTTGTTCGTTTCGCCCACACCAATAAATAGCGCGTGGCGCTCAATCTCTTTGCTTTCACCGCTTAATAAATTAAGGGTGTTGATCTGCACGTTTGGAAATGTCATAAAGACCCCTTGTTGTTTTTGTTATCGGTCATTATCTGTAAATAAAAAGTGAATTGCGGTTATAATATTGGGCAATCGCCACACAAATATGGCTATCAGCATTAAAAATCCGTATTCCATCACAAGCTCCCGGTGTTCTATCGGTATTCACCACTGATAAATTTGTTCACAAATTCCGTTAAAATTTTCATATTTTCATCATCGCGCACGTCCAAAAATGGCCTTGCTGGCAAGCGCACCGTCCACGAATCTCTAAAATCAATGCGCTTATCGCCTTTTTCCAGCCGGCGGATTGCTGCGCCCGCCCACGCGCGGGTCAATGTTTGGCGGATCTCGCTGATGCTGTAAGGCTTATATTTTGTTTTTCCGTTTTTGGTTTTGCCCACACGTTTGCGATAACCCAGCTCACGCAGCCGCTTGGCTTGCTGTGGCGTGGCGGGCAAGCCATTTGTGCCACCTTTTTTGTTTTTCAAAATCTCCTTGCGGGTGATTTTTTCGGTAAAGCCCTCTTGTTGCTGGCGGGCAATTTCGCCAGTGAGTGGATTTTTCCACCGAATGCGGCCATAGCGTTGCTCTTCAGCCTCCGCGGTGGCCACCCGCAAAATGCGGCGCAGCATTTTTTGTGTCTTTACCCGCCCATCTCTGGGCTTGCGTGGATCCCACGTTTGGCCATCGGGTGTATGCTGGCCGCGCACGTTTTTTTGTGAATTGCGCTTAATCGCGCGCACTGTCCATAGCAAGATCTTTTTCTTCTGCTTGCTGGATAATGCCAGCAGCTTGACGTCGTCATAAAAGTGCTGCAAATCTTGCTTGTTAACTTCAAGGTTGATCATGGTTTCAACTGCACGCTAATGTCGTCTGCAACATTCACTTCAATATCATCTAGGACGTATTTTTCACCACCTACCACAATTTTGCCCTGTGGGTTTTTCACTGCGGTGATCGGCTCTTGAAAGTCGATTGTGAATGTCAAATCGGCGGTGTTGTCGTCCAAAATTTCAAGATCAAAATCGGTTTCGTACAAATCCAACTGGCAGCGCATTGGGTCGTTAGTGTTTAGCCACAATTGAATAAACACCATCAACTCTTGCGGGCTGATTTGGTTGTATGGAAATTCGTCAAAATACAGCACCGCGCTATAACGGATGTGAATTAATTCAACACTGTTTTCGGTCACGTCCGCGCCTTGGTTGATAATGCGCCCGCGCTCAATCCACGAATAAAACTCACGGCGGTAGCTTTCGGGCAGCAAGCTTTGCAAATATTTTGTTAATTGCTGATAAAGTAACGGTTTCATAAAAGCCACACTCCGCCCCGCTTTTTGCCCTTTAACGTGCGGATAGCAAACGCGGCCTCCGACAATAGGCTTTTTTGTTCTTTCACCAAATCCCTATTTTCGTGCACGTCGCGTGCGGATAGGGTCAAAAATTCGGGCAGTAAGTCCGCTTTGGCGCGGGCGAATACCGCCTTTTGATAAAGCGCTTGAATATGATTTAAGCCGCCAATTGTGGCACTGGGCACGTCTTCGGCGCGGGTATAGCCTTGGGCTTGATAGCCTAGCACCACCGCACTTAAGTCATACTCAAGGGCTTGCATAGCTTGCAATAACACGCTTTTAATCATCTCAACTGGGATTTGCATTGGGATCGCGCGCGTTTTTTGGAAGTCGCGCACGCTCACATTGCCCCAAAAGCCCGTGGAGCTGATCACGCTATCGTCGTAGTCGGTTGCAATGCCGTTAAACATCATCACCCCCGTTGGAAATGCGGGATCGGATTTTGGCAAGACAGTCAGCCATGGTGAGGCTTTGCAATGCCGCCATCTGATCCGCATTTGGGTGGAGCTTGTTTAGGCGCATTTGAATGCGCGAAATTAAATCATTAACGCCTGCTTTATGGTTTAGCTTTTGCGCTTGCAAGGCCATAAATAGCGCCATTTGCAGCGCTTGAGCGTCGTCAACACTCGGTGCGTGAACTTTGCCTTGTGCGTTGCGCAGCAGCAGCTGTGCGGCGGCTTTGTACCACTTGGCGGTGACAACTTCATGCAATCGCCATTGGGTCGTGACTTTTTCCAGTGTGTCGGTAAAGTACGGCTCAACACTATGTCCCACACTAGCCAGGCGGTCAGCCCAATTGAAGACTTGATCTGCGACAAACGTTGGCAAATTACTTTTAAAACCCTCGGGCATGGCTTGCTTTTGAGCAATGGCGGCGTCGGCCAATTGCAATGCACGGCCCAGCTCACCAGCGTCAAAACTAAAATAATGCAGTAAACCAATAAATCATTTTGATAAACCTGATCACCATTTAAATAGTCATCGACCAGCCCTTGCCATTTAGGCAAGAACTGCTCGCGCTTAAATTGAGCCCGCTCGGCAAGGCTTGGGAACTCGCGAATTTTGTTCAAATCGTTTTGCAAGGCAATCTGCACCGCACTTTGCGCACTGGGCATATTGTCGGCCAGTATGGCAGCGGTGACGCGTGATTGTGACTCCAACTGCTCAAGTGCTTGCATTTTGGCTTGAAATTCGCGAATCCCCATCACCTAACCTCTATGATTCGCCGTTTAATTTGACGTTTTTCGGCTCAATGCCTACAAATAGGCCAGTGTCTTCAACTACGTAACCTTCATTGCGGTAATAGCTGTTGATGACGCCTTTTTTGTCTTCGTCATTGCGAATTGAGCGGCGCACGCTGTCTTCTTGAGTGTAGATTGACAGGTTGCTCAAGGTGGTGACCACTGCACCACGGGCTGGGAAGTTTGGCGGCACGATGGCCTCCATTCCGCCGAATGAGCCCATCAAGTTGCGCATACCTAACGCGGCTTTTTCGGTTGGTTGCAAGCCGTGGGCTTTGCTGACCAATTCCGACTCCATCGCCACCAAATCTGCGCCGACCAAGAACACCAAGTCGTTGCGATCGCGGTGACGTAAATCAATGCCTTGTTTTAAGTCAAAGGCGAGCTGATCGAGATTGTCATAGTCAGCATCTGATCCAAAAATTTTAATTTTGCTCGGGGTTTTTCCTTGGGTCATCACGTTTGCAGCTTTTTGCTCACGCATTAACTGCAACCAGCCTTTGTTGACGTCGCTCAAATCGCCAGCTGACGTGGTCGCCTCGGCGGATTTACCGTGCCAGCCGATCTGCAACATATCTAGCGCAATTTGTGTTTGCACATAGTCAGCATAAAGTGCGGCTAGGCGGTCGCCAAATCGGGCAAAGTTGTCAAACATCGCCCACGGGATAATGACGCCCGAATCGGTGTCTTTGAGCTCATATTTGTTTTGGGTGTGGTCCAATTTGGCCAAATAGCGGGCATCGGGTTTGCGACCGGTGATACCTTTTTCTGTTGCACCGAAGAGTTTATAACCGCTCATATCGGTGACCATCACCATGTTGATTTTTTTCAAAAAATCAGAGCGCTGTTGGATGTTCTCGCCCAATTCCGCCGCTTGAGGGACGTTGACTGAAAACGAATGGCCACGTAACACGGCCTCAAGATCCGCGCCGTAGTATTTGGCCACGGCAGTTACAAATTGATTGAATTCTTGCACTCTACGCATAATTACACCGCCATATTTACTTGGTTTGCTGCATCATCAAGCGGCTTTCCGCTTGGCTCTTGGGTGGCTTGCGTGTTCACCGCGGCGGCGAAGTCTTTTTTCAGCTGCGCCAATTGTGCGTTCGTGTCTTGCAACGCTTTCTCAAGGGCGGCAAATTTTTCCGCTTGCTCATCTTTGGCAGGCTCGGTAGGTTTTGCCTCGGTGGCTTGCGCTTGCGCTGCAAATGCCGCGGCCACGGCAGTGGTCACCGCTGCGGTGATTTCGTCTTTCGTCATGGTTAATTCCTCGTTGTTATTATTATTGTTGTGAGAAAAGTGTTCTGGCGCGTCGGTGCTGGCTTGAGTGTCGTCACCAAACAGGCGCGCGCTGAAATTTAAAAAGCGTTTAAATAGGGATTGTTGTTCAACCGGTGAAAGCTCGGTTGCGACGTCCAGCCCTAAATTGAACTCTTGCACGTCGGAGATGACCGCACTTTCATTGATGCGGCTGGAGAATTGCAAGCGGGTTGTGCCCAGGCTGGCGGGGCTGTCGGTAATGCCTAAGCCCACAAGGTACGCTTTGCCCGTATCGGCAAATTGCGGGATGATTTCCACGCTGGTGTATTGTTTTTGCCCGCGTTGATTGAGCCGCAACAACTCGGGCGTGGGTGAAATTTTGGCATACAAGCGCACTTTATCACCCTCTTTTTGGGCTTGGAGCGCTTGCACTGTGCCAAAGGAGCCTAAGCTGCGGTAGTGCTCAAAATAGATATTGGCGCCGTAGAGCGCGGGGTCGTATTGTTCGGCAGCTTGTTCTAGCCATTCGGGGCGAATTTCGCGCCCGTCAATGGCGCGGCCACTTAATGCCACAGAGATGTAATCGGTTGTTAATTCGGTTTTGCTCATTATGTGTGCACCTGATTAAAATGATTTTTAGTTTTACCCCTTTTTATGATGAAAATCATTCACACAAATTCGGCTATTTTCGGTTATTGGGCAAAAAGGGCGAATAACCGAAAATAACCGAAATGCAACGAGCGATTTTTGTTGTGTGGCGTGGAAAAATGCGCCTATGGAACGCAAACAACTACGAATCCGACAATCAAGCCAATACAGCGACGAGACGATCTACGCTGCGCGCTACCTTTACCTGAAAAAATACACACCCGCAGAAATTGCCAATGAGCTGGGGCTAAAAAGCCCGCGCCCGATCTACTACTGGGCGGAGAAATACCAGTGGCGCAATATGCTGGGCGAGCGCGGGGTGGAAGAGTTGATCGCCTTGCGCATTATGGCGCTCTCTGACCGTGAGAATAAAAGCGATCAAGAAATCAAAGAACTTGAAGCCCTGATTGATAAAGATATTCAATACAAAAAGGTCCGCGCCCAGGAGCGTGAAAAGGCGACAAGGCAAGCAAACACACAGGCAGGCGACGAAAACACCCCAGCGCGCTCCAAAAGGGGCAAAAGTGCGGTTAAAAATGATGTTTCACACATCACGCCTGACATGGCGCAGCCGTTTATTGATTCGCTGTTTACCTATCAACGCATATTGCGTGACAACAAAAACCAACGCATTCGCAACATTTTAAAAAGCCGCCAAATTGGGGCGACCTATTATTTTGCATTTGAGGCGCTAGAAGACGCGATTTTCAGCGGCGACAATCAGATCTTTTTGTCCGCCAGTAAAAAACAAGCCGAAATCTTTTTGATCTACATTCGAAAAATGGCGCGTGAATATTTTGAGCTGGAACTTAAGGGCAACCCGATCATCTTGAGCAATGGCGCAGAATTACATTTTCTTTCCACCAATAAAAGCACGGCGCAGGGATATCACGGCCACGTTTATGGTGATGAATACGCGTGGCTGCGTAACTTTGACGAGTTCACCACCGTGGCGTCGGCAATGGCAACGCACAAAAAATGGCGTCAAACCTACTTTTCAACCCCGAGTAGTAAGTTGCACGCCTCTTATGCGTTTTGGAGTGGGGAGAGCTGGCGCAAGGGGTACAGTGATCGCAAGCAGCAAGCTTTCCCAACCGTGGCAGAAATGCGCGACGGTGGGCGCATTTGCCCCGATGGCCAATGGCGCTATGTGGTCACAATTGAAGACGCAATCAAAGGCGGGGCGGGCACGTTATTTGACATTAACCAGCTGCGTGAGCAATACAACAAAAGCGCATTTGAGCAGCTTTTTATGTGTGCGTGGGTGGATGACGGCGACAGCATTTTCAACATAAAAGACTTGCTCCGCTGCGCGGTGGATGTGGCGAAATGGCGCGATTTTGACCCCACAAGCACGTCACCTTTTGGTCAGCGTGAAGTGTGGGCGGGCTACGACCCCGCGCATAGCGTTGATGGCGCTAGCTTTGTGCTGATAGCCCCACCCGCGTTACCGGGCGAAAAATACCGACTTTTGGCGCGCTTTCAATGGCACGGCTTGAGTTATACCTATCAAGCGGAGCAAATCCGCAAATTGTGTGAGTGCTACAACATCACTTACATAGGCATTGACACCAGCGGCGTGGGCTATGGCGTGTATGAAATGGTGGCGGATTTTGCCCGCCGTGCGGCCACGCCGATTAATTATAGCCCCGATGTTAAGGCCGAAATGGTGCTCAAAGTCTATGACTTGGTGGACAAGCATTTGATCGAATGGTCCGACAAAGAAAGCGACATCCCCGCCAGTTTTTTAATGATTAAGCAAACCAGCACCCAAAAAGGCAGCAAACAAACCTTTGTGGCCGATCGCAACAGCCAAAACCAGCACGCCGACGTGTTTTGGGCGATTTGCAACGCCATAAACAAAAAACCGTTAAACGATAACAAGAAACGCCGCAGCGCGTGGAGATAACCATGAACAACACAGCAACAAAAAAACCCCAAACAGCAAAAAAAATGGTGGTTAAACCGATTGCGCCAACCGTGGCGCAGTTTTCCGCCAATGAATTGATCGGCGCGCCCGCGCTGGATTATTTAGGCCTTGGCATTCACCAGCAATACCCGTGTTATTTACCACCGATTAACCGCTTTATGCTGGCGAAATTGCCGCACCAAAACGCGCAACACTGTGGCATTTTGCACAGCCGCGCGAATATGATCAGCGGGGATTACGTTAGCGGTGCATTGTCAAAGCTGGATATGCGCGCGCTTTGTTTGAACTTGGTGCAGTTTGGTGATGTGGGCTTGCTCAAAATCCGCAATGCGCTGGGGCAGGTGATGCGGCTGCACGTGTTGTCATCGCTTTATTTGCGCGTGGGCAAAGATGGCAACTTTCTTTATTTGCTCAAAAAATCCCTCGGCGATTTAGACAGCCCCGAAGACTATTACCAATACAGCGCGAAAGATATTATTTTTATCAAGCTCTATGACCCGATGCAGCAGGTTTACGGCTCGCCCGATTATGTGGGTGGCATTCAATCCGCGCTGCTCAACAGTGAGTCGACCACCTTTCGCCGGCGGTATTTCAGCAACGGGGCGCATATGGGCTTTATTCTCTACACTACCGACCCCGATTTAAGCGAAGAGATGGAAGACGAGATCGCCAAAAAGATCAGCGCGTCAAAAGGGATCGGCAATTTCCGCTCCATGTTTATCAACATTCCAAACGGCAACCCCGACGGCGTGAAAATCATTCCAATTGGCGACAGTGGCACAAAAGACGAATTTGCCAACATCAAAAACATCAGCTCGCAGGATATTTTGACCGCGCACCGATTCCCACCGGGCTTGAGTGGCATCATTCCAAGCAACACGGGCGGGCTTGGCGACCCGATCAAAATCCGCACCGCCTACCGCCAAGACGAGGTGCTGCCAATGCAAGAGATTATTACGCAGGCCATCAACGCCGACCCTGAAATTGTGGGCAAATTGCGGGTAATTTTTGAGCACAAAGACGAGGCGGAGTCTAACTGATTGCCGCGCTTGAGGTTGTCAAAAGTCAAGAGAAATACTGTATAAAATGACAGGTTTTTAGTTTTCAAAACACCTCTTTTTGGTATATTCTCTCTTGTTTTGTTGTGAATAGGATTAATGCAAATGGCGCGACAAGTTGAAATTTATTGCAAGTTTTGCGGCTCACCGTGTGTGATTAAAAGACGGAGCGAATGCACCAC
>NZ_JABTBO010000016.1 GCF_014884965.1 Spirabiliibacterium mucosae | reverse complement strand
AAATTTGAAACTATAGGAGATGTTGGTGCTCCTTGAGGTAACTTTCCCTTATAGCATACTAACTGAGCAATTATTGTGGAAACTTCTTTAGAAAACATAAACTCTCGACTTTTAGAGAAGTAACCGAGAACTCTTCCGAAATTGAAAGATGAAAGAAATCTGAAATGTCTACATTCAGTAAATATTTTTATTTTATGACAGTAAGCATTTGTTATTATACTTTGTTTTCTCAAAGCCATGAGATAGATTTGTCTTTATACCGTTTTTGTTATATAATCAACATGGATTTTATATAATTTTTCGCTTAATTTTTTGAATCCATTTTAACTTATCGCTAGGTGTGTCAATAACTCTATATTCTCCATTTTTCTTAGGAATTTTAAATGATGAATATAAGTTTTCTATTCTCGCTTTAAACAGCACATAGGTAATCTTTTTAAGGTCAACGCCTATTAATCTAGCTAATTCCTCTCGTGCAAATTTATAATTATTCATAACAATAAAAAAGCGTGTGGTTACTCTTTACATATAAAACACATACAAAGTACATAGTTCATAAAAATTGAGAAACGAGGCAAGCAAGCCTCACATTTAAATCAACACTTGCGAAACGCAAGTAAAATTCTAACCACACGCCTTCATTCATTGTAGCTCCTTTTTTTAAATCTTTCAATGATAAAAAATATAAAAGTGATTTCAAATTTATGGAAGCAAAAATCTTTCTCATCATAAATTACATGATGATATTCTATTATTTTTGCTATAACATTACTAAATATATTAATAATCACTTAAAATGGGTGATTAAATATAGAATATACTTATTAAAACCTTCATCATTTTACAAACACAGAACTCATAAAATAGCCATTTATAAGGCTTTAACGCCTGTTTTCATCTACTCCCACTCAATCGTAGCCGGTGGTTTGCCGCTGATGTCGTAGGTGACGCGGGAGATGCCGTTGACTTCGTTGATGATGCGGTTGGACACTTTGCCGAGTAGCTCGTATGGCAGGTGTGCCCAGTGAGCGGTCATGAAGTCGATGGTTTGCACCGCGCGGATAGACACAACCCAGTCGTATTTGCGCCCGTCGCCCATTACGCCGACGGATTTCACTGGCAAAAAGACGGTGAAGGCTTGGCTGACTTTGTGGTACCAATCGGCGTTGTGCAGCTCTTCGATAAAGATCGCGTCGGCGCGGCGGAGAATGTCGCAGTATTCTTTTTTCACCTCGCCAAGCACGCGCACACCAAGGCCAGGGCCTGGGAAAGGGTGGCGCATCAGCATGTCATGCGGCAAGCCGAGGGCAAGGCCGATTTTGCGCACTTCGTCTTTGAACAACTCTTTCAGTGGTTCAACCAAGCCGAGTTTCATGTAATCTGGCAAGCCACCCACATTGTGGTGGGATTTGATCACATGGGCTTTGCCGGTTTTGCTGGCGGCGGATTCAATCACATCAGGGTAGATGGTGCCTTGCGCGAGCCATTTGACGTTGCTGAGTTTGTGGGACTCTTCATCGAACACATCGACAAACACTTTGCCGATGATTTTGCGCTTGGCTTCCGGCTCGGCCACGCCTTTGAGCGCGTTTAAAAAGCGCTCTTCAGCGTTGACGTGAATAATATTGAGCCCAAATTTGTCGCCAAACATCGCCATCACTTGCTCGGCTTCGTTAAGGCGCAGCAAGCCGTTGTCGACAAACACGCAGTGGAGGTTTTTGCCAATCGCGCGGTGGAGTAAAAGTGCGGTCACGGAGGAGTCCACGCCCCCTGAGAGCCCTAAAATAACTTGATCATCGCCAACTTGCGCTTTGATGCGCGCCACGGCGTCTTCAATAATGTTTTCGGCTGTCCACTCGCGCGCGCAGCCGCAGATGTTTTCCACAAAGTTGGTGAGCAACGTCAAGCCGCTTTTGGTGTGGGTCACTTCTGGGTGGAATTGCACGCCGTAAAAATGGCGCTGCTCGTCGGCCATGGCAGCAATTGGGCAGGTGGTAGTAGTCCCTGCCACGCTAAAATTCGCTGGTAAGCGGGTGACTTTATCACCGTGGCTCATCCACACATCCAGCAGCGCGCCCCCAGCGTCACTTTGCGCGTCTTGCATATTCGCAAAAAGTGCGGTTGGGTTTTCAAGCGCCACTTGGGCATAGCCAAACTCGCGGTGGTCGGAGGTTTCGGTCAAGCCGCCGAGTTGCATCGCCATGGTTTGCATGCCGTAGCAAATGCCCAGCACGGGCACGCCGGCGTTGAAGACATACTCTGGCGCACGCGGGCTGTTTTCTTCCGTGGTGCTCTCCGGCCCGCCTGAAAGAATGATGCCTTTCGGGTTGAAATCGCGGATGTCTTGCTCGGAAACGTCCCACGCCCACAGCTCACAATAAACACCGATTTCACGAATGCGTCGGGCGATCAATTGTGTATATTGCGAACCAAAGTCGAGGATAAGGATTTTGTCGTTGTGGATGTTATTCATTATGATCTCTATTGATTAAAATATTATTTTTTGTTGGCTTGGCATGGCGAGGTTTTCAGCACTTGCAAGCCTTCTTTTTTATAGATTGCAAACGCACCTTGGCGACAATAGTAAATTTTTTCATATCGTTTGCGCCTTATATCTAATAGCAACTCTCAAAATCAACCGCACTTTAAATACTAAAGTGCGGTTTTCGTTTTACCCCATGCGATAATTCGGTGCTTCTTTGGTGATGGTGACATCATGCACGTGGCTTTCGGTGATGCCGGCGCCGCTGATGCGCACGAATTGCGCTTTGGTGCGCAGGTCTTCAATCGTGGCGCAGCCAGTTAAGCCCATGCACGAGCGCAAGCCGCCCATTTGTTGGTGGATGATCTCTTTCAAATAGCCTTTGTAAGGAATGCGCCCTTCAATGCCTTCTGGCACGAGTTTGTCGGCAGCGTTGTCGGATTGGAAGTAGCGATCGCTTGAGCCTTTGGTCATCGCACCCAGTGAGCCCATGCCGCGGTAGGATTTAAACGCACGGCCTTGGAAGAGTTCGATTTCCCCTGGTGCTTCCTCGGTGCCCGCGAGCATCGAGCCGACCATCACGCAGCTAGCACCTGCGGCGATGGCTTTGGCCAAGTCACCTGAGTAGCGGATGCCGCCATCAGCAATCACAGGAATGCCGCGGTCTTTCAACGCTTCGGCGGCATCGGCAATCGCGGTGATTTGCGGCACGCCAACGCCGGTGACAATGCGGGTGGTGCAAATTGAACCAGGGCCAATGCCCACTTTAACCGCACTTGCCCCCGCGTCCGCCAAGGCGATGGCGCCTGCCGCGGTGGCCACGTTGCCTGCTACAATTGGCAAATCAGGGTATTTAGCCCGTGCAGCGCGTACACGTTCAAGCACGCCTTCAGAGTGGCCGTGGGAGCTGTCGATCAATAGCACGTCAACACCAGCAGCCACTAAGGCGTCAATGCGCTCTTCATTGCCGGGTGCGGCGCCGACAGCGGCACCCACACGCAAGCGGCCGTATTGGTCTTTACAGGCATTCGGTTTGCTTTCGGCTTTTTGGTAGTCTTTTAAGGTGATCATGCCCACCAGTTTGAATGCATCGTTGACCACCAGCACTTTTTCAATGCGGTGTTGGTGCATCAGTGAAAAGGCCTCTTCGCGCGGGCGATGCTCTTTCACGGTAACGAGGCGCTCTTTAGGTGTCATCACCGCACTTACTGGACGATCTAAATCAGTGACAAAGCGCACATCACGACCGGTGACAATGCCAACCAAATCACCATCTTCAGTAGTAACAGGATAGCCTGCAAAGCCGTTTTTCTTGCTCAATGCAGCTAAATCACGCAAACTCATCTCTGGGCGAACAGTGATCGGATCCGTTACGATACCGCTTTCAAATTTTTTCACTTTGCGCACGCGGTCAGCTTGGCGCTCAATGCTCATGTTTTTATGGATAAAGCCAATACCGCCTTCTTGTGCAAGAGAAATGGCCAATTTTGTCTCGGTCACCGTGTCCATCGCGGCAGAAAGCACAGGGATGTTGAGTTTGATGTCTTTGGTTAAATGGGTGGTTAAATCGGCAGTGTTGGGAAGTACAGTTGAATGTGCTGGCACTAATAGCACGTCATCAAATGTGAGTGCCTCTTTGGCGATTCTAAGCATTGCAATATCTCTCAAGTCTAGGTGGGGTGGATAAATATTGCTGGGGGATTATACAGGCTTTCATGACGTTTGTGAATGATTTTTACTAACTTCACGTCACTTTCTCGCGCGTGCTGGCATTTTCAACAAAATATGACTAAGATGTTGGCATTGAACTTTGTTTGGACAGGCTATGCAAGACACTTTTCTCGACTCCATTGCCTTTTCGGTCAGCGTCACCTTGCCGAATATTTTAATGTTGCTGCTCGGGATCTACCTCAAACGCATCGGCATGATTAACGACCATTTCGCCCAGCAAGGGGCGAAACTGGTGTTCAACATCACGCTGCCAGCGCTGCTATTTTTAAGCATTGTGCAAAATCCAACGGATTATTCCTCCCAGCTGAGCATTGTTGGCGTGGGCTATCTTGGCACCTTGATTATCTTCACCCTCGCCGAGCTTTATGCATGGCGCTTTGTGGGTGATAAACGCGAGCGTGGCACCTTTGTGCAAGGGGTGTTTCGTGGCAACAGTGGCATTATTGGGCTCTCGCTGTGTGCCAATGCTTATGGCGCGGCGGGCATTGCGGTGGCGTCGGTCTATACCGCACTTATCACCTTGCTTTATAACGTGCTGGCGGTGATCACCTTAAGCCGCTCGCTGGCGGAAAACGGCAAGGCCGATATCCTTTATGTACTGAAACAGTTGATCAAAAACCCGCTGATTTTGGCGATCATCATCGCCTTGGTGGTCAGCCATCTGCCGTTTACAATCCCAGCACCATTAATTAGCACGGGCAATTATCTCTCGCACATGACACTGCCACTCGCGCTGCTGTGCGCAGGCGCGAGCCTGGATCTCAAACGAATTGACAGCACCTCGGTGGTGGCGATCACCTCGAGCCTCGGGCGAGTGTTTGTTGCGCCTATCATCATGGTGCTGCTGGCGCACGCTTTTGGCTTGCACGGCATTGGCTTGGGTGTGGTGTTTTTAATGACCTCAACCCCGGTGGCGGCCGCCAGTTATGCCATGGTGCGCGGCATGGGCGGCAATGACAAAACCGCCGCTAACATCATCGGTATCACCACTTTTGCGGCGATGTTTACCTCCGCTTTTGGCATTGTGATCCTCAAAATGCTCGATTGGATTTAGCCCAACCGCACTTTTAACGGCTCGGCTGTGCTTCCTCCACAGGCGCGCCGTTTTGCAGATTCAACGCATCCCACACGCTTGGCTTGCGTTCAGCGGGTGCGGCAGGTGCAGGTTGGCTGCTTGGCGCCACCACTGGCGCGCTTTGTGAGCAGAAACTTTGGTTGCGATTAGCCCACACAGGAATGGTGCGGCCACTGCCACAGTCCCAGCTGCCAAAGCTGTTGATGCCGACCCATTTAATATTCGGCGAGGTTGGCAAATGCAGCTGCGTTGGCGGCACAAGGGAAAGGTAATGCTGATAAAGCTTCAGCGCGCCGGTTGAGCCGGTCAAGCCCGTTTTGCCGTTGTTATCACGCCCCAGCCATACGGTCACCACCTCTTGCCCGTCAATGCCGACAAACCAGGTGTCGCGCGCGTCATTGGTGGTGCCAGTTTTGCCCGCGAGGTGGAACTGGGCAAAATCAGCCTGCAAGCTGCGCCCTGTGCCGCGCTCAACCGCTTGCTGCATGGCAAAGAGTGTTTGAATCGCCGCTTCACGTGGCACCACTTGGCTGGCGGTGTCGTGGCGTTGATAGAGCACTTCACCATTGCGCTGGGTGACGCTGTCAATGGAGGACAAAGGCACCTTTTCCCCCGCGTTGGCGATCACTTGGAACAGTTTTGCCACATCAAACGGCGCGATGGAGTACGATCCGAGCAGCATTGCGGGCACGCGCGGGATTTTGATTTTATCCCAGCCCATCGCTTTTTGGTTAGCGATGATGGTATCAAGCCCCACTTTCATGCCGACGTTCACTGTGGGGATATTGAGTGAGCGCACCAACGCGTCCATCAGCATCACCGAGCCGCTGTAACGGCGGTTGTAGTTGCGCGGTTGCCAATCAGGCGCACCTTTGATGCGAATGGTGATCGGGCGGTTTTGAATCGGCGTGTTGAGGCGGAATTGATCTGGGTTGGCCAGCGCGCTGAGGTAAACCGAAGGCTTAACCAGCGAGCCGATTTGCCGTTGCGAGCGCAGCGCACGGTTGAAGCCGGCGTATTGCGTTTGCACCCCGCCGACCATCGCCAGCACACCGCCGCTGCGATAATCCGCCACCACCATGGCGGCTTCAAGATCAGGGCGTTTTTGTTGCAGTTGCAGTTTTTGCGTGGCCTCAACCAGCGCCTTTTCCGCCATGCGTTGTTTGTTGATATCCAAGGTGGTGAAAATCCGCGCGCCGGAAAGTGCGGTTGTTTTCGCCTCACCCAACACGGTGGTTAAATCTTGCTTCACCAGCTGCATAAAGGCCGGCTGGGCGCGGGTCACGCTGCCTTTGGGTTTGACATCCAGCGGGCGACGGCTGAGCAGTTGGTAGAGGCTTTCATTGATGATGCCGTTTTCTTGCATGATTTTCAGCACTACATTGCGCCTCGCGGTGGCGTTGTCAGGGTAGCGCCACGGGTTGTAAATCGACGGGCCTTTGACCATGCCCACGAGCAGGGCGATTTGGTCAAGGCGGATTTCTTGAATTGGGCGGCCGAAAAACAGCTGGCTGGCGAGCGCAAAGCCGTGAATTTCCGTATCGCCTGATTGCGCGAGATAGACCTCATTGAGGTAGGTTTCTAAAATTTTGTTTTTGTCGTAGCGCGCATCAAGCAAAATCGCCATAAAGGCCTCGTTGATTTTGCGCGTGAGGCTGCGGCGGTTGCTTAAAAAGAGGTTTTTCACCAGCTGTTGGGTCAAGGTGCTGCCGCCTTGCACGGTTTGGCCAGCTTGAATATTGGTGATCATCGCCCGCGTGATGCCAAGCAAACTCACGCCATTGTGTTCATAAAAGCGGCGATCTTCCGTCAGCAGCAGGGTGTCGATCAGATAACGCGGGTATTGATGTAGCGGGATCGCCAAGCGATCTTCTTTGTTGGATTGCAACATCGCAATCAGTTTGGGCGCAAGGCGAAATTGCGCAATAGCTTGGCGATTAACCAAATCTTCAATCACATTTAGCCGAGCGTCTTTAAAGCGCAAGCGCAGCACGCGCTGTGGCTCTGGCGCGTCTGGGAATTCAAACGCGCGGCGGATCAGCACCACAGTGTCGTTTTCAATTTTGAAATCCCCCGGCGTGCCAAGCATATTCACCTGGCGGTAGCCGTTATCCAGCAAGCGCTCACGCACCTCGGCAAGCGTTGGGTGGCGGGGCTGCTCAATGCTTTCAATTTGGGCGTAAACCTCAGCCGGCAGCTGCCAAATGCTGCCATCAAGAGTATGGCGAATTTTGGCATCCAAATAGGCAAGATAAAACAACACACAGCAAAGTGCGGTGAAGCCGAATTTCAGGCTGAAAATCAAAAACCGCATCCGCCAGCTGCGCTTGCGTTTGGGTGCGGGGGAAGGTTGTTCGGGTTGTTGTTCGTTTTGCGGATCTGTTGGCGCTGTCATGGTCAAACCTAAGGCTGCTTAATTCGTTATTGGTGTTTTTTGCGCAAATTATAGCAAGCCTTAGGCAAAATGCCTAACGTTCGTTAGGCCAGCAGGTCTTTCAGCGCGCCTTCAAGGTGCGGGTGGTTGAAGTGAAAACCTGCTTGAGCAAGGGCATTGGGCACAATCGGCTGGTTGTCGAGCAGCAGTTGCGCGCGCTCGCCAAGCATCAGCTTGAGCACAAAGGCTGGCACAAAGGCAAAGTGCGGTCGGCCAAGCACTTGCGCCAAGGTGCGGCTAAATTGTGCATTCGGCACAAAGTGCGGTGTGCAGCAGTTAAACGGCCCGTGGCATTGGCTGTGCGTCAGCAAAAACACAATCGCCTCAACCATGTCATCGAGGTGAATCCACGCCCAATTTTGCTTGCCTGAGCCCAATTTGCCGCCCAAGCCGAGCTTGTACACGCCAAGCATTTGCGCCAGCGCACCACCATGGGCGGCGAGCACGTTTGAGGTGCGCAGCAAGCATACGCGCGTGTTGGCGCGGCTGGCTGCTGCCTCCCACTGTTGGCACAGCTCGGCGGCAAAGCTCTCGCCTGCGGGCGCGGTTTCGTCGACCGCACTTTGGTGCACATCGCCATAAAAACCAATGGCCGAGCCTGAAATCAGCACCTCGGGTGGCGTTTGGCTGGCGTTGATTTTGTCAACCAAGGCGGTGGTGAGCTTCACGCGGCTTTCCACCAAGCGGGCTTTTTGCTCGTCAGTCCAGCGTTGGTCAAAAATCGTCTCGCCAGCAAGATTAATCACAGCGTCAATCTCGTTAAAATCCGAAAGTGCGGTCAAGTCAGTGCAAAAGTCCAGGGTGGCACCCGCAAAATGCGCTTTGGCTTTATCCGCGTCGCGGGTGAGCGCAACTATTGAGTGGCCAAGGCTGAGGAGTTTGTGGCAAAGTGCGGTGCCAATTAAGCCAGTGGCGCCAGTGATAAAAATGCGCATAAGCCCTCCTTAGAGTGAGTTTTCAAACAACTGTTGAATATTTTTCATTAGCTGCGTGGTTTTGGTGTTCAGCGTTGGGGTGATGAACACCGTATCGTCGCCAGCAATGGTGCCTAAAATGCCTTCGTTTTTGCCGATTGAATCCAACAGCCGGGCGATCAGCTGCGCACCACCTGGGCTGGTGCGCACCACCACGAGCGCGTTGTTGTAGTCAATATCCAGCACCAAATTTTTCAGCGGGCTGGAGGTATTCGGCATGCTCAGCTCGGGCGGCAGGCAATAGACCGTTTGCATTTTGGAATTGCGAATGCGCACCGCGCCAAATTTGGCCAGCATGCGTGAAATTTTAGACTGATTAACCTGAAAGCCTTGGGCTTGCAGCGCGTCGACAATTTCGCTTTGGGAGGCGTACTTTTCCTCCAATAGCAGGGCGCGAAAGGCGCTGTTGAGGTTTTCAGCTTTGCTTTGTGTATTCATTATGCGTTCTCTATGCAGAATTTTGCATAGATAGTGCATATTTTTTCATAAAAAGGCAAATAAAATTTTATTTTTAAGCAAAGTGCGGTCAAAGTGTGAAAAAATTTGCCCTAGCTCTCACTTTTGCGTTGTCGTGTTTGAATTTGCCCGCGTTTGGATCTAGACTTAACCCACTTTAGTTAATTAAATGTAAACATTAAGGAGATTGAAATGAAAGTTGCTGTTTTAGGTGCCGCAGGTGGTATCGGTCAGGCATTGGCCTTGTTGCTCAAACTCAATTGCCCGGCTGGCACAGAGTTGGCGTTGTACGACATTGCCCCTGTCACCCCAGGTGTGGCAAAAGATATCAGCCACATCCCAACCCCTGTGCAAGCCAAAGGCTACGCGGGTGAAGACCCAAGCGAAGCGCTGCAAGGCGCGGATTTAGTGCTCATCTCCGCCGGTGTTGCGCGCAAGCCTGGCATGGACCGCTCTGATTTGTTCAACATTAACGCCAGCATCATTAAAAACTTGGTTGAAAAAGCCGCTGTCGCTTGCCCGAAAGCGTGCATCGGCATCATCACCAACCCAGTGAACACCACAGTCGCCATCGCGGCAGAAGTGCTGAAAAAAGCAGGTGTTTACGACAAACGTCGCCTCTTTGGTGTCACCACACTCGATGTGATCCGTTCTGAAACTTTTGTGTCTGAACTCAAAGGCGTGGCGCTGGATAAAGTGAAAGTGCCTGTGATTGGTGGCCACTCAGGCGTGACCATTTTGCCATTGCTCTCACAAGTCGAAGGCGCGAGCTTCACCGCAGAAGAAGTGGAAGCCTTAACCAAACGCATCCAAAACGCAGGCACCGAAGTGGTGGAAGCCAAAGCCGGTGGCGGCAGTGCAACCCTTTCCATGGCGCAAGCCGCTGCACGTTTTGGCCTTTCAGTGCTCAAAGGTTTGAGCGGGGAAGAGGCTGTGGAATACACCTACGTTGAAGGCGACGGCAAATACGCACGCTTTTTCGCAGTGCCAGTGCGCTTAGGCAAAAACGGCGTGGAAGAAATCCTGCCAATTGGCCCGTTGAGCGAGTTTGAGCAAAGTGCGGTTGAAGCCATGCTGCCAACCTTGCAAAAAGCATCGCCTTGGGTGAAAAATTCGTCAACGGCGAATAATCCAGCAACAATCGCCCGACAGTTATGCTGTCGGGCTTTTTTGTGTTAACGTTATATAAACTTGTCTATAACGGAGTGTGTATGCGTTTTATTTTCTTGCTTCTCTCATGGCTTTTTGCCCAAAGCACCTTGGCCGCACCCGCGCCGGAATGTGTGGGCTGTGAAAACTTAAAACCCGATCAAATTCAAAAAGTTTATGCCTCAAACCCTGTACTGCTGTATCAACTCTATGCGGTGGATAAAAGCAAAATTGCAGGCCTAAACTTTGAATTTTACCCCATTGAAAAGCAATACCTCGACCCAAAAGTGACTGAACAAACGGTTGTGGGTGGCTTTTTTGGCCAAGGTAAAACACCGAATATGGAAGCAGTGCTCGCGTTAAAACCAGATTTAATCCTCGCCAGCCACAATGTGAAAGACAAATACCGCGAGATTTTTGCCAACTCAGGCGTGCCCGTGCTCTACATCGACGCGCTGACGCTTGAGCAAAGCCTTAATTCTTTCGCGCCACTGGGCGATATTTTAGGCGTTACCAGCCGTGGTGAAAAACTCCACGCCTACGCGCAAAAATCCATCGACATGGCGCAAAGTGCGGTTTACAAATCCAAACCGCAGGTGTATTACGCCTTTGGCAAAGATGGCTTGAAAAGCGAATGTGAAAAAAGCAGCTTTGGTGATTTGATCACTCTCGCCGGCGGCGAAGTGGTGCTGAAATGCGAAAACACCAAGCAAAACAGCCGTGTCAGCGTCAACTTTGAGCAGGTGCTCTCCCTCAACCCTGATATGATCATCGCCTATGATAAAGCCTTTTACGACAGCGTTTATCAAGACGAAAAATGGCAAGTGCTCGATGCGGTGAAAAACAAACAAGTGTTTTTAATCCCGCGTAAGCCGTTTTCGTGGGTGGGTAAACCGGCTTCATTTATGCGCTTTTTGGGCATTCGTTGGTTGATGAAAACACTGCACCCGAACGAATTTGCTGAGATCAATATTCGTGATGAGGCGAAAAATTTCTATCAATTGTTCCTCTCACGCGAGCTCAGTGAGAGTGATTTGAACGATATTTTAAATGAAACACCTTAGTTTGGCGTTGCTGGCGTTACTGCTGGCCTTTTTGGTGGCAGTAACGCTTTTTATTGGCAAATTTGACCTCAACTTAAGCGAATATGCCGCCATTTTCAGTGCTGATCACAGCGTGGCGAAGGTGGTGCTGCTGGATATTCGCTTCCCGCGCATTGCCGCCGCGGTGTTGATTGGCGCGGCGCTGTCGGTCAGTGGCGCGGCCTATCAAGCGATGCTGGTCAACCCGCTGGTGTCACCGTCGATTTTGGGCGTGCTCAGTGGCGCAGGCTTTGGGGCTGCATTGGGGATGATTTTGGGCGTGGGCATTGTGCCGATGCAAATGCTAACCTTTGTGATGGGCATTGCCGCGGTGATGATCGCCTTTATGCTTTCGCTTATCTCCCGCGCGCAGCCGCTGTTGATGCTGATTTTAGGCGGCGTGATTAGCTCAGCGATTTTCGGCGCGCTGTTGTCTGTGCTGAAATATTTTGCTGACCCGTATGACACCTTGCCGAATATCGTCTATTTCCTGATGGGGAGCTTAAGTTTTGCCACTAAAAGTGCGGTTTTGGCCGTCGGTGGCGTGATGCTGGTGTGCGTGTTGTTGCTGGTTTTGCTCGGCAAGCAACTCAATGCGCTCAGCCTGGGGGAAGACGAGGCGAAAAGTTTAGGCATCAACACCCAACGGCTGAAAATCACGGTGGTGATTTTGGCCACCTTGGCGAGTTCTTTGAGCGTGGTGCTGGGTGGCATTATCGGCTGGATTGGGCTGATTGCCCCGCACATCTGCCGCTTTTTATTCGGGGCGGACAACCGCTTTGTGCTGGCGGCTTCAGCCATTGTGGGGGCGATATTCCTGCTGGTTTGTGACACCCTGTCACGTCAGCTGTATAGCTATGAAATCCCAATCGGCATCATCACCTCATTATTCGGCATCCCGATTTTTATCGCGGTGCTCTTTAGCGTGAAGGGCAAGGTATGATCGAGGTTGATAATCTCCACTTCAGCTACGGCAAAAAGCGCGTGCTCAACGGCGTGAGCTTCACCCTTGAGGCGGGGCGCAGCCTGTGCATTTTGGGGGAAAACGGCTGCGGCAAAAGCACTTTGTTGCGCTGCATGCTCGGGATTTTGCCGTTTGAAGGCAAAGTGCGGTTTCTCGGGCAATCGGTCAGCGACATTCCACGCAAGGCGATGGCGCGCCAAATTGCCTATATTCCCCAGCGCTATCACACGCCCTTTGCTTACAACGTGATTGATATGCTCTTGATGGGGCGCTTGGCACACAAAAAGGCGCTGGAGGGCTTTTCAAACGCGGATTACGCCATTTGTGAAGCAGCATTAAATGAGGTCAACATCGGCCATTTAAAAAACAAACTTTTCACCCAACTCAGCGGCGGGCAGCAGCAGTTGGTATACATCGCTCGCGCCTTGAGCACGCAAGCGAAGATGATTTTTATGGACGAGCCAACCAATGGCTTGGATTTTGGCAACCAAATTCGCCTGCTTGAGTTGATTCAGCGTCTGCAAACCCAAGGCTACAGCTTTGTGATCACCACCCATCACCCACGCCAAGCGCAGTTTTTAGACACCGCGATTTTGATGATTAAACACGGCCAAGTGCTTAGCTTTGGCGGGCAGGAGCTGCTGCAAGCCGAGCCACTTTCAACCCTTTACGACATTGACTACCAGCGCTACGGAGCACTGTTATGATTGAACAAGCAAATTACGATCTTCTCGATTTCGACTGGCTTTATCGCGCGCAGAAAAAGGCCAGCACCTTTAAAACCAAAACCAGCGCCGATTGGGATAAAAAAGCCCTCGCATCAGGCCAAAAAATGCTCAAAGGCAACTACCCAACGGATTTTATCTCACGGGTGGATTTCAGCGATTGCGAAACGGCGCTGGATTTCGGCTGTGGGCCAGGCACCTTGTCGCTGCTGGCCGCACCACACTTGCGTGAGGTGCTCGCCTGTGATTACTCAGCCAATATGCTTGCCTGCCTGCACGACAACGCCAAAGCGCAGGGCATTAGCAATATCCGCACCCGCCAGCTGGCCTATGAAGATGACTGGCGCGATGTGCCTGCGTGTGATTTGGTGTTTGCCTCACGCTGCTTGGAGCTTGATGACATCAAAATGGGGCTGGAAAAACTCATCAGCAAAGCCAAAAAACGGGTTTATCTCACCTACAAAGTCGGGCGCAGCTTTTTGGCTGAAGACATTGATGCGATTATTGAGCGCGGGATCGTGCCCAAGCCAGATTACATTTATGTGATCAATATTTTGTATCAAATGGGCATTCACCCTAAAGTGGACTACATTGACTGCCAAGACAAGCGCTTTGTTGCCAACTCTGCCGATGAGTTGGTTGAGCGCGTGCGCTGGAGCTTGGGCGAGCTTTCCAGCAAAGACGAAGCGGCCGTGCGGGAATACTTCGATCACGGCTTCACCACCCAAGAGCGGGTGATCAAATGGGCTTTTATCAGCTTTGATGTGGCCTGACCGCACTTTGCATTTCCATTAGCCGCCGAGGCTGGTGAACAGCACCAGTAGCAGTGGCACGGCGAGGTTGATGATAAAGCCGTAACTAATTGCCAGCGGCACCACTTGCACGCCGCCGCTGCGCTGGATAATCGGCAAGGTGCAATCCAGCGCGGTTGCACCGGTGAAGCCCACCGCCGCGGTGGCAAAGCGGCGCATTAGCATCGGCACAAACATCAGGCTTAAAATCTCGCGGATCAGGTCATTGAAAAACGCAATGCTGCCCATCACAGGGCCGAAGGCGTCGTTAATCATCACGCTAGAAAGTGAATACCAACCAATGCCTGAGGCGACAGCCAAGCCGTGAAAGAGCGGCAACTCAAGCCACAGTGCGGCCAGCACGCCTGCAATTAAGCTTGTTGCAATCACCGAGCAGGCAGCGATAATGCCGCGGCGGTTGAATAACACTTGGCGCAAGCTGATGCCGTTGTTGCGCAGCTGCACGCCAACCAAAAAAATCAGCGCCACCAGCACATAAGTGCTGGCATTGTGCGGCAGGGCAAACACGCCTTTGCTGGAAAGGCCAATCAAAACGCCTGCAAACACCATGCCGAGCATCAGTAAAGAATCGAGCATCAAGCGCCAGCGAGAGGGCATTTTGCCGCTGGTTTTTTTCAACTGAAAGGGATAGCGCTTATCCAGCACTAGCAGGCCGGCCACATTCAAGCCGATGGTGAGCACCACAAAAGTGACGGCAGAGTGGGCAATGACGGGCAGCTTTTGCGCGAGGTTGTCAATTTGGCCTAACGAGAAGCCCATCATAAACAAGATGACATAAAGCAGCACCACCACACCGAGATTGAGGCGGCTTAAAATGGCGAGATTGCGCGTTTTAATCAAATACCCCAACACCATGGGGCACAATACAATCAATAATCCGTCCATGCGTGCTCCTTGGGCAAAATTATAACGAAAATGTCGCCTAGGGTATATCCCGCGGGCGCGTTTTTTAGTAAGCTAGGTCAAAAAAGGGGGCAGTATGTACTTAAAACAGGTCGACATTTCAGGGTTTCGTGGTTTGAATCGCTTATCGATAAGTCTGCGCTCCAATATGGTGCTGGTGGGTGAAAACGCGTGGGGGAAATCCAGTTTGTTGGACGCCTTGAGCTTAATCCTCAACCCAGCCAGCCCGCGCTATCAATTTCAACCCACCGATTTCCACTTCACGCCAGAGGAGTACGCCCAGCTTGAAAGCGCGCCGCAAGGGCTGAAAAAATCCTGCACCCTTTTGTTATTTTCAGTGTCAGTGATGTCAACGAACCGCACTTTGATGAGCGCGCCCACTTCACGCCGCTGTTTTGCCCCCATGAGGATAAATACGCCCGCATTTATCTGCGTGTGAGCGCCGAGCTTGCCCAAGGGCAGGTGAGCACCCATTATGACTTTTTAGACCAAAACGGCGACCTGTTAGAGGCAGACAACAAAACCGCACTTTTAGATGCGCTGATTGCCCAGCACCCCGTGCTGCGCTTTCGCGATGCGCGCTTGGCGCACAAGTCCAACTTCCAGCTCAAACGCGCGCAAGACAAACTGCCGGCCAAAGAGTTGCAGGCGATTTTCAACATTATTCAATACTACTTTTTGCAGCCGCCCAATGCCTTGCTGATGACCGACTCAATGCAGTGGTGGGCAACGGTCAAGCAGCTCAACCAAGAGCTGGCGCAAGACAAAAAGGGCAGCCTGCGAAAACGTTTGTTGCTGGCGTTGATGGCGCTGTTTGAGCAAGGCAAAATGCTCAATTTTGAGCGCTACACCCGCCCGATCATTTTGCTGGAAGACATTGAAGCCCGCCTGCATCCGCGCATGGTGGCGATTGCCTGGGAGTTTGCCAGCCACTTGCCGATTCAGCGCATCACCACCACCAACTCGGTGGAGCTGATTTCTTATGTGCGCATTGAGCACATCTGCCGCTTGTTGCGCCGCGATAATATGACCCATGCTTATCAGCTCGCGCGTGGCGATCTCAGCCAAGATGACCACCGCAAGCTCGGGTTTCATATTCACTATAATCGCAGCCTGGCGCTGTTTGCCCGCGCGTGGTTGCTGGTGGAGGGTGAAACCGAGGTGTGGCTGCTCTCTGAGCTGGCGGACGTGCTCAACATCAATTTGGAGATGGAGGGCATCCGCATCATCGGTTTTGCTCAGTGTGGCCTGCGCCCGCTGATCAAATATTGCCAGCACATGGGCATTGAGTGGTTTGTGTTGACCGACGGCGACAGTGCAGGGCGTAAATATTCTGATACAGTGCGCAACAAACTCGCGCAAGAAGAAACCCTCACCAACCGCATCATCACGCTGCCAGAGCGCGACATTGAGCACTATTTCTTCCACAATGGTTTTGAGCGTGTGTTCTTCCGCTTGGCGAATGTTAAAGGCACCAGCAAAAAAATGAACACCTCCAAAGTGATTCAAAAGGCGATTAACTACACCTCCAAGCCCGACATTGCGCTGGCGCTGGCCAACGACATCAAAAGCCGTGGGCCGGAGAGCGTGCCGAGCTTGTTTAAGCAGTTATTTTTCAAAATCCGTCAATTGATCGTGACCTAAACCGCACTTTTGGGTTTTTTTGCGCAAAAATGCAAAAAAGATTTAGACTGTAAAGCAAATTTGTATAAAATAATTTACTCATTAACCTAAATCGAGAACCCACTATGAAAAATAAAACGCTTGGGAGTACGTTAATTGTCTCCGGCACCACCATTGGTGCAGGCATGCTTGCCATGCCAATCACCTCAGCCAGCATGGGCTTTGGCATGACGGTTTTTTTGCTGTTTGTGTTATGGCTATTGCTCTCATTCAGCGCTTTGCTGTTTATTGAAGTCTACCAAACCGCGAGCAAAGACGCCGGCATCGCCACCTTGGCAGAGCAGTATTTCGGTGGCATCGGCCGAGTGCTAGCCACCTTGTCACTGTTGATTTTTATGTACGCCATTTTGGCCGCCTATGTTAGCGGCGGTGGCTCGTTGATTGGCTCACTCTTGCCTGTGATCGAAGGCTTAAGCGCCAGTGATTTTGGTGTGATTTTATTCACCGTGGTGCTCGGCGTGTTTATCGTAATTGGCACTGGCAGTGTGGATGCCGTCAACCGTTTGTTCTTCTTCAGCAAAATCGTCATTTTTGTGGTGATCTTGTTTATGATGTTGCCTCTGGTGAAAAGTGAAAACCTCATGGCCTTGCCACTGGATAACGCCGTGTTGTTGTCAGCCGCACCGGTGTTTTTCACCTCCTTTGGCTTCCATGTGGTGATTCCATCGATTGTGCGCTACCTCGACGGCGACATTAAAAAATTGCGCATCGCCATCGTCGCAGGCACCGGCATCCCATTGGTGGCCTATTTCCTGTGGCAGTTGGCAACCCATGGCGTGTTGAGCCAAAGCCAATTCCTCGCAATTTTGAAAACCGACCCAACCCTCAACGGTTTGGTTGAAGCCACCCGCACCATCACGGGCAGCAACTTCTTAGGCGAAGCGGTGCGCGTGTTCTCATCACTGGCGTTGATCACCTCCTTCTTGGGTGTGTCGCTGGCGCTGTTTGACTGCCTGCGGGATTTGCTCTTGCGCGTTCATGTCAAAACCAATCGCCCATTCTTAGGCTTGTTGACCTTTGTGCCACCGTTGCTGTTCGCACTGTTTTATCCAAAAGCCTTTATCATGGCGCTCGGTTATGCGGGCATTATGTTTGCCTTCTACGGCCTGGTGTTGCCAATTGGCCTGGCGTGGCGGGCGCGCAAACTCAACCCGAACTTGCCGTACCGCGTCAAAGGCGGCAACATCGGCTTGCTGGTGGCCTTGGTGCTTGGGATCATCATCATCTGCATTCCGTTTTTAATCAATGCAGGTTACCTGCCAGAAGTGGTGGGCTAAAACACAAAGTGCGGTCATTGACCGCACTTTTTCTTTTTTACTTCCCTTAACTTATCGCGTCGCGTTTTTCATCGCTGCGACAAATTCCCCCAACGCTTGCAAGCATTTTGCGTGGTCATCTAAATTGCGTTCAATGATCTTCACAATCGCGGAGCCTGAAATGGCACCGCGGCAGCCAGCATTGAGGGCGTCTTTCACCTGTTCAGGTTTGGCGATGCCAAAGCCTTGTAAAATCGCTGGCGCATTGTGCGCTTGCAGCTTGGCAATCAGGCTGTCTAACGTGCTGGCGTGCTGTTGGTTCTCAGCACTGGTCACCCCCGCGCGAGAGACGAGATAAGTGTAGCCTTGGCTTTGCTGCGCCACTTTCTTAACGGTGGCGTCATCGGCATTCGGCGGGCAGATAAACACGGGCTGAATGTCATGCTTGAGGGCACTTTGCACAAAAGGCTCCGCGGCCATCAGCGGCACATCGGCAATCAGCACCGCGTCCACGCCTGCCGCGTGACAGCGTTGGTAGAAGTGCTCCAGCCCTTGGGCATAGACCAAATTGGCGCACAGCAGCAAACTGATGGGCGTGTCGGGGTAGCGCGCACGCACTCGGGTGAGCAGCTCAAAGCAGGCATCGGTGCTGAAACCTGCATCGAGTGCGCGGTTATTCGCCGCTTGAATCACCGGCCCATCAAGCAGCGGGTCAGAGAACGGAAAGCCGAGTTCCAACGCATCAGCGCCGTTGTCCACTATCGTGCAGATGATGTCAAATGAGCGTTCTAAGGTCGGGTCACACAGGGTGACAAAGGGCACAAACGCGCCTTGCTTTTCTAATGCGGCAAAAAGGGTGTCAAAACGGCTCATAGGGCAACTCCACGTTCAGTTAAAATCTTATCCACGGTGAAAATATCTTTGTCACCGCGCCCAGAGAGGTTCACCACGATAATTTGTTCTTTGTTCGGGTCTTGTTTAATCAATTTCAAGGCATAAGCCAGTGCGTGGGCGGATTCAAGGGCTGGGATGATGCCTTCATGCTGTGCCAGTTGCTGAAAGGCCACCAGAGCCTCATCATCGGTGATGGCGTGATATTCCGCGCGCCCAGTGGCGTGCAAATGGGCGTGTTGCGGCCCAACGGATGGGAAGTCCAGCCCCGCGGAGATGGAGTAGGATTCATGCACTTGCCCGTCAGCACTTTGCATCAGAGGCGATTTCATGCCGAAATAGATCCCAACCGCACTTTTGTTCAGTGGCGCGCCGTGCTTGCCGCTCTCCAGCCCTTCGCCGGCCGGCTCAATGCCAATCAACCGCACCGCACTTTCATCAATAAAATCGGCAAACATGCCAATCGCGTTGGAGCCACCGCCCACGCAGGCGATCACGCAATCGGGCAGCACGCCCTCGCGCTCGCGCAGTTGGGCTTTGGTTTCCTCCCCAATCATTTTTTGGAACTCGCGCACAATGGTTGGGAACGGGTGAGGGCCGGCAGCGGTGCCGAGCAAATAGTGCGCTTTGTCGTAGTTGGCGGACCAATCGCGCATTGCCTCACAGCAGGCATCTTTGAGGGAGCATGAGCCCTTTTCAACGAGGATCACTTTCGCGCCCATCAAGCGCATACGAAATACGTTCGGGGATTGACGTTGCACGTCTTTTGCGCCCATATAAATGCGGCATTTCAGCCCCAGCAGCGCGCAGGCAATGGCGGTGGCCACGCCGTGTTGGCCGGCGCCGGTTTCGGCGATGATCTCCGTTTTGCCCATGCGTTTGGCCAGCAGCGCTTGGCCGAGCACTTGGTTGGTTTTGTGCGCGCCGCCGTGGAGCAAATCTTCACGTTTGAGGTAAAGCTTGGTTTTGCTGCCTTGGGTCAGGTTGCGACAAAGTGTCAGTGGCGTTGGCCGGCCGGCGTAATTGCGCAGCAAATCGGCAAATTCTTGTTGAAATTCGGCGTCATCTCGTGCCTGCACAAAGGCCTGCTCAAGCTCGAGCAGCACAGGCACTAAAATTTCGGGCACATACATCCCGCCAAAATCGCCAAAATAAGGGTTGAGTTGGGTTGTTTGCATGGTTCTCTCTTTATCGAATGCACTGCAAAAGTGCGGTTAATTTTTCACAATCTTTCACGCCAGGCGCGCTTTCAACGCCGGAGTTGATATCCAGCCCCAAGCAGCCCATTTCGGCGGCTTGGCGCGCATTGGCGAGATTTAGCCCGCCGGCGAGCATAATGCGCTGTTTGTCTTCCTCGCGCAACAGCGCCCAATCAAAGGCTTGCCCTGTGCCGCCTTGCGTGGTGCCAACGCGCGTGTCGCAAACAAAGCGGTTAACGTTGTCATCATCAGGCAGTATGACAGCGCTGTCACCTTCGGCGACGGCAACGGCCTGCCAAATTTCAATCGCATCAGGCAGCGCTGCGCGCAATTGTTTGATAAAAGTGCGGTCTTCCGCGCCGTGGAGCTGCACGGCATAAAGCCCCAGTTGGCTGGCTAGGCGCACAATCAGCTCGATAGGCTGATTTTGAAACACGCCGACATAGCGCAATGGCGCGGCGGTCGCCACCTCTTGTGCTTGGCGCAGGCTCAACGCCCGCGGGGAGGCTTCAGCAAAAATCAAGCCACCGTAAAGCGCGCCGGCATCAAAAGCACATTTCGCATCTTGCGCTCGGGTTAAGCCACAGACTTTATTTTCACCGAAAATGACTGAGCGCACCGCACTTTGCAAATCAGCGCTACCCATCAAACTGGAGCCAATTAAAAAGGCATTCACATTGCCTTGCAATTGGCGCACCTGCTCGTGGGTGTAAATGCCCGACTCGCTAACAACGGTGCGATCAGCAGGGATTTTCTGCGCCAGCGGCGGCGTGCGGGTGAGGTCAACGCTTAAATCGTGCAAATCACGATTGTTGATGCCGATGACTTTCGCGCCCAATGCGAGTGCGCGCTCAAGCTCAGCCTCATTGGCCACCTCGGTCAACACGCACATGCCAAGGCGGTGGGCGAGGGTGGAAAGTGCGGTGTAGCCCGTGTCACTCAGCACTGAGAGCATCAGCAAAATGGCATCAGCCTGTGAGTGGCGGGCAAGGTAGACTTGATATTCACTGATGATGAAATCCTTGCACAGCACGGGTTGCGAGGCGATGGCGCGCACTTGTTGGATAAAAGCAAAATCCCCTTGGAAAAAGTGCTCGTCGGTCAGCACCGAAATGGCGCTGGCGTAATTTTTATACACGCGGGCAATTTCCGTTGGGTCAAACTCCGCGCGAATCAGCCCCTTCGACGGCGAGGCCTTTTTGCACTCAAGGATAAAGTGCGGTTGCGCTTTGGGTTTGAGCGCGGCATAAAAATCGCGATCGCTTGGCGTAACTTGCCCTTGGAACGTGCTCAGCGGCTGGCGCGCTTGGCGCTCGGCAATCCAGTGTTGTTTGTCCGCCACAATTTTTTGCAAAATGGTCGCTTGCTGGTTTAACTGCGGGTTTAAATAGTCGCTCATCATGCCTCCTGCGCCACGGCTTGCAAGGCTTGCAGCGTGCGGTAGGCCTCACCACTGGCCAACGTTTCAAGCACCTTGGCGGTGGTGGCTTTGAGGTCATCATGGCCGAACAAGCGCAGCAAAAGTGCGGTATTAGCCGCCACCGCATTGGCGTGATAGTGCGATCCTTTACCTTGTAAAAGTGCGGTTAGCATTTGGGCATTTTCAGCAGGTTCCCCCCCCTTTTAAGGTGTCCAGCGCTTGCTGTTTTAGCCCAAAATCTTCAGGCGTGAGAGTGAAGCGCACAATGCGGCCATTTTTCACCTCCGCGACTTGCGTTTCACCGTGCAGCGCCACTTCATCAAGCCCTGCGCCGTGCACCACCAAGGTGTGCTCATGGCCCATTAAAAGTGCGGTTTCGGCGTAGCGGTCAATCAACTCTGGCGTGTATACGCCGAGCAGTTGGCGCGCCGGTTTGGCTGGGTTAATTAGCGGGCCGAGAATGTTGAAAATCGTGCGGGTTTTCAGCGCATGGCGCACAGGCATGGCGTGCTTAAAGCCAGTGTGATATTGCTGGGCAAACAAAAAGCACAATCCAATCTCATCAAGGGCTGCGCGGGCCTGCTCAGGCGACATGGTAATGTTAATCCCAAGTGCGGTGAGCACATCGCTTGAGCCACTTTTGCTGGAAACACTGCGGTTGCCGTGCTTGGCAATTTTAGCGCCCATGTGGGCGGCGACAATCGCACTGGCGGTGGAAATGTTAATTGTATCCGCGCCGTCGCCGCCGGTGCCAACAATGTCGGCAAACGGATAATCTGGCCGCGGGAAGGCCAGTGCGGCCTGTTGCAACGCCTCCACGGCGCCGGCAATTTCATCGTTGGTTTCGCCGCGCACGCGCAGGGCAATCAACGCACCTGCGAGTTGCTCGCTTGTCAGTGCGCCTTGCACAATCGCGCCAAACAGTTGCGCACTTCGCGCGCGATTAAGTGGCTGCCCGTTATAAAGCTGTTCTAAAATCTGTTGCATACATCCTCTTTGCGTAATAACCAGTCAATACTTTGTGCCAACAACTGCCCACCTTGCACGGTGAGGATTGACTCGGGGTGAAATTGAAACGCACAAATCGGCAAAGTGCGGTGGCGAATGGCCATCGGCAAGCCCTCAAATTCGGCGTTGACGACAAAATCACGATGAATAGCTTGCCCAATCAGCGAGTGGTAGCGCGCCACGGGCATCGGCGAGGGCAAATCGGCAAACATCGCCTGCCCGTCGTGGGTGATGCGCGAGACTTTGCCGTGCAGAATTTCACCCGCTGGCACCACCTGCCCACCAAAAGCCTCAATCAACGCTTGGTGCCCAAGGCAGATGCCAATCATCGGCACGCGCCCGGCCATGGATTGAATCAATGCCGGCATGATGCCCGCATCCTTCGGCGCGCCTGGGCCTGGCGAGAGGGCAATCACCGTATCGAGCTGGGCGAGGGCGGCTTGTTCAACCAAGGTGCGGTCGCAATCGTTGCGATAAATTTTCACCTGATGGCCAAGGGTTCTAAACTGGTCAACCAAATTATAGGTAAAAGAGTCAAAATTATCCAAAAAGATGATGGTGGCCATGTTAGTGTCCTTGTTGGTTGGTTTGCGCAATCGCCAGCAGCACGGCTTTAGCCTTGTGGCGGGTTTCATCGGCTTCCATTTGTGGGTCGGAGTCAAGCACCTCACCGCAGCCGGCTTGCACATGGGCAACCGCATTTTGCACAAAGGCGGAGCGGATCACAATGCAGGTGTCGAGATCGCCTTTGGAGGTGATGTACCCCACCGCGCCGCCGTAGCTGTGGCGGCGTTGTTGTTCCACTTGATAGAGCAGCTGCATCGCTTTGATCTTCGGCGCGCCGGTGAGCGTGCCCATGTTCATGCAGGCTTGATAGGCGTGCAGGGCGTCAAACTCATCGCGCAGCGTGCCCACCACGCGGGAGACGAGATGCATAATATGTGAGTAGCGATCCACTTGCATCAGCTCTGCCACGCGGCGCGAACCACTGTTGCACACCCGTGCGATGTCGTTGCGCGCCAAATCCACCAGCATTAAATGCTCAGAGAGCTCTTTTTTATCCAGCCGTAACTCCAGCTCCAAGCGTGCGTCGAGCTCGTGGTCAATCTCACCGCGAGCGTTAAACCCCCGTGGGCGCGAGCCCGCAATCGGGTAAATCTCCAGCTGGCGACTGCTAGGCGTGAATTTCAGCGCGCTTTCCGGCGAGGCACCAAACAGCGTGAACTCGCTGTCTTGGAGATAAAACATATACGGGCTTGGGTTGTTTTTTTTCAACTGGCGGTAGCTGGCCAAGGCATTCGGGCAGGCGATGGAAAAGCGCCGCGAGGGCACAATTTGGAACACGTCGCCAGCATAAATATGATCTTTCAGCGTGGTGATAATGCCTTTAAAGGCGTCGTCTTCGATATTCACACTCACCGCATCACAGGCGGGCGCAATCGCTAAAGTGGGCTCCACGTGGCTTAGTTGTTGCGCAATGGCTTGCCCCTGTGCTGCCACGTTTTGTTGTTCTGTCGGCGTGAAGCAAAAACTTTTCAGCTCACAGGTGTGGTTTTGGTGATCGAACACCAGCAATTGATCGGCTAAATAAAAGCAGTAATCTGGGCAGTGAATGCCGTCGTCTTGCACTTCAATGCCGTCCATCGGGATAAACTGCATCACCACATCATAGCTAAACAACCCGCCGAGATAGACCTTTTCGCTAGCTTGGGCATAGCATTGGGTGACAAAGCGCAGGGCAGAGAAGATTGACGGCGCTTGTAATTTGGCGTCTTCATCAAGGTTGGCCGCAGGTTTGGCAAAGCGCAAGGTTAGCTCTGTGTCGCTTTTGCTTGTGATGGCGACCGCACTTTGCTTTTCAGCCACTTGGGCGACATTGGCGAGCACCTGCACACCGTTGGGGTTAAGTGCGGTCAAGGTGACGGTGTCATCGCGGCAGGCTAATTTGACCGCACTTTGCACAAACAGCAAACTGGTGAGGCTATTTTTGCTTTGGATTTCAGCAGATTCCAACAGCAAGCTGGCATCTTGGTTGTGACACAGCGCAGCAAACACGGCCGTTGGGTCAGCGCAATAGGGCACTTGCTCTGTGGTGACGGAAAGGGATGTTGTCATGATGTTCTCTCGTTGTGATATTTTGCACTATTAAACTAGTACAAGAAAACAAAGTCAAGTTTTTTCACCTCTTTGGCAAGGATTTGGCGTAACTGCGCAATTTGTGAGCGAAAAATGCCCCTTTTTGGCCACTTTTACGCTATTATGACAGCGCAAAACAAAGGAGAGCCTATGTGGTCTGAAATTTTACTCAATTATGGCATTTTTATTTTAGAAGTGATCACCTTGATGCTGATCGTGGTCGGGATTTTTGCTCTGATCGTCGCGCTGCGGCAAAAAAACAGTGAAGAAAAGGGCACGCTGAAAATCACCGATTTGGCGAAAAAGCAGCAAGATCAACAAACCAAACTGGCGGATTTCCGCCTTGATGACGCGGTGGTGAAACAACAAGAAAAAGCGCGCAAAGCCAAAGAAAAGGCGGAGCAAAAAGCGCTGAAAGCCAAACTCAAACACGACAAAACCGCCGCCCTTGCGCAAAAGCCTTGCCTTTATGTGCTCAATTTTAAAGGCGATTTAGCCGCCAGCGGCGCGCAAGCACTAGCACAAAGCATTAACGCTGTGATTGCCTGCGCTAAGGCCGACGACGAAGTGCTGCTGCGCCTTGAAAGCCCGGGCGGCTTGGTGCATGCCTATGGCTACGCCAGCTCACAGCTCAACCGTTTGAAACAACACGGCATCAAACTCACCGTGGCGGTGGACAAAGTCGCGGCCAGCGGCGGCTACATGATGGCTTGCGTGGCGGATAAAATCATCGCCGCACCATTTGCAGTGATTGGCTCAGTGGGCGTGGTGGCGCAAATTCCAAACGTTCACCGCTTGTTGAAAAAACATGACGTGGACGTGGAGGTGATGACCGCGGGCGAGTACAAACGCACCATGACCGTGCTGGGCGAAAACACCGAAAAAGATCGCGAAAAATTCCAGCAAGAGCTCAACGAAACCCATCAACTTTTTAAAGATTTCGTCAGCCAACACCGACCGCACTTAGACATCGACAAAATCGCCACCGGTGAGCACTGGTTCGGCCAACAAGCCTTAACGCTTGGCTTGGTTGATGAACTCGCCACCAGTGATGATGTGATTTTAAGCGCAATGAAAGACAAAGACGTGCTCGAAGTAGGCTTCAGCGAGAAAAAATCCCTGCTGCAAAAACTCGGCAAACAAGCCCAACATGGCGCTGAAAATTTACTCAGTAATTTTTCGCGGGGAGTGTAATCCCAAGCGTAGTTTGTTTTGAATTCTACATTGATTTAAAAAGAAAAATAACTAATATGTTATCGATTATACGGTAACTATTTTCGATAAAAATGAAGGATAATTTATGCAACAAACGCTTTCGATTATTAAGCCTGATGCGGTGGGGTGTCAGTTGGTGGGGGCTATTTTTGCCCGTTTTGAGCAGGCGCGATTAAAAATTGTGGCAACCAAAATGGTGCAACTCAGCCGTGAGCAGGCGCAGGCGTTTTATGCCGAGCATCAAGGCCAACCGTTTTATGAGGGCTTGGTGGAGTTTATGACATCAGGCCCAGTGGTGGTTTCTGTATTGCAGGGGAACGATGCGGTGAGCGCTCAGCGTGAGCTGATTGGCGCGACAGATCCTGCGCAGGCGCGCGTGGGCACACTGCGCTATGACTTTGCTGAGAGCAAAAGCCGCAATGCGGTGCATGGCTCGGATTCGCTGCAATCGGCGCAGCGGGAGATTGCGTTTTTCTTCACGCCAGATGAGATTTGCGCCTGATGAAGATTTCCCATTGCCCAGAATGTAAAAAAAAGGTGGCTGAAGAGGTGACTTTTTGCCCGCATTGTGGCTTTTCCTTCTCGCCTGACAGCATTGCTGCCTTTAATGAAAAAATGGCGCGGCTGCGTGCCCACAAGCAAGAGGTGAACCGCAAAAGTGCCAAATTGCAGCTGGTGTGGTTGGTGATTTTTGTGGTGGTGATTTTGCTCGCCAGTTGGCTGACAAACTGACCGCACTTTGCCAATAAAAAAGGGAACCGAAGTTCCCTTTTTTGATCTGTATTCAATTATAGGCTTTTTTGAACGTCAGATGCTGTGTTGTTGATTGCTTGACCTGCTGCAGACACGTCTTCACCAGCGCCTTTCACAGTGTTACATGCAGTTAAAGAACCCACGGTTAATGCAAAAATTACTGCCCAAATCATTTTCATAGTGTTTCTCCTGATAAGTAAAACTTATTGTTATTCAAACTTGGTTTTAACAAAACCACGTTCATCATACACAGTTTAAAATCAATTTTCAACTTTTCGGTTATTTTTTAATCATTTATAGTCAAATGCGGTGAACACCAGTGTTTGCCCCTCGGCACTCACGCGCACGCTGTGGAGTAAATAATCGATAGGAATCAGCGCCTTGGTCATATGCCGCTGGCAAACGGCGATAAATTCAGGCTCTAAAAATTGGGTGTAAAGGGCGCAATTGTCGTTATTCAGCCCCGCCATTGCGCGACCTTGCAGCTTGCCGTAAATGTGAATATTGCCGTCACTGACCACCTCCGCACCTGGCAGCACATCACCGAAAATAATTAAATCCCGGCCTTTGGCATAAACACTGTTACTTTTGCTGACATCAGAGTTGATCACCATCGGCGCGATATAGCGTGGTGAGATGAGCTCCTCTTGGCTGGCACTTTTACCCAGTGCAGGCAAATCGTGGCTTAAAATCAGCTCTTTTTGCAGATTATTTTGCCAATTGCTCACGCCAATCAGCTGAATGCCAAATTCCAGCAGCAGCGCTTTGAGGCGGTTTAAATCACACTTTTCAAGCTCAGGGGTGAATTGCAAAATCACTGGCACGTTTTGGAAAAACAGCGGCGAGTTTTTCACTTTCAACGCAAGCGCTTTTTTGATGGCCGTCACGCTCGTGGCGTGCACGCTGAGCACGATTGATGAAAACGAACCGGTGTGAAATTCAATAATGTTTTTCTGCATGGCTGAGAATTGGCTAAATGTCGTGTATAATTGTTTAAATATAACATAAATTTTATAAAATGTCGGGGAGATGCGATGCAATGTGCCATTTATAGAGCCTGCAAAAAAGAGGGGATGTATCTTTATTTGCGTGATAAAGATGACTTTGACGCCCTCCCGCCGCTGTTGTTGGCACAACTCGGGCGGCTTGAATTTGTTATGAATTTGGATTTGAGCTCGCGTGACAAACTCGCGCGCGCCGACATTGAACAGGTGAAAACACAGCTGCACGAGCAGGGGTTTTATTTACAAATGCCACCGAAAGACCCTTGGGTGCAGAGCTGAACAAAAATAAGGAAAATCATGTTTAAACGGACACTTTTATTCACAAGCTTAATTTTAGCCGGTTGCAGCAGCAACACTGGCGTGCAATACCAAAGTCAGCCACCGGCGAACCGCACTTTAGATCAATTCCAACACTATGTGCACTATTTGCAATATCAAGCCAAGCAGCAAGGCGTGAGCGAGAAAACCATCGCGCAAAAGGGGCAGAATGTGAACTACATTGCCCGCGCAGTGGAGCTTGACAACGCCCAAGCTGAGCGCGCCCAGCGTAATCGTAACGCGCCACCGCGCCCAAACCCGCATGGGATCACGCGTTATCTCAACAAAGTGCTGACCAACCACAAAGTGGATGTGGCCGTTGAGCGCTATTGGCAGCAGTTGCCTGCGCTGACCAAAGCGAGCCAACGCTATGGCGTGCCGACAGAGTACATTATGGCGCTGTGGGGCATGGAAAGCAGCTTTGGCTATTATCAAGGTAATTATGACGTGCTTTCGGTGCTGGCCACGCTGGCCTTTGACGGCCGGCGCGAGGCGTTGTTTAGCAAAGAATATGTCGCTGCATTGAAAATTTTGCAATCCAATGTGATTGACCGCGCGCGCATGAAAGGCTCGTGGGCGGGCGCGATGGGGCAGTCGCAATTTATGCCAAGTTCGTTTTTAAGCTATGCCGCCGACGGCGACCATGACGGCACGGAAGATATTTGGAAAAACCAATACGACGTGTTTGCCTCCATCGCCAATTATCTTTCCACCGTGGGCTGGGATAAAACCTTGCCGTGGGGGCTGGAGGTGAGCTTGAGCGCGCCAGTATCGCTGGAAATCTCGGGCACTAAAGCGGGCTTGCAGCGCAGTTTAAGCCAATGGCAAGCGATGGGTGTGATGCCAAAATCCGCCCTCGATGTGCCGCGCTGGCAGGCGCTGGGCAATGCCGAGCTGTGGCTAGTGCAGCCAAACAAAGAAGTTGGCCGCACCTTTTTGGTCACCAATAACTACCGCACCTTGCTGAACTGGAACAATTCTAACTATTTTGCCACCAGCATCGGCATGTTTGCCGATCGCATCAAACAACGGGTGAATCCATAATGTAAAAGGAGGGGAGCATGTATCAACACCGCGATATTAAAGGCAGCACGCTGGATTTGCCAGCCGGAAAAGTGGTGTGCGTCGGGCGCAATTATCATGAGCATATTAAAGAGCTCAACAACCCCGTGCCGAGCTCCCCGCTGTTGTTTATCAAGCCGCAGACCGCACTTTGCTGTTTGCAAAATCCGATTTTGATTCCAAAAAACCATGGCCGGGTGGAGCATGAGTTGGAAATTGCGGTGCTGATTGGCAAAGAGCTGCGCCAAGCCAGCAAAGAGGAAGCCCAAAGTGCGGTTTGTGCCTTTGCCGTGGCGCTGGATTTAACCCTGCGGGATGTGCAAGCACGCTGCAAAGCCAACGCCCACCCGTGGGAGATCGCCAAAGGCTTTGACAACGCCTGCCCAATTTCGCCTTTTGTTCCCGCCGCGCAATTCTCTGATTGGTCGGCGATTGAGTTCAGCTTGTCGGTCAACGGCACACTGCGCCAACGCGGCGTCAGCAGCCAGATGATGACCGATATCGCACAACTGGTGAGCTACGCCAGCCAATTTTTCACCTTGCAAAAAGGCGATGTGGTGCTCACCGGCACCCCAAAAGGCGTAGGCGAGCTGCACTTTGGCGATAAGCTAGAATTGCACCTTGGCCAACACACCTTTCACACGGAGGTGATTTAAAAATCAATCTCCAAATCGCTGTCGACTTTGCAGCAGCATAGGAGCATTTCGCCGGGGTTTAAGAAGGCCAGCGGGGGTTGGTTGTAGTGCACTTCGCCTTTGAGCAGTTTGACGCGGCAGGCGCCACAAAAGCCTGAGCGGCATTGATATTCGTGTTCAATGCCGTTTTTTTCAAGGGTTTCGAGCAGTGAGCCGTCGTCGTTGTTGTGCTCAACGGTGTAGCCAAAGCGGGGGAGGGTTATTTTGTATACTTGCATAATAAAACCGCACTGTTAAAGTGCGGTCCGTCAGTTAGAGATCAAAGTCACCAAAGTCGCTGGTGTCGACTTTGGAATCAATTTGCCCCACCAAATAGGAGCTCACTTCCACCTCTTGTGGCGCCACTTGCACGTTGTCGGAGACAAGCCAGGCGTTGATCCACGGGATTGGGTTTGACCGCACTTCAAATGGCAGCGGCAAACCAACCGCTTGCATACGGATGTTGGTGATGTATTCCACATATTGGCAGAGAATATCTTTGTTCAAGCCGATCATGGAACCGTCTTTAAAGAGGTAATTCGCCCACTCTTTTTCTTGCTCGGCGGCGGCGAGGAACAGCTCGTAGGCCTCGTCTTTGCACTCTTCGACAATCTCGGCCATTTCTGGGTCATCTTGGCCTGAGGCCATGATGTTTAAGATGTGCTGAGTGCCAGTGAGGTGCAGCGCTTCGTCGCGGGCGATGAATTTGATGATTTTGGCGTTGCCTTCCATCAATTGGCGCTCAGCAAAGGCAAATGAGCAGGCAAAGCTGACATAAAAGCGAATAGCTTCTAGGGCATTCACGCTCATCAAGCACAGGTACAGTTGCTTTTTCAAGCTGCGCAAGTTCACCATACAGTCTTTGCCATCAACGGTATAGGTACCTTCACCGTAAAGGGTGTAAAGCTGGGTGTCGCGGATAAAGTCATCATAATAGGCGGAAATGTCTTTTGCGCGTTTGATGATCTCTTCATTGGTCACAATGTCGTCAAACACCACGGACGGATCGTTGACGATATTGCGGATAATGTGCGTGTATGAGCGCGAGTGAATGGTTTCTGAAAACGTCCAGGTTTCAATCCACGTTTCCAATTCAGGAATCGACACCACTGGCAGCAGCGCCACATTCGGGCTGCGCCCTTGGATGGAATCAAGCAGCGTTTGGTATTTCAAGTTGCTGATAAAAATATGTTTTTCGTGCTCTGGCAGCGCTTGATAGTCAATGCGATCTTGGGAGACGTCAATCTCCTCTGGGCGCCAGAAAAACGACAATTGTTTTTCGATCAGTTTCTCAAATGTTTCATATTTTTGTTGGTCATAACGCGCAACATTCACGTTCTGCCCAAAGAACATCGGCTCTTTGAGCTGATCATTTTTATTTTGTGAAAACGTAGTGTAAGCCATAAATACCTCATTCAATTAAATTTTACACGCGCCGCCTGCACAGCCGTCGTCGATGTCTTCTTGTGAGTCGTCGGCACCGTCACGGGTGTTTTGGTAATAGAGCGTTTTCACGCCGTATTTGTAGGCGGTAAGCAGGTCGGCAAGCAGGCGTTTCATTGGCACTTTGCCGTCTTCAAAGCGTTTTGGATCGTAGTTGGTGTTGGTTGAAATTGCCTGATCGACAAACTTCTGCATAATCCCCACCAGCTGCAAATAGCCTTCGTTGTTTGGAATGTCCCAGAGTAATTCGTAATTGTCGCTTAAATTTTCATAATCTGGCACCACTTGGCGCAAAATGCCGTCTTTGGAGGCCTTGATGCTGACATGGCCACGCGGTGGCTCAATGCCGTTGGTGGCATTGGAAATCTGCGACGAGGTTTCCGATGGCATAAGTGCGGTCAGGGTCGAGTTGCGCAGGCCAAATTCTTGAATCTCGGCGCGCAGGCTCTCCCAATCGTAGTGCAATGGCTCACTGGTGAGTTTGTCGATATCTTTTTTATAGGTATCAATGGGCAAAATGCCTTTTGAATAGGTTGTTTCATCAAAATAACCGCACGGGCCAAGCTCTTTGGCGAGATTGTTGGAGGCTTTGAGCAAGTAATACTGAATCGCCTCAAAAGTGTGGTGCGTGAGGTCATTAGCACTGCCATCAGAGTAGCGCACGCCGTGTTTTGCCAAATAGTAAGCGTAGTTAATCACCCCAATCCCGAGCGAGCGGCGGCCCATTGAACCGATGCGCGCAGCCGTAATCGGGTAGTCTTGGTAATCAAGCAAGGCATCGAGCGCACGCACGGCGAGATCGGCTAAATCTTCAAGCTCGTCGAGGTTTTCCAGCGCACCGAGGTTGAAAGCTGAAAGGGTACACAGTGCAATTTCGCCCTTTTCATCGTGAATGTGCTCAAGTGGTTTGGTTGGCAGCGCGATTTCCAAGCACAAGTTGGATTGACGCACCGGCGCCACGTGTGGGTCAAACGGCGAGTGGGTGTTGCAGTGGTCAACGTTTTGGATATAAATCCGGCCGGTTGAGGCGCGCTCTTGCATCAGCAGTGAGAACAACTCAATGGCTTTGACGCTGCGTTTGCGAATGTTCGGGTCGTTTTCGTATTGCACATACAACCGCTCAAACTCTTCTTGATCAGCGAAAAAGGCGGTGTAAAGCCCAGGCACGTCTGATGGGCTGAACAAGGTGATGTTGCCGCCTTTGATCAAGCGCTGATACATCAATTTATTCAGCTGCACGCCGTAGTCCATGTGGCGCACGCGGTTGTCTTCCACCCCGCGGTTATTTTTCAGCACCATCAAGCTTTCCACTTCCAAGTGCCAGAACGGATAATACACGGTGGCCGCACCGCCGCGCACGCCGCCTTGCGAGCAGGATTTCACCGCGGTTTGGAAGTGTTTATAAAACGGGATACAGCCAGTGTGAAACGCCTCACCGCCACGAATTGGGCTGCCGAGGGCGCGAATGGCCCCTGCGTTGATGCCGATCCCCGCGCGTTGTGAGACGTATTTCACAATCGAGGCCGCTGTGGCGTTGATGGAATCCAAGCTGTCTCCGCACTCAATCAACACACACGAGCTAAATTGACGGGTAGGTGTGCGCACGCCCGACATAATCGGTGTCGGCAGCGAGATTTTAAAGGTGGATACCGCATCATAGAACCGACGCACATAGCTCAAGCGCGTTTCTGGCGGATATTGGCTGAATAAGCAGGCGGCCACAAGCAAATATAAAAATTGTGCGGATTCATAAATCTCGCCCGTTACGCGGTTTTGCACCAAGTATTTGCCTTCGAGCTGTTTCACGGCGGCGTAAGAGAAGGTCATATCGCGCCAATGGTCGAGGTAGCCGTCCATTTCATCCCACTCTTCGCGCGAGTAATCGGTCAGCAATGCCGGGTCGTATTTGCCCATGCGCACCAGTTTTTTCACGTGATCGTAAAGGCGCGGCGGGTCAAAATGGCCGTAGGCTTTTTTGCGCAGGTGGAATACCGCTAAGCGCGCGGCGAGGTATTGATAGTCAGGAGCATCTTTGCTGATCAGATCAGCGGCCGCTTTGATGATGGTTTCGTGAATATCAGAGGTGCGGATGCCTTCATAGAATTGGATGTGCGAGCGCAACTCCACTTGTGAAACCGACACATTATCCAAACCTTCCGCAGCCCAGGTGATTACGCGGTGGATTTTATCCAAATCAATCGGCTCTAAGCGCCCGTCACGCTTAGTGACCATCAATGCTTTGTTCATAAGATGTCCTGTTTTCGATGATTTTAACAACGCTGTTAAAAATTTTAACAACTACTATATGTTGTGGTGGATTAAAAAACGAAATACAAGATAGTGATTTTTTAACACAAATTCAAGCTAAAAATTTCACCCCTTGGCCTTGACTTTTTAAAATCCTAAACGGGGCAAAGGGTTAGACTTTTAGCCAAGATTTTACCAAATGAGAAAGATTCTCAAATTGTGATGTAGGCCACATTCTGCCAACCGCACTTTGCTTTTTTAGGCTAAAACGTCAATGGGATCGCCAAGGGTGATTGTGCCGTGATTGAGCGCAATTAAATTGGCGCCAAAAATCGGCTTGCCTTGGGCATTGGCAAAGTGCTTTTTGAGCGTGCGAAAGGGCTCAGCTTTTGGCTCGAGTTGGCCGGTGTGAAGATCGCGGGTGGTCAAAATGCAGCGCTCACACGGCTTGGTGTGGATAAACTCCACCTCGCCGATACGCAGCCGTTGCCAGCTAAGCTCTGCCAGCGCTGGCACGTTGTCGATCACGATATTCGGGCGAAATTGGCGTATGTCGAGCGCCACGGGGCAGTGGTGTTGCACGCGAGCTAAACTTTGCATATTGGTCAGCAGTAGCGGGTAGCCGTCGGCAAAGGACAGCGCGGTGTCGGGGTAGCGTTTAATCCGCCGCGCGCTGTGGTGGCCGCACCAGCGCAGCACAACCGTACTTTGCAATTTGTCACTCAACCATTGATTGATGGCATCACGGGCCATCAGGCTGTCAAATTCTGTGCCCCACACTGTGCAAAGTGCGGTTTGGATGAAGTCGTCGTAACGCACGGTGAGTTGGCTGCCATCACGGTGGCGAATGACCAAGCCATCGTCAATCAACTGGCTGGCGAGATCAAACAGCGCACCGTGCTTGCGCGCGGTGATAAACTGGCCGTTTAAATCCGTCAGCATAAAGCGGCGGTCATGCTCCACGCCTTCCGCGCTGATCTTTAGTCGCGTCACCTCATTGGGTTGGGTCGATTTAATCGGGTAGAGGTAAAGTGCGCTCACGCGCGCATCAGACTTCATACTTGCGCTTATCCCCAATGTCAAAATGCAGCGGCATCAGTGCTTTTTTCACCGCCAGCCACAAAAAGAGCACGCCCGAGATTGCCGCGAGCATCATGGTGAGTGTGGCGCCGGCAAAGGTGTGCGCAGCCCACAAAAGCGCCAAAAAGAGCGGTTGGAGGTTCAGCAGTGGCACGCGAAAGCAAAAATACTCTTTAAAACACAAGCCGCCAAGGGTGACAAAAAAAGCGCCAAGGGCAAGCGCGGGCAGCCCGAGCAGGGCAAGCACAAGGCCCGTCCAGGTGGCAAATTGCAAAATCAGGCGGAATTTTTTGAGGTAAATATGCAAGCTCCCCGCGCACAAAGTGCTGGCGATGGCCAACAGCAAAAAGCTGGTCTGGGATTGCGCCTGCACGGGCAGCAAAGCGGTGCCAGCGGCAGCGAGAAAAAAGCCAGCGCGGTAGAAAATCACAGTTAAATAATCCCACCCGTCCATCGGGGATTGAATATGCGGGTCTGCCATGGTGCCTCCTGTTTTTGGCTGATTGTAGGGCAGTTGGGCAAAATTGCAAGATAAAAAAATCCCCAGCAAAACTGGGGATTAAGCGAAAAGTGCGGTCGGTTATTGCACCAACATATAGAAGTTGCTGTCACCGCGTTTGATGTTCAGCGCCACGGCAGAAGGCTTGTTCTCCAGCATTTTGCGCAGCTCACTGATGTTGTTAACTTTTTGACGGTTGACGCCAATGATCACATCGCCTTTTTGTAATCCGTAGCGATCCGCTTCAGATTTTGGCACCACATTGGTGATTTCAACGCCTTGCACGCCGTCTTTGTTGAAGTTGCCAAGCTCAGCGCCTTTCAAGGCTGGCATCACACTGGAGGCTGCGGTTTGGCTTTGGTCATCAGCTTGCAGCACCACATCGGTGTCGTGGCTTTTGCCTTCACGTTGATAGGTCAATTTCACCGTTTTGCCTGCACCGGTGGTGGCGACTTTGGCGCGCAGTTCGGCGAAGCTGTTGATTGGCTGGCCGTCAATGGCGGTGATGATGTCGCCAGCTTTCAAGCCTGCCACTTCGGCCGCCGATTTCGGCATCACTTCGCTGATAAATGCGCCTTTTTGCGCCTCAACACCAAAAGCTTTGGCGAGATCGGCATTGAGTTCACCGCCTTTGATGCCCAAAATGCCGCGGCGTACTTCACCGTATTCAATGATTTGTTTCACCAAATTGTTCGCCATGTTGCTTGGGATGGCAAACGCGATGCCAACATTGCCGCCACTTGGCGCGATGATGGCGGTGTTGATGCCAATCAGCTCACCGTTGAGGTTGATCAACGCACCACCCGAATTACCCCGGTTGACGGCGGCATCGGTTTGAATGTAGTTTTCATAATTGCCGTTGCCGGAAATCATTGAGCGCCCAAGGGCGGAGACGATCCCGGAGGTAACAGTTTGGCCAAGGCCAAATGGGTTGCCGATGGCAACGACATAATCACCCACGCGCAGTTTGTCAGAGTTGGCGACCTTAATCGCGGTGAGGTTTTTCGGGTTTTCCATCTGCAGCAACGCCACGTCGGATTTATTGTCCGCGCCAATCAATTTGGCTTTGAACTCACGCCCGTCTTGCAACGTTAGGCTGATTTTATTGGCATTTTCGATAACGTGGTTGTTGGTGAGCACATAGCCTTTGTCAGCATCGATAATCACGCCAGAGCCCAAGCCTTGAAACTCACGCGGCTCAGCGCCAAAATCGCGCCCGAAGAAGAATTTAAACTCATCAGGGATTAAGGACTCTTGCTTTTGTGTGCCAGAGACATTCACGGTCACCACACTTGGCAGCACTTTTTGCAGCATCGGCGCCAAGCTAGGCAATTGCTGGCTGTCGTTGGCCGCCACCGTTGGGGTTTTGATAATGCTCTCGGCAAGATTGGTTGCGTTTTCAGCGTGCGCTGGCAGTGTGCCCAGGCTCAAGCCCAATACGGCTGCCGCCAGCGTTGATAAAATAAAGTTATTTTTTTTCATAAATTGCTCTCTATCCTGTAAAAGAAATTGTTAAGCCTAACGAAAGCTATGACAGATGTTTCGCTAAAATGTTCACAGTTTCGTAAAAGGATAGATGGCGTTGAATAAAAATTATTCAAGCAGCTGCTTGAGATTTTTCTTCATTAAATCCATTTTGCTGGCGTAGCGTTCTTTGTTTTCCGCCTCGTCAATCATATACATAATGGTTTCAGATAGCGTCATTTTCATCTTGCGGGAGTGGCGCGACAGCCGTGCCCAAACGTGGTATTCCAAGTCAATGGACTTTTTCTTGGTGCTGCGTTTTTCGCCATTGAAAAACCGCTTGCGCCGCGCGCGTATGGCTTGGTCGAGTTTGATAGTCAAATCAGGGGCGAGGTGTTGGGTGATCCACTGTTCAATCAAGGCGGGGTAATTTTGCGCTTGCAGCAGCGCATTGGCTTTATCTTCCGCCAGGCTTTGCTCGTCATAACGGGTGATATTCTCGCCATTGCGGATTTTTTTGGCCAAATAGAGCCACTTCCACTGTGCTTCTTGATTTTCCAGTTTTTGATATTTCATCACGCCCCCTGTTGCTTGATTCGTGACAATGTCACTTTTAGGCAGTATACACGCCTTTTTAGGCTTTGTGAATGGCTAGGCGGCATAAAAAAGCCTGCAAATGCAGGCCTTATAATTATTTGTGATGGTTAATTTGCTGGTTAACTTTATAAACGAAAATCGCCCCTAAAACAACAAATACAACAAGCCCGATTGTGATACCCATTAGGAACCTCCTGTCATAGTCTGTTCATGCATTCGTCTGCAGCTTCTACCGCCAATGATATTATCGCATAGCGTCATTTTCTGTAAATCCTAAAATGCCATGCGATATATTCTATGTGGAGATTTAACTGTTTGATGTATAATACCCAAAGTTAAATTAATTGAGAGAATACTGTGAGCATACAACCCCTTTCTTACCAAGCCTTGGCCCCGCAACCGCACTTTGAGTTTGACATCCGCCCAACGCAGCCGTTTATGGCGCTGCAGCCGCGTGCGTGCTCGGCCTTGGTGGATTTGCTGCAAGCAAATGTGGGGCAGGCGTTGGTGCTCAAATGTGAGGGCATGGCGGTTTATGGCGAGCTGATTGCGCAATTTGTCCGCGAGCAGGGGCAAACGAACGTGCGCAGCGCACTTTATTACCACCATGCGGCGCTTTTTGGCCGCGTGCACAGTGCTGACGGCCAGCTGCATTGTGAACCAGGCTTGTTGCATCATGCCGACGGCGGTGTGCTGTTGCTTGGCATTGAGCCGCTGCTGGCGCACCCGCAATGGTGGTTCACGCTCAAAAATGCGCTGCAAACACACTCGCTGGCTTGGGCGGTGCCCGATAAAGTCAATTTGCCTTCACCCAAGCCTGCCGCCGTGGCGTTTAAGCTAGTGCTGCTGGGCTCGCGTGAGCAGCTTGCCGCACTGGCGCAACTTGATGATGCGTTGTATGAACTGGCGCAATACAGTGAAATTGAGCACTATTTCGACACCCGTACGCCGGCGAACCTCGCGCTGTGGGCAGGGTTGGTGCAAGGCATCGCCCATGAGGCCAAAGCGCACTTTGATGAAAGCGGCCTGCGTGCGCTCTATCAACTCGGCGCGCGTGAAAGTGAAGACGCCCAACTGCAACCCATTGCGTTGGCCAAGCTGCAAAGCCAAATTCACGCCATGACCGCACTTTGCCAAGATGGCGTGATTGACCAAAGTGCGGTTTGGCACTATGCCGATCGTATTCGCTTTCAACAAGCTGCATTGGCGGATTTAAGCCTGCGGGAATACGTCAATCAGCAAATTTTTATCGAAACCACAGGCGCGCGCGTGGGGCAGGTGAATGGCTTGTCGGTGGTGGAATACGCCGGCACCCCGATAAGCTTTGGTGAACCCAGCCGCATCACCTGTACCGTGCAATTAGGTGAGGGGGAAATCACCGACGTGGAGCGCAAAAATGACCTAGCTGGCAACGTGCACGGCAAAGGCACCATGCTGGCGCAATATTGCTTGGCGCATTTGCTCAACCTGCCGGCGCAATTGCCGTTTTCAGCCGCGATTGTGTTTGAGCAATCCTATTCTGACATTGACGGCGACAGCGCCTCTTTAGCACAATTTTGCGCCTTGGTCAGCGCGCTGGCAGGTGTGGCGGTCGCTCAGCATATCGCCATCACAGGCGCTATCGACCAAAGCGGGCAAGTACACAGCGTTGGCGGCGTGAACCAAAAAATTGAAGGCTTTTTTGCCCTTTGCCAACAGCGTGGGCTGACCGGCGAGCAGGGCGTGATTATCCCAAAAATCACGCTTTCCCAATTGAGCCTGCGCCCAGAGGTGATAGCCGCCGTGCAAGCGGGGCAGTTTCATCTTTGGTGTGTTGAAAATGTTGAACAAGCGTTAGCTATTTTAACGCACACGCCACTGTTTAGTGACGACCTTGCACTTGAGTCGCTTTCCGATCTGATTTCAGCGCGGCTTGAGAACAAAACACAAAGTGCGGTTGGCCACTTTTATAGTGTGATTACGCGCGGTTTAGTGAAATTTAAGAAATAATTCAGCATACACTTGTTAGCTGTTTTCAATTGTGATTTTCTCTGTTAGAATGCCCCCATTGCAGCGCTAAAAAAGGAGAACACAGCGATGAGCAACAGCGTTAACAAACAAGCGTCGTACAACTATGAAGAGTTGATTGCCTCTGGCAAGGGTGAACTGTTCGGCCAAGATGGCCCGCCATTGCCAGCCCCGCCGATGCTGATGATGGACGAAATCACCCACATGAGTGAAGACGGTGGTAACTTTGGCAAAGGCTACGTTGAGGCAGTGTTCAACATCAAGCCGGATTTGTGGTTTTTTCAATGCCATTTTATCAATGACCCTGTGATGCCAGGCTGCTTGGGGCTTGATGCCATGTGGCAATTGGTCGGGTTTTATCTCGGCTGGCTTGGCGGCAAAGGCAAAGGCCGCGCACTCGGCGTGGGCGAGGTGAAATTCACCGGCCAAATCCTGCCGAGCGCCCAAAAAGTGGTATATCGCCTGCACCTTAAACGCGTAATCAACCGCAAATTGGTGATGGGCGTGGCTGATGGCGAGGTTGAGGTTGATGGCCGCGTGATCTACACCGCAACCGATCTCAAAGTGGGCCTATTCCAAGACACCACCACATTTTAATTGCTTTCACAAACCGCACTTTAGGCCTTAAAGTGCGGTTTTTTTGTTGTATAATGAGCCTTTAAATGCGCAAAACAAGGAGCCTTATGCCACGTTTTCTATTATTAAGTTTAAGCCTGTTGCTGGGCGCTTGTGCTCACACGCCACCTGCGCAAGACAGCGCGTTGCCAAGCTACCAAGCTGCACACCAAACGCCACAACCCCAAGCAGCCAAAAAAGACAATCAAAATCAACAGCCTAGCCTGCTCAATGCCAGCGATTATGCCCCGCCAGTCCCACAACGGCCGGTGCGCATGGCGCCAAGCATTGGCGTGGGCTATGGCTTTGGGGATTTTTACGGCCCAAGCGTTGGCGCAAGTTTTTATCCATGGTGGTGGTAAAAGCATAATAACTAGATGATTTTTCGTATTTATTAGAGTATTATATAGCCACACATCAACATAACTTATTAGGGATCATTGCCGCGCGTCTTGCGTGCGCCTTTTTTATGCGCAAAATCACCCCGTGTTGCCTTTAAAACGGCTTTTATTGCGCAGGCTCGCAGGCGGCGGCCTTGGAGAAAAAATGGAACAGTTACAAGACATTACAACCCAAGCACTGGATGCCATTGCCAATGCCAATGACATCGCCACACTTGATGCGGTGCGGGTTGACTATTTTGGGAAAAAGGGGCAGTTTACCGCCTTGATGCAAGGCCTGCGCGATGTCAGCCCTGAAGAGCGACCAGCGGCAGGGCAAAAAATCAACGCTGCCAAAGTGCAAGTGCAAGAGGCGCTCAACAGCCGCAAAACCGCACTTGAGCAAGCACAACTCAACGAACAACTCGCCAAAGAGGCACTCGATGTGTCACTGCCAGGGCGCAACAGTGACACTGGCGGCCTGCACCCGGTGACCATCACCATCAATCGCGTGACCCAATTTTTCTCAGAGCTGGGCTTTAGTGTTGAACAAGGCCCAGAAATTGAAACCGATTACTACAACTTTGATGCGCTCAACATTCCAGCGCACCACCCAGCGCGCGCAGACCACGACACCTTCTGGTTTGATGTCAACCGCCTGCTGCGCACCCAAACCTCTGGCGTGCAAATCCGCACCATGGAAAAACAACAGCCGCCAATTCGCATCATGGCGCCTGGGCGTGTGTATCGTAACGATTACGACCAAACGCACACCCCGATGTTCCACCAAATTGAGCTGTTGTTTGTGGATAAAAAAGCCAATTTCACCGAGCTCAAAGGCCTGCTGCACAGCTTTTTGCGCAACTTCTTTGAAGAGGATTTGAAAATCCGCTTCCGTCCGTCTTATTTCCCGTTCACTGAGCCGTCAGCTGAGGTGGATGTGATGGGCAAAAACGGGAAATGGCTTGAAGTGCTCGGCTGCGGCATGGTGCACCCAAATGTGCTGCGCAACGTCGGCATTGACCCGAATGAGTATTCTGGCTTTGCGGTCGGCATGGGGGTTGAGCGTTTAACCATGTTGCGTTACAACGTCACAGATTTGCGAGCGTTTTTTGAAAATGATTTGCGCTTTTTGAAACATTTAAAACGCTGTAAGGTGAGATAGATGAAATTAAATGAATTGTGGCTGCGTGAGTGGGTGAACCCTGCCATTTCAACAGCCGAATTAGCAGAACAAATTACCATGCTCGGCCTTGAAGTGGACGGCATTGAGCCTTGCGCGGGTGAATTTTCAGGCGTGGTGGTCGGTGAAGTGGTGGAATGTAAACAACACCCGAATGCCGACAAATTGCGCGTGACCAAAGTCAATGTGGGCGCTGATGCTTTATTGGATATCGTGTGTGGCGCGCCAAACTGCCGCCAAGGCTTGAAAGTGGCCTGCGCCACCGTGGGCGCGGTGCTGCCAGGTGATTTTAAAATCAAAAAAGCCAAATTGCGCGGCGAGCCATCTGAAGGCATGTTGTGCTCGTACAAAGAGCTCGGCATTGAGCTTGACTCCAGCGGCATTATCGAGCTGCCAGCTGACGCGCCCGTAGGGCAAGATTTGCGCCAATACCTCGGGCTGGACGACAACGCGATTGAAATCAGTCTCACTCCTAACCGCGCGGACTGCCTAAGCGTGCGCGGCGTGGCGCGTGAGCTGGGTGTGGTCAACCAAGCCGATGTTCAAGAGCCTGTCATTGAGCAGGTTAACGCTACCTTGAGCGATAAAGTGTCGATTGACGTGCAAGCACCACAAGCCTGCCCGCGCTACTTAGCCCGCGTGGTGAAAAATGTCGATCTCAGCGCCAAAACGCCACTGTGGATGCAAGAAAAATTGCGCCGTTGTGGCTTGCGCTCGATTGACCCTGTGGTGGATGTCACCAACTACATTTTGCTTGAACTCGGCCAGCCAATGCACGCCTTTGACGCCGACAAACTCGCGCAACCGATTGTGGTGCGCATGGCCAACGAGGGTGAGCTGCTGACGTTGTTAGATGAAAGCGAAGCCAAATTACAAGCCAACACCTTGGTGATTGCCGACCAAAACGGCCCCGTCGCGATGGCCGGGATTTTCGGCGGCTTGGCCACGGGCGTGAGTAGCGAAACCAAAAATGTGATTTTGGAATCCGCCTTTTTTGCGCCGTTGGCCATCACTGGCCGTGCCCGCCAATACGGGCTGCATACGGATTCCTCCCACCGCTTTGAACGCGGCGTGGATTATATGTTACAACGTCACGCAATGGAGCGCGCGACCGCACTTTTAATCGCCATTTGTGGCGGTGAAGCCGGTGAAATTTGTGAAGTAGTCAGCGAGGAAAACTTGCCAAAACAAACCAGCGTGACACTGCGCCGCAGCAAGCTCGATGCGCTGCTTGGCCATCACATTGCTGATGACACCGTGACCGACATTTTAACCCGCCTTGGGTTTGATGTGGCCTTTTCGAATGACCAATGGACAGCCAAACCGACCAGCTGGCGGTTTGATATCGCCATTGAGGAAGATTTGATTGAAGAAGTGGCGCGCATTTATGGCTATAACGCCATCCCAAATTGCGCACCACTTGCGCATTTGACCATGCGTGAGCACAAAGAGGCCGATGTGGCGCTTTCACGCATCAAAACCGCACTGGTCGATCGTGACTATCAAGAAGCGGTGACGTACAGCTTTGTTGACCCGAAAGTGCAACAAAAATTGCACCCAGAGCAGCCTGCGCTGATTTTGCCAAACCCAATCTCGGCAGATATGTCAGCGATGCGTTTGTCGTTGCTGCCAGGGCTTTTGGGCGCGCTGGTGTATAACCAAAATCGCCAACAAAATCGCATCCGCTTGTTTGAAACAGGCCTGCGCTTTATCCCTGATGAAAGCGCCGAAGCGGGCGTGCGCCAAGAATTTGTGCTCAGCGCTGTGATCACCGGCCCACGCCACAATGAAAACTGGTTTGAAAAAAGCGAAAGTGCGGATTTTTATGACCTCAAAGGCGATTTAGACAGCATTTTGAAGCTCACCCGCGCAGGCAGCCGTGTGAGCTATTTCAGCAAAGCCTTCCCGCCTTGCACCCAGGCCAATCCGCTGCGATTGTGCTTGACGGCCAAGAGGTGGGCTTTATCGGCAGCGTGCACCCACAAATTGCCCAAAGCTTAGGCCTCAATGGCCGCGTGATTGCGTTTGAAATTTTGTGGTCCGCCATTGCCGAGCGCGACATTGTGCAAGCCAAGCCAATTTCTCGTTTTCCTGCCAACCGCAGGGATATTGCTGTTGTGGTCAGCCAAGAAGTGGCCGCAGCAGATGTTGTTGCAGCATGCCGTGACGCTGCAGGTGAAACGCTCACTCAAGTTAACTTGTTTGATGTTTATCAAGGCACAGGAGTGGCCGATGGGTGTAAAAGTCTTGCGATCAGCTTGATTTTACAAGACCGACAAAAAACGCTCGAAGAAGACGATATTACCCAGATAGTATCGAATGTTGTATCTGAGTTGAAGCAGCGTTTTAATGCTTATTTGAGAGATTAAACTATGACTTTGACGAAAGTAGAAATTGCAGATCATTTGATTGAAAAGCTCGACTTGAGTAAACGTGAGGCCAAAGAGCTGGTGGAGAGCTTTTTTGAGCAAATTCGCACCTGTTTGGAACAAGGCGAAGATGTCAAGCTCTCCGGCTTTGGAAATTTCCAACTGCGTGACAAAAATCCCGCCCAGGGCGCAACCCGAAAACGGGTGAAAGTGTTGCCGTTTCGGCCCGCCGCGTAGTGGTGTTTAAGCCGGGGCAAAAACTGCGCTCACGCGTGGCGCAACAACATTCTCGCAAGGGCTAAGGGTGCGTTGATGTTGCGCGCAACCCTGACCGCGCTCATGCTGGCGGCCTTGGTGGGCTGCTCGTCGAGTGGCGGTGATGAAGAACGTGTGGCAAGCACAGGGCACTACAACACCCACTTGCCAGACCCCATCTATACCATCGCCCAGCTCAGCGAGCAGCAACACAGCTGGCAGGGCACACCTTATGTGCTCGGCGGGCAATCACGCCGCGGGGTGGATTGCTCAGGCTTTGTGCAAACCACCTTTGCCCAGCGTTTCAACATCAAGCTGCCACGCACCACCAAAGCACAAGCCAAGCAAGGCGTGCGGGTGGCCAAGCGTGATATTCAAACAGGCGATTTAGTCTTCTTTAAAACAGGGCGGGGGCCGAATGGCTACCACGTGGGGATTTATGTCAAAGACGACTTGTTCTTGCATGCTTCCACCAAAGGCGGGGTGATTTATTCCTCGCTCAACTCGCCCTATTGGAAAAAGGTTTATTGGCAAACTCGGCGGCTTTAAGCCACGGGTGTAATTATCTTAAAAAGGAGTGTTTATGAGCACATTAACATACGCATTAATTACCGTTATCGGCGCCTTGGGCATGATCGTTTTTCTCGGCACGCTGATTTTCTCTTAATTAAAAAGCCATGGTTTCATGGCTTTTTTCATCTCTGCTGACCGCACTTTGGGTTTTTGCTTGTCTTACACAGGCCTAAGCCAGTATCATAACCCACAGGAAGTTAACACAGGATAATAACAATGAAAAAAATCGAGCAATTGCTGGCCAACAACCACAGTTGGGCCATCCGCATGCAGCAAGAAAATTCCAACTATTTCAAAGAGCTGGCAGAACATCAAAAACCCAACTACCTCTGGATTGGCTGCTCAGACAGCCGCGTGCCGGCCGAAAAACTCACCAACCTCGGCCCCGGCGAGCTGTTTGTCCACCGCAACGTGGCCAACCAAGTCATCCACACCGATCTCAACTGCCTCTCCGTGGTGCAGTACGCCATCGACGCCCTCGATGTGGAGCACATCATCATTTGCGGGCACACCAACTGTGGCGGCATCAAAGCCGCGATGGAAAACAAAAGCCTTGGGCTCATCGACAACTGGTTGCTACACCTGCGCGACATCTGGCTCAAACACAGCCACCTCTTTGGCTCCATCCCGCCTGAAGAGCGCGCCAATATGCTCACCAAGCTCAACGTGGCAGAGCAGGTGTATAACCTCGGCTGCTCATCTATCGTGCGCGCCGCGTGGGACAGAGGCAAAAAGCTCTCACTCCACGGCTGGATGTACGACGTCGGCGACGGCTTTTTACACGACATGGGCGTTATCGCCACCAGCCGCGAAACCCTTGAAATCACCTACCTCAACGCCATCGCACGGCTGCTCTCCAGCACCAGCGATAAAAAATTCACCGAAACCGAAGAACCTGTGAAAATTCGGTTCAGTGAGGGGGAGTAGGGTAAGTGGATCGGGCTGAAATTAGAAAGGGGCAAAGTTTCGTTCTTTACTGATCTAATTTTGTGTTAAACACTCATAAACGAGTCCACGGAGGTTATCATGCAAAATGTGCAAGCAAAATCACGAGAACAGCAGGATACCATGCAAGATATACTCTTATCTGCCTTTGAGCAATCGTTGACCGAAGAGCAAAAATTTTTGAAAAGCATACTAGACAGTCAAATCAAAACCTACCCGCATGAAGAAGTGATGATTGATTTGCGTAGAATATTAAAGACTAGGCTGTGAAATCGATTTATTGAACCAATTGGCCAGTAGACTCACGGCAGCTCAGAGTGGTAAAAGTGCGGTTGAGAATAACGCTTTCAGGTCATAATAAGTATCCAAAGCAAGCCGAGCGCATGACGAAACAGAAGACTAAAAAACGACGGCTAGAGGGTGGTTGAATCATTAGTACCTTTATTAGTACCAAAAGACAAGGCGATGGAGTTTTGGTAATACGTTTTGGTGAGATGATTTTGGCGTATTACTAAACGTATTACTAAAAATTTGGCTTGCTATTGTGTGATAAACCAGTCCTAACGTCATGCTGAATAAGGGATATTTCATCTTTAGTCTTAGAACCACGGGGTTGCAGCACAATTCTAGCGTGGTTCTTCCCGTGGTTCAAAAAGTATTTTATTGGGTTCAATTCTATACAACTGCATTAGACATTAAAAAAGCCCTAAAGGCTTGTCGCTCTAGGGCTTGTTTAACTTTCTTCAACTGTGTTTTACATCGATTTGGTGGAGCTGGGGGGAGTTGAACCCCCGTCCGAAATTACTCTACCTTCAGCACTACATGTTTAGTCTATCTTTGATTTCACTTACCCACTGCGGACAGACACGCGATAGATAAGCTAGCTTGATTCAATTTAACGCTTCGATCCCCAAGCCTAGGCGTCCGCGCGATCTCGTTTGGTTTGACTCCTCTTGACCCCCGTCTTACGAGCTGAAGCTAGGGAGAGAAGGCTCTGAGCAGGTTATTAAGCTGCTAGTGCGTAGTTTTCGTCGTTTGCGACTATTGTTTTGCGGTTTGTTAACGAGGCCTACCGCACCTCGACATGCACCTTGGGCTTCGCTAATCCCGTCGAATCCTAGATCAGCCCCAAATAGTGGTTCAGTATAACCTACTTTTTAGCGTGAATAAAGGGCGCTGAGGTTGTACTTTGTGCCTTTTTTGTTCACTTGGTCAATCAAATACTGCACCAGCAGTGCCACCGGCCGGCCTGTGGCGCCTTTTTCCACGCCCGACTTCCACGCGGTGCCGGCGATGTCAAGGTGCGCCCAGGTGTAGTTTTCAGTGAAATGGGACAAAAACGCCCCCGCGGTGCTCGCGCCACCCCAACGCCCGCCAATGTTGGCCAAATCGGCAAAATTGGATTTCAGCTGCTCGCTGTATTCCTCGCCTAACGGCAGTCGCCAGGCTTTGTCGTCGGCTTTTTGCGCAGCCTCTAAAAGTGCGGTGGCCAGCGCGTCATCTGGGCTGAGCAGGCCGCTATTGTGTTGGCCTAGCGCCACCACGCAAGCACCCGTGAGGGTGGCGATGTCGATCACCACCTCAGGGTTGAGGCGTTCCACATAGGTGAGCGCATCGCACAGCACCAAGCGCCCTTCCGCGTCGGTGTTGAGCACTTCGACACTCAGGCCGTTCATTGTGGTGAGGATGTCGCCTGGGCGGTAGGCATTGCCGTCGGGCATATTTTCACAGCCAGCCAACACGCCGATAACGCGCACAGGCAGCTGCAATTGGGTTAACGCCTTCATCACGCCATACACCGCGGCCGCGCCGCCCATGTCGTATTTCATCTCGTCCATGTCGGCACTCGGTTTCAGCGAGATGCCGCCAGCGTCAAAGGTCAAGCCCTTGCCCACCAGTACAATCGGTTGTGCGTTCGCATCGCCCGTGTTGTTGTAATCGATCAGCGACATGAACGCGGGATTTGTTGAGCCGCGAGACACCGCCAAATAAGCGTTCATGCCCAGTGTTTGCATTTCAGCTTCGTCAATCACGGTGGTAGTGACAACGTCACAGTCTTGCGCTAGCTCGCGTGCGCACTCGGCTAAATAAGCTGGGTTGGCAATATTCGCTGGCAGGTTCGCGATGTCTTTGGTCGCCTTCACACCAAAGGCAATGGCTTGCGCTTCCACCAGTGCGGTTTCAAGGTTGCTGTCTGCGTGCTCAGACCAAAATTGTACCTTGCGCAATGCCACCACTGGCGCTTTTTCTTTTTTGAAGCGGTCGAACACATAACTCGAGCGCGCAAGCTGCTCAACGGCGAACCGCACTTTCCAATAGGTGTCGCGCTCGCGCACGTCCAACTGGTGCAAACAGCAAAGTGCGGTTTCTGCCCCGCTGCTTTTCAACGCCGTGAACACGGCCGCCCATATTTTTTGGTATTGTCGCGCGTCGAGTTTGTCTCTTTTGCCTGCGCCCACCAGCAACACGCGCTGGGCGGCAATGCCAGCAACATCATAAAGCATCACGGTTTGACCGCACTTTGCCTCAAAATCGCCGTTGTCGATCAACGCGCTGAGTTTGCCTTGCAGCGTGTCATCAATCTGTTGTGCGCACTCGCACAGCGCGGCGTCTTGATAGGCGCCGAGCACTAAGCAGTCCGCCGGCAGTGTCGCCAGCGCACCATTGATTAACGTATATTGCATTTTTTCTCCTTATTTTGGTAATGCATCGCCCGTTCATTATACGGATAGCGCAAAATAACGCTAGCAAAACACGCACAAGGCTTTTCACAAATGGGCGCAACTTGGGTATACTAACAAAATGCCCGTTTATTTAACCCAAAGGCGATAGCGTGATTTTACTGAGATATTTAACCCGCGAGATTTTCAAAAGCCAGCTGGCGATTTTATTCATTTTGCTGCTGATCTTTTTTGCCCAACAATTGGTGCGCGTGCTCGGCTCAGCCGTCAATGGCAACATTCCGTCCGATTTAATCTTTTCTCTGCTTGGCCTAGGCATGCCTACCATGGCGCAGCTGATGCTGCCGCTGTCGCTCTTTTTGGCGATTTTGATGACGCTGGGCAAGCTTTATGCCGACAGTGAAATCACGGTGATGCGCGCCTGTGGTGTGGGCCAGCGGATTTTGGTGAAAGTCGCGCTGATTTTATCGGTGCTGACCGCACTTTTAAGTGCCTACAACGTGTTTGTGCTCTCACCGTGGGCGATTAATAAACAAGTCACCTTGGTGGAGCAAGCCAAGGCAAACCCGAGCCTGTCGGCCCTCACGCCGGGGCAATTTATCGGCAGCCAAGACGGCAATTTTGTGCTGTTTATTGATTCGGTCAAGCGCAATCAGCTGGAAAATATCTACCTTTTCCAAACCCGCGAGCGCGGCAACGTCAAACCGTCGGTGCTGGTGGCCGAGCAAGGTGAGTTGTCCTCCCTGCCCAATGGCGATCAAATCTTAAAACTGCGCAACAGTGAGCGGTATGAAGGCAGCGCGGTGCTGCCGGATTTTAAAATCTCCCATTTTGAAGATTACCAAGCCTACCTCACCTTCAGTGAAGTGGAGGCAGAATCCGATAAAATTGAACGTTTGAACTTGCTTGAATTGTGGGCTGACAACTCGCCACAAGCCAAAGCGGAGCTGATGTGGCGCATTTCACTGGTGATTGCCGTGCCGCTGATGGCGCTGCTGGCCTTGCCGCTGAGCAAGGTCAACCCGCGCCAAGGGCGTTTTGCCAAAATGCTGCCAGCATTGCTGCTCTATTTGATTTATTTCTTGCTGCTCAGCTCATTTAAGTCCGCTGGCAGTGCGGGCAAGCTTGATGCGATGGTGATGATGCCACTGGTGCACGTGGCCTTTTTGCTGCTCGGCATTGTGCTCAATGCGTGGAACAGTGCGTTTATGTATAAAGTGCGGTCTTGGTTTTCACCCCGCGCCGCGTTGGAGGAATAACGATGTTTGGGGTTTTAGATCGCTATATCGGCAAAACGATTCTTGGCACCATTTTGGCCTCGCTGCTGATGCTGGTGGGGCTTTCGGCCATCATTAAATTTGTTGAGCAATTTCGCGACATCGGCAAAGGCAGCTACGACGGCCTGCAAGCGGTGTATTACACGCTGTTGACCATGCCGCGAGATATTGAAACCTTCTTCCCGATGGCAGTGCTGCTCGGCGCGCTGATTGGGCTGGGCACACTGGCGGCCAACAGCGAATTGGTGGTGATGCAGGCCTCGGGCTTTTCACGCTTGAAAATTGGCCTGGCGACGATTAAAACGGCCATCCCGCTGGTGCTGATCATTATGCTGCTGGGCGAATGGGGCATCCCGCAAACGGAGCAATTTGCCCGCAATATGCGCTCACAAGCCATGAGTGGTGGTGCATTGATTTCAGTGAAAAACGGCATTTGGGCGAAAGACGGCAACAATTTTGTCTATGTCCAGCAAATCAACGACGCCAATAAGCTGAAAAACATCTACATCTATCAATTTGACGGCGAGCGCAAGCTCAAAAACGTGCAATACGCCAACGAGGCAACCTTTGACCCGCAACAGCAGCAATGGGTCTTCAATCGCCTCAATGAAACGATTATTGGCCAAGATAAAATCGACAATAAAAACTACCTCAACCGCACTTGGGCCTCAAGCCTCACGCCCGACAAGCTGATGACAGTGAGCCTCAAGGCCAGCTCGCTGTCGATTTCAGGGCTTTATAACTACGCCAGCTTCCTCAAACAAAGCGGGCAAGACCCAACGCAATTTGAGCTGCTCTTTTGGCGCAAGCTGGTGCAGCCGTTTTCTGTCGGTGTGATGGTGCTGCTGGCGTTGTCGTTCATCTTTGGGCCGCTGCGCAGCGTCACCGCGGGTGCGCGCATTGTCACGGGCATCATCTCAGGCTTTGTGTTTTATGTGATTAACGAAACGTTCGGCAAAGTCACCATGGTGTTCGACATCCCACCCGTTGTGGGTGCCCTGCTGCCAAGCGTGCTCTTTTTGCTGATTACGTGGTGGATTTTAAAGCGAAAACGCACTTAAATGTGCAAAGTGCGGTCAAAACTGTTGAAAATTAAAGCGAACAAACATTTTTTTCGTTTTAATGCTTGCAAGTTTTTCTAATCTTCGTATAATGCGTCACACAAAGAGATTGCAGTAACTATCGCGCCTGGGTGGCGAAATTGGTAGACGCAGTTGATTCAAAATCAACCGCCTTCGGGTGTGCCGGTTCGAGTCCGGCCCTAGGCACCAACAAGCGATAAAATACAATCTAACAAAGTCAAACGAGCCCTAGAGCGACAAGTCTTTAGGGCTTTTTTAATGTCTAATGCAGTTGCATAGAATAAAACCAAATAAATTACTTTTTGAACCACGGGAAGAACCACGTTAGAATTGTGGTACAAAATTGAGGTTTTAAGGGTGAAATTATGACTAGAATAGTAACTCCGCTGCTCACTGATAGACAATGCTAAAAATTTAGAGAGAAAGAAAAGGTACTAGCTGACGGAGGTAGGCTTTATTTGCAATGCTTACAGGATAGCGGAAAGCTAAGTTGGCGTTTTAAGTATGAAAGATTAGCTCCCAAAAGATCATCAAAACAAAAAGACAACCAAATTGATTTTACAATACAATGTGGCTTAATTTATTGTATCTTCTACTAAATTTAGAGTTGAGTAAACTCGTAAAAAGGTCTAACTAAAGAGATAATATGCATAATTCTATATTTCAGTTTTGGATACGAGTAATGATAGATAAGGTGGTTTTGTGTTGAATCATAAACGATATTTTCTTGATTTGTTTTCAGGGGCGGGCGGTTTATCGGAAGGTTTTATCCAAGCTGGTTTTAATCCCATTGCTCATATAGAGTCAGATAAAGCAGCTTGTTTTACTCTTCGCACTCGCTCAGCGTATCACTGGTTAAAATCCAACCAAAAAGAAGATGTATATGAAAATTATCTGACAGGAAAAATAAGTAGAGATGAGTTTTATGCTTGTATTCCTGATGAAATCATGAACTCCGTAATTAACGAAACAATATCTGAGGAGTCTTTAGATAATATTTTTCTTGCCATTGATCATTTACTCAAAGATAAACTATTGACTTAATTATTGGAGGACCACCGTGTC